>CAYYNP010000244.1:0-15140 GCA_964472545.1 uncultured Planctomycetaceae bacterium | reverse complement strand
GAGGAGATCGTCACCTACCCTCCACTTTGTGCCATTTGAGTTGAAACACTACAGCTTGATTTGGTAGCGGCCTTCCATGATGTCCAAGGCTGCCAGACCAAGAGCCCCGCCTGGAGTGACCCAGGCCTCAATACGGTGTTTGGAAGGCCCCAGCATGAATCTCAAGACGGAAAACTCACCGCCGGAGGTAGGCAATACGGAGAACAAGGACTCGTTGAGCATGTCTCTTCCACTCGGGCCGGGGAAGTCGTGCAAGGTGAAGTCGACCGTGGCCGTGAAGTCCCCGCCTGCGGTGAAGACGGATTCCACCTTTGCCCGAGCCCAACCGTTGCTCTCATAACTGCCATCATCAGCCGGTTTGGCAATCCGAACCGTCGGGCCATCTGCGTCTATCGTCCAGAAGTCACCCTCTTCGGTACCGGAGAAGTTTGGCCCAAGCCCGGAGTCGAAATCGAATGTCAGAGTGTCCGCTTCTACGCGGACACCCCCCACCATCACAATCACCCCTGCAATAAGAAAAGCAGCCGCTCGTGTCGTCTTGCAGAACATGATAATGCCTCATCAGACTTGGATTTGGGGTTTGTTCACCAACTATCCGCGAAACCGTCTCCGCCGGCGGCAGACGATCAGCCCGAGGGCACTGAGACCGGTGGTTAGGAACATGAGGGCGGACGGTTCGGGGACGACCGTGGCGGTAACAGTCCCAACGTTGTTGTTCCACCCGTGGTTGTCTCGGAAACCGAAGAAGAGCCGTGTGGCTCCTTCCGGGACCGCGATGTTCTCCAGGTTCGCACCGATGTCGAAGGCTTGCTGCAACATAGGGTGCGTCATGTCGTCATTGGTTGCAGAACTGAGTATCGGAGGCGTCCGCGCCGGATCGGGTTTGGAATCCGTCAAGAACACGCCGACCAGACGATCGCCGTGTGCAACCAGTAGACTGATGCCTAGGTCGTCGTACGCATCGCCAGTGCCGCTTCCGTAGTTCCCGTTGCCGTCGGGATCCGACGTTGCCTTGGGCGGAGGACCGCCAGCCCATTGGCCGGTAGCATTAACTGAGACAACGGAATACGCCGAAACGTCCACAAAGGGCGGCAGACAGGCCAGATTGTTGCCGTCTCCTTCAAACGTGTAATAGGCACCGCTTGGATACTGCGTGCTTCGCAGCGGGAAGTCGCTAGGTGTTTGGCCGGCGAAGTGGTAGTTCGCTGTCGCCGAGACGTCAACGCTAATCGCCGATGCCTCCGCCAATCCCGCCCCCAGAATAGCCGAGGCCACGAAACAACTCGTCCACCGGAACATCGTATTGCCTCTCTTAGTGCGAAAACCTCATTACAAGAACGCTATACACGGACGGACTCTCCGCCTTCAAATCCAATAGGGAATCTGACCCGCAGACGAACGGATCACTTCGACACGCTAGACGATCGCAACGGACAAGACCGCAACGTCAGAGACGCGTGTCGGGAGAGCTGCCTCACGAGTGAGGTTGCAGATACGCGAGTAAGTGCCTCAATCGGGCGAACGAAACCTCAGCAACTTGCCTCAGTATCGCAGATTGCCTCGGAAAGTCAATCCCGCACGGCCAACGAAAACGGGCTCCCGCCCCTCTGTGGAGCTAGTGGGCTGCCGGTTTTCGTGCCGAACCTTGCCTGTTTTAACGCCAGGCCCCGCACAGCCCAGAATCCCGGCCACTCCGCCGCGCCGATTGCCGGTCGTGACGGGGCGTTCCCTTCCCCTTGAGCAGGTGCAGCGGGTGGCCGATAAAGTCTACGTAATCCTTGAACTCGCGTAGGGGATCTACGGCTCATGAGCGTGTTGTTGACATTCTGTATCGTAGCGGTTGGCACGAATGCTCCGTCCGATGCCCACGCGAGGTATCCCGAGGCGGTCGAGATCTTCCACTGCGGCTTTGAAGAAACGTGGGACAGGAACTTCAACGCCTGGCCCGACGGCTGGCTGCGGAAACAAGGGCCGGGCTATCCCCGTTGGGTGAAGGTCGAGATCGTCGAGGAGCCCTCGGCCGAAGGTGCGCGTTGCCTGCGGTTCGATATGGACGGCGGCGCCGCGGCGGCACTCGGGCCGTCCGTGCCGATCGACGCCCGCCACAGCTACGTGCTCGAAGTCCGGCTGAAGACCGAAGGCCTCGAATTCGACTGGGCCCGATTCTCGCTCACGCTGCAAGACGAAAACCGGCATCCGCTCGAGACGTTCTCTTCCGAGAAGGTCCGCTACAGTAACGGCTGGCAGAAGCTGCGCATCGGGCCGATTACGCCCAGCAGCAATCAAGTCCGCGCGGCGTCGGTTGCGTTGCACGTGGAGCCGGACGACCGCGAGGACCTGCAAGGGAGCGTGCGCTTCGACGACGTCTGGCTGGGGCGGCTGCCGCGGCTTGCCCTGCGCACCAACGACCCCCACAACTTCTTCGCCGAGGCGGCCGGCGTCGAAATCCACTGTGGTATCTCCGGTTCGCTGGATGCCAGCCCGGAAGTCGAATTCGTGTTGGAGGACGTTACCGGCGTCGTGCTTGCGCGGCTCAAGCAGCGCTTCAAGATCGACCCGCCCGATACGGATGCGCCCGATACAGATGCGTCCGATACGGACCGGCCGAATGCCGACGCCCCGAATGCTGACGTTCCCGATGCCGACGCGACGGAGGACTCCGCGTCGGACGACGTCTCGGCCGAGCCGCCGGAAACGTCCGGCCAGACGACCTGGCAGCCGGAGATCCCCGGCTCGGGTTACTATCGGGTTCGGGCAACGATACGCGGCAACGCGGGGCTGGTTCAGCAGCGGGAGCTGAGTCTGGTGGTGGTCGAGCCGGCGCGGTGTCCGCCCGGCGGCGATTTCGGTTGGACGATCCCCTCCGGCAACCGTCCCATGCCGCTGCCGCAATTGGCCCAACTGATCGCAGCGGCCGGCGTCAACTGGGTGAAGTTTCCACTTTGGTACGGCGAGGACGCCGATCCCAAACAGATCGAGCAACTCCTGGCATTTGCCGAGCGGCTTGGCACCCAGGGCGTCGAATTGGTCGGCCTGCTCGACGAGCCGCCCGAGCCGCTGCGGAGTCAATACGGCCGGCCTTCGGCGGCGCTGCCCGCGGCCGACGTCTTCGATCCCGAGCCGGAAACCTGGTATCCCTCGCTGGAGCCGACCATGACTCGGCTGGCCACGCGAGTCCATTGGTGGCAGCTTGGCCACGATACCGACACCAGCTTCGTCGGCCACCCGAACCTGCTGGCCAAGGTGGCCGAGGTCAAGTCCGAACTGGATCGCGTAGGGCAGGACGTCAACGTAGCGATCCCCTGGAGTTGGCTGGCGGCGATACCAGCGGCCGACGACGGCAACCTGCCGTGGCGGGCGATGACCTTTTCGGCCCAGCCGCCGCTGACGCACGAGGAGTTGGCCGCCTATCTCGACGTCGACGGTACCGCACAGCCGGGCGAAACACGGCATGGACGATTCGCCCGCTGGGTCACCCTCGAGCCGATCCCCGCCGGCGTCTATCCGGTCGAGGTTCGGGCGGCCGATCTGGTACGGCGGATGATGGCGGCCAAGATGCACGGGGCCGACGCCGTCTTCTGCCCCAACCCGTTCGGCGACGGCCACGGACTGATCCACGACGACGGCACGCCGGGTGAGTTGTTTCTGCCATGGCGCACGGCCGCAATGCTGCTCAGCGGATCGACCTACATCGGCAGCATCCAGTTGCCCGGCGGAAGCCCCAACCATATCTTCTCCCGCGACGGCAAAGCGGTGATGGTCGTTTGGAACGAGCAGCCCACCGAGGAAGTGATCTACCTGGGCGAAGACGTGCGGCGGATCGACATTTGGGGCCGCAGCGAGACGCCGCAGCAGCAGGATCATCGCCAGGTGATCCGCGTCGGCCGGCTGCCCACGTTCGTCACCGGGCTTAGCGAGTCGATCGCTCTCTGGCGGATGGGTGTGTCGATCGAGCGCAAACAGATCCCCAGCATCTTCGGCCGGCCGCACCCCAACGCCGTGAACTTCGAGAACACGTACGGCCGAGGCCTCGGCGGCGAGGCGGAGTTGATCTTGCCGGAAGTCTGGCAGGTTACGCCTTCACGCATTGCCTTCCACCTGGCCGCCGGCGAAGCGCTGCAGCAGGACTTCCAAATCGCGTTTCCCTTCACCGCCGCCAGCGGCCGCCACAAGATTCGCGTCGACTTCCAAATCAACGGCGAACGGCTCGACCGCTTCAGCGTCTATCGCCAAATGGACGTAGGGCTGGGTAACGTCACCGTGGAGGTCATCTCGCGGCTGAATTCGCAGGGCGAACTCGAGGTCCGGCAACGGCTGGTCAACTCGACCGACTCGATCGTCAACTTCCGCTGCCAGTTGTTCGTCCCCGGCCGCCGCCCGTCGAAGACCCAAATCATCGGTCTCGCCCGCGGCGCCGACGTCCGCATCTATCGCCTACCCAACGGCCAGGAGCTGATCGGCAAATCGCTCCGCCTCCGCGCCGCCGAGATGGACGGCTCGCGCGTATTGAACTACCCGTTCGTGGCAACGCGGTAGACCACCTTGGCACGGACCCCGCTCGCGAAGCGCGCCCGTCGAGTGACTCCGCTTCGGATTCTCGGCTTTCACCAGAGGGATCAGAACGATCTGTTTCGTTGACCGCCGGGTCGACATCCGGTAGATTCATTGCGTGCCTCGGCCGTTACGCCCCGTTGCCGACGGTTTGGTCTGCCAGGTGATCCATCGTGGTAGCCGACGGCCCGCTCGATTGCCTCTCCGAGCAACGCGTCGGCGAAGGGCAGACCACCGCTTTGCAGAAACGAGGTCAGGATGTCGCAGTTGAATCGCGCCGATCGGCAATTGACCGCGGAACTGAGGGAACACCTCACGGCCGAAGGCGCGGACCTCGTGGGGTTCGGCCCGGCGGAGTGGATGCAGGGGGCTCCCGACGTCATGAGACCCCGACGCTATCTCCCGGACGCTCGGAGCATGATATCGATCGGCCTGTCGATCAATCAGGCAAGCTGCGACCTGATCGCCCGCAGTGTCCGTGAGCACAGCGTGCCGGCGTCCTATCACTCCTATCAGTTGTTCACCTTGACGTTGATCAATCCGCAGCTCGATCGGCTGGCCTATCGGGGAGCCAAGTTCCTGGAGCGCCGCGGCTATCGGGCGTACCCGTTTCCGGCCAATATCCCGCACCTGTTGAAACCGACGCCGGAGTATCCCGGCGGCCCCGGCGACGCCTCCCACAAGCACATTGCCGTGGCCTGCGGGTTGGGGCGGATCGGCTGGCACACGATGCTGATAACGCCGGAGTTCGGCACCCGGCAGAAGCTGACCAGCATCGTCACCAACGCCCCGCTTCGGGGCGACGCGATGCAGGACGTCCGACTTTGTGATCCTCAGGCGTGCGGATTCCAATGTGCCCGGGCCTGCCCGACCGGCGCGATACCCCGTGAACTCGACGACGTCGTACGCATCCAACTCGGCGGCAAGAGCGTGGAGTACGGCAAGCTGGTGGGCTGGAAGTGTCGCTGGGGCTGCAGCGGCATGCTGAAATGCACCGGCGGCTACCGAGACGTCCCGATGCCGAAGACCGAGCCCACCGCCGAGGAACTCTTGCGTTACAAAGCGGAGATGGACCCCTGGCAAGAACGCGTGAAACGATACAACGGCCTGACGCCCTATTGCGGGAGGTGCCTCTGTGTTTGTCCGGCCGGCCCAAACGGGGACAGCTCGAGTTCCTGAGGCCCACACTTACGGAATCGTTGCACCAGAACGCTGGGCGAGTTATGGTACGGGCGTGGCGGGCCGTTTCGTGAGACCCTCGTTGTCGGCGCGGCCCAGCCGCTGTGCCCGGTCCCTATCGCACATCCTTCACTATGGAGTGACGTCCCAATGAACCGCTCGATCGCTTTATTCGGCATGATCTTGGCACTGACGACAGCGGCGCTCTGCGTTGCCGAGCCCCAACGGCCGGGGACCAACTACGACGAGAGCAAAGTGCCGGACTACACGCTGCCGGATCCGTTGGTCGACAACGACGGCCGGGCGGTGACCGCCGACACCTGGCCGCGCCGCCGTGCGGAGATCTTCCGGCTGTTTCAGACCCAGATGTTCGGCATCGCCCCGCCGCGGCCGGAGGGACTGCGGTTCAAGGTAACCTCCACGTCCGACGCACTCGGCGGCAAGGCCACGCGGAAGCAGATCACGGTTCACTTCACGGCGGACGACGACGGGCCGTCGATGGACATCCTGCTCTATCTGCCCAACGCCGCGAAGAAGCCGGTGCCGACGTTCGTGGGGCTGAACTTCTACGGCAATCACACCATCTGCGACGACCCGGGCATCACGCTTTCGGATCGCTGGATGCGGAGCAACAATTCGTACGGCATCGTGGACAATCGGGCGACCGAGAAATCGCGTGGCGTGGCGTCGCGGCGATGGCCGGTCGAAAAAATCCTCGCCCGCGGCTTCGGCCTGGCGACGATTTATTGCGGCGATATCGATCCCGACTTCCACGACGAGTTCCAAAACGGCGTCCATCCGCTCTTCTACGAGGAAGGCCAAACCCGCCCACGGCCGGACCAGTGGGCAACCATCTCCGCCTGGGCCTGGGGACTGAGCCGGGCGATGGACTACTTCGAGACGGACAAGGGCATCGACCATCGCCACGTGGCCGTGTTGGGACATTCCCGGCTGGGGAAGACGTCGCTCTGGGCCGGGGCCAGCGATCCGCGCTTCGCGTTGGTGATCTCGAACAACTCCGGCTGCGGCGGGGCCGCGCTGAGCCGGCGCTGCTTTGGCGAGACGGTCCGGCGGATCAACACCTCGTTCCCGCACTGGTTCTGCGGCAACTTCAAGAAGTACAACGATCGCGAAGGCGAGTTGCCCATCGATCAACACATGCTGATCGCCCTGATGGCCCCGCGGCCCGTCTACGTGGCCAGTGCCGAGCAAGACCGCTGGGCCGACCCCCGCGGCGAGTTCCTCTCCGCCAAGGGCGCCGATCCGGTCTATCGGCTAATGGGCACCGACGGGCTACCGGCCGAGAAGATGCCCGAGGTCGACCAGCCGTCCGCCGGCCGCATCGGCTACCACATCCGCACCGGCGGGCACGACGTGACGGATTATGATTGGCAGCAGTATATGGGCTTTGCGGATCGGCATTTCGGAAGGTAGCAAGCCGGTGCCCCGGGACGATCTCTTGCCGGAGTTACTTGTGGCCTCAGAGGGGAATAGAATGAGTACGCTCGCGAAAGTAACGCTCTTGGGATGGAGCATTTGCGCGTGGTCCTCCGTCAGTTCCGGGCAAGAGCAGGGCAAGGACAACCCTCTGCCGCTGTTCGAGATCTGCGAAGATGGAGCGTTTGGAGTGATCGACCAAGAGGGCAACGTTCTGCTCGAGCCGGTATACGACAAGATGTTCATCATCCCGCCCGGCAACGTCGTCATGGCACGGAAGGGCGCAGACTGGTTCAGCATTCAACTGCATCAAGACCGGCTCTCTGTGACTCGGCTTCCGGGAGCCACGGGCGCAAAGCTTGTCGCATCAATCGGAGGCGGCCTATACAAGACTCGGACGGCGGAGGGCGATGTGAAAGTCCTGAACAGGCAAGGGGAAGTTGCAGCCGGTTTCGAAACGGACGCGTTCTACGGGTGCGTGTGCGATGGGCTCCTGCCAGTTCGGCAGAATGGGAAGTGGGGCATCCTCGATCTACGAGGTCGCGTTGTCGTGAAGCCGGAATACGAAATGATGCTAGACTACTCAGAGGGATTGGCACCGGTACGTCGAGCAGGGAGGTGGGGCTATCTCGACCGCAAAGGCAACATGGTCCTGGAATTGGACCCGGAGGCTACGCTCGGTTGCGGGTTCGCGGAAGGCCTGGCAGGGGTCCTCTACAAAGGGCATGGAATCTTCATCAAGCGGGATGGGACACGGGCGTTCGAGAAGACGTTTGCGAAGATAGGTTACTTCTCGAACGGACTGGCTTGTGTTGCCGAACTCCGGGGCGGACCGTGGGGTTTCATCGACAAGACAGGGGATTTTGCCATCGAACCCAGGTTCGAGCGTGCGAGTGATTTCTCCAACGGATTAGCCGCGGTTCGCTACTGGATCGAATCTGAAGGTCGGCGTGAGACAGCGGTGGGATACATTGACACGGAAGGCCATCTGGCTTTTCCTGTCGCAGGAATGACGAGGGCTTCCGACTTCCGGAATGGTCTCGCCTTGGTCGTCACGCGCAACGGCGCCGGGTACCTCAACACGAAGGGTGAATGGGTCTGGAAGACCGGGAAGGAATGGCAACCCCTTGGCCGTTGACCTCTTCGCATGACCGACCCCTAATCTGAGATAGACGACTGACTTTCGCGGTAGCCACATTCAACGTCGGCGTTGCCCCGCGCCACGGTGAGTCTTGCCTTTGGCCGGGGGAGTCTGCGTGCTCTCGTCGAGAGCCTGCGCCAGCGTCACTCCCCCGCCTCTTCACGATCGATCGGCAGCAGGGGAGAATAGTAGACCTCCAGGATCATCAGCGCCATCGACGTGCTGTAGAGCCGGCCGCCGGATTTGCCGTGGCCGCCGCCGACGTACCAGCTTCCGGCCTCGTGGGTCGTGCCTTTGACTTGCGTCTCGATCAGCCAGTCTCGCATCTGCTTGTTCCACTGTTCCCACATGTCGCCTTGCCAGTGGTAGAGGACCTGCGTGGCGTAGTAGTTGTAATACAGGTTGCTGTGCGAGGGGCCCAACTTGCTGAGGTGCTCGACGCCGCGCTGCAAGGCCGGGTTGTCGCGCTTCCAGCCGAGGTGCATCCGGCAGAGCAGGCCGATGGCCGTGGTGGCCGGGCCGGCGCCGGGGCCGGTGTAGCCGTAGTTGGCACCGCTGTTGGCCTGAACGTCGTCGAGAAAAGCAAAGGCCTTTTTGACCACGATCGGGGGCACGTGGAGGAAGGCCCCGTGGCCGGTTTTCAGCGCCATGATCTGCCAGCCGGCTACCGACGTGTCGCCCTTCTGACGCGGCTCGTAACGCCATCCGCCGCCGAGGGGGTCCTGGGCGTAGCAGATGAAGCTGATCACCGATTGCGACGGATTGTGCAGGGCTTTGTCGTCGGTCATGGCGTAGGCCTTGCAGAGCGCCATCGCCCCCAAGCCGTGCGAGTACATCCGCCCGCCGCCTTCGTACAGGCTGCCACCCTTGAGCGGGTCGAGTTTGATCGCGCTGGAAAGGTAGGCTAGCCCGGCCTCAACGGTCTCTTTGTACTCGCCCGTCTTGTGCGTATGGCCGGCGCCCAAGAACGGCAACAGGCCCATCGCGGTAGCTCCACGAGTTGCCTCCTTGTGCATGCCCGGGTTGCGGCACTGGCCGTTGCAGTTCGGGGCCGTGTGCTGCAGAAACGACCACGAGCCGTTGGGCATCTGGTGCGCGGCCAGCCACCGCAGCCCCGCCTCGACGGCCGCGTGGCTGGCCCGCGTACCGCCGTTCGCGAAGAACTGCTCCGATCCGCCGGGGGTGAAGGCGTGCCGCGCTGCCGGAGACCTCGGCACACGCCGCCCTGCCGCGGCCAGCCGCTCCTTCGCTCGGGCCTTGTCTTCTTTCGAGAGGTCCAAGTACGCCGCGTGGTACCAATGGGCGCCGCGTTGGCGGGCGGCCTCGGGCGGCACCTTCGGATGCGCGTCGATGAGTTTCCACCAGCGATCGGCCAGGGCGAGTTGATCGGCCGGCGTCTTCTGCGGCTTCAACTCGGCCAGGGCGACCGCCCGCAAGGTGCCGTCGGAACACCCCGCCAGCATCAACAGCCCCTTGGGCCAATCGCCGACGGCGAAGCAGTAATACCGGCCCACGGCCAAATTGGCGGCCGCATTGGTGGGGTCGCGATTGAGCGTCTTCCGCGCAGGAGTAACGGCGGCGTGCCACTCGGCCGCCCGATCGACCTTCTCACTGGCGGCTGCCACGGTCGCCAAGAGTTCGTCGTCTTGGAGCTTTCCAGCAGCGGCGTGGGCAATGGCCTCGAGACGTACGGCGCCGTCGAAGTCGTCGCGGCGGAGAAACGTATCGATCAACGCCACGGCCTCCTCGGCCACCGCCTGCTGCTGGTTTGGATGTCGCGCGACCTTCGCCGTGCGGTCGACGGTTGTGGCCTCGAGCTTCGCCGGGTCGATCTGGTAGCCATCGGAAATCGCACGGGCGGCCTGCTTCGCCACGGAGAGGTCGCCCGCCTTGATCCCCAACTCCCATGCCTCCCGCAGCAGTGCGAAGCGCAACTCCTTCGACCGCTCGGCCTCGCGCATTAGCTGTTGGGCCAGCGCGATCTGTTCGACCGCGGTGGTGGCTTCGATGAACTCCTCGGCGAACATCGAGCGGACCATCCGCAGGTCGGCGAGCTCGACCCCGCGGGCGGGAATCGGTGCCCTCGAATCGGCCGACTGCACCACCGGCGCGGCTTCCAGCAAGACCGCCGCAACCACGGCGAAAACAACCAGACGCAAACCCAATCGAGCGTTATGTAGCATCACGCGACGGCTCCCTGCCGGCCAATTTTCAACGGCTTGCCCTGGTCGTCGTCGCCCTGGCCCGGCGTCTCCGTCGATCGGCTCCGGCATTATGCAGTATACCCGAAAGGCGTGTGGTCGGCGTTCGAGAGCCCCACGCGGGTTTGTCGTGCGGCCGAGACGGACTCCCGTCCCTACCGCGTGGCCACGAACGGATAGTCCAACACCCGCGAGCCGTCCATCTCGGCGGCGCGAAGGTGGAGCCATTTGCCGATCGGAGGTAGACAAGAGACGAGACAACAGGGATGCTATCAGTGGACTTTTGTCAACCATATCCGTCGACCGTGCATCGCACCGCGCTGCCGCGAAACGGAATAAAACCGCCGATAGTTCGTATTGGCGGACTGCGGCGAATATGCTAATCTTCGACCAACGTTGACGGCAGACGGGGTCGACAACCCGGCTGCGGCGGCGACACGGAATCCAGTCGCCACAGGCCGACGCCTGCCGCCCGCCGGGGTAATGGATACACCGGACACCTCGCTCGCGAGGGATCGTAACTGGCCGACATGGAAGGAGGCCGGCATGCAATCCGACCAGAAGCAGGAAATCCGCGTCCACATCCGTTGGATGATCCGACGCGACATGCCCGAGGTACTCGACGTGGAACGTGAGTGCTTCGAATTCCCCTGGCTGGAAGAAGACTTCATCCGTTGCCTGCGGCAACGCAACTGTATCGGCATGGTCGCCGAATACGAAGACCGCGTGGTGGGGTTCATGATCTACGAACTCCACAAGAACCGCATCCACGTGTTGAATTTCGCGGTGGCGGCCGACTGCCGCCGCTGTGGCGTGGGCACCCAAATGGTTGCCAAGTTGATCGCCAAACTCTCCTCCCAGCGACGCAGCCGTATCCTACTGGAAGTCCGCGAGACGAACCTCCCGGCCCAACTCTTCTTCCGCGACAACGGCTTTCGGGCCGTCTCCGTGTTGCGGGCGTATTATGAAGACACGCCGGAAGACGCCTACCTGATGCAGTATCGCTATCGGGCCGAAAAGCCGGCCCTGGCCCAACCGGTCAATCGCATCCGCCGGCTGGCGGGATAGATCGCGATGGGGTGGCTGGGGCGAGAGCGGGGCTAGAGGCTATAGGGATCAGGGGCTAGCGGACAAGGGCTGGAAGCAGAGGCTGTTGGGACGCGCCGGCCTGCTTCTCTCTCGTGCTCGGATGTTGGGCGTTTCCGGCCCCCAAGCGCTTAGCGAAAAGGCTCCTGCGCCAGCGCGCGCCGATGCCAGCGCATAGTCCTCAAACGCTAGCCGGCATATCTCACCACGGTGTGCCACTGTCAGCACTGATCGCCGACTGGTGAGAAATGCGGACTAGTCCCTAACCCCTAGTCCCTATGCCCTCCTCCCGTCGCCCGACTTCCTCTCGGCCTTGCGAAGAGTCCCCTAGCCCGCTGGACCCCCCTTTACCAAGCGGCTATCCTATGGGCTTTATTGTGTTGCCCGCTGCATTCGTAGCGGCGATCCCTTTCACACCAAGGAGCCCTCCCGTGCCCACGTTCTCCGCCGATGCCCTAACCAAGTTTGCCGCCGATCTCTTGGCCACCGGGGGCCTCAGCCGTGAGGACATCGACCTGCTGGCCGGGAATCTCGTGGGGGCCAACCTGCGGGGATACGATTCGCACGGCGTGATGCGGATCCCGTACTACCTGGGCCAAATCGCCAAGGGCGAAATCGTGCCTGGGGCCGCGTTCGAGGTGCTCAACGAAACGCCCAGCCTGATCACCGTCGACGGCCATTGGGGCTTCGGCCAAGTCCAGGCCGGGCGGCTGATGCGGCGGCTGATCGAGAAGGCACGCGCTGGCGGCGTGGGCATCGGCACCATGATCCGCTCGGCCCATACCGGCCGCTTGGGCGAATACTGCGAAATGGCGGCCGAGGCATCCATGCTCTCGATGGTGATGGTCAACAACCACGGCGGCGTGGTCCGCGTGGCCCCGCCCGGCGGAAAGGCCCCACGGCTGAGCACCAACCCGATCGCCATGGGCATTCCCAACGGCGATCAGCCGGTGGTGGCCGATTTCTGCACCTGTGTGACCGCCGAGGGCAAGGTGCGGGTGAAGAAGATCGCCGGCGAAAAGGCCCCCGACGGCTGGCTGCTCGACAGCGAAGGTCGCCCGACCAACGACCCGGAAAAACTCTACGGCGACCCGCCCGGCTCGATCCTCCCGATGGGTGGCATGCAGCCGTATAAGGGGTTCGCGTTGAGCCTGATGGTCGAGGTCTTCACCGGCGCGCTGTCCGGCGGCGTTTGTGCCCGGGAGATCCCCGCGAATCAGATCGGCAACTGCGTGTTCATGATGGTCACGGACGCCGCCCATTTCGGGGGAGCCGACCATTTTCGCGATGAGGTTTCCAACCTGCTGGCGTACATTCGCGGCTGCCCGCGGATCGACGGCGTCGACGAGATCACCCTGCCCGGCGACCCGGAACGCACCACGCTGGCGAAGAAGACGGCCGAAGGCGTCACGTTGGACAAGGGCAATTTCCGTCAATTGGCCGAGTTGGCCGAGGAGTTGGGGGTGAATGTGCCGTCGTCGTGAGCTGCTGCTCGCTGAGGCCCTCAACACGTACCCTAGGCAATCTCGAAAATCCAAACGAAGAAGGGGACAAGTCTCACGTAGAAACTCCCATACGGCAATTCCGGGGGGCCATACCGAATCATCCCATCGGGCTTTCTTCGGACCGGGTGTCCGGCGTGTGAGGACGCACCCCAATTTCTTCTCCGGACGCTCTTGGACAGCATCGTCGCCGAGAACTCGGCCGTCAGATCCGGGTAGGCCCGGTCCAACCATGGCGACGACGATTGCGCGCCCTGCGCCTTCACCTTTTCGGGCCGCGAGCCCCTGCGAGAAAGTCCCGCCTTCGGACATCGCCAGATTTCGTAAGGTGTTGTGCGAATGAACGTTACGGTGCCGTTGTTCTCGCCGCAAGGTGGATCGGACGAGCCAGCCGAACGGGCCGGATCGGCGGGCCACGGGCATCGCCGCACGGCCCGCCCGATCGGATCGGGCGGTGAGCTAGACTTCATCAGGCGATTTTGGGCGCCGGAGTGCTACGGGGCGGCGCTACGGGACGGCGCTATGGGACGACGCTACGGGACGGCGCCCACCGACCCGGCCGGAATCCAGACTCCTTGACTCTTGGTGCTGAGTGATGATGTCGATAGCCGTGAGTGAACCTCAGGACGGTTTGTTGGCGACGTTGCTTTCCGATGAGGGCTTTCGTCCGGCGGCCCCGCGGTCGCTTGAAGAGACCGGACTGGCCACGACCATGATCGAGTCGTTGATCTGCAAGCACTTGATGTTGGTTGGCTCCGACAGCGGGCGTGGTGTGGCCAACCGGATTTGCCTGCCGTTCGGGATTCTCGATGGCCTGCTGCAATCGCTCCGGACGCGTCAGATCATCGTCCACAAGGGGGCAGCGCCGCTGAACGACTATCGCTACACGCTCACGGCTGAAGGGCGTGACCGGGCCCAAACGGAATCCACGGCGTGCGCCTACGTTGGCCCGGCCCCGGTGCCGCTGACCGACTACGTGCTCTCGGTCGATGCCCAGACGATTCGCGCCGAGGCCCCCAAGCGAGCGGATTTGACCCAGGCATTCTCCGACATCTCGGTCGATCCGGCCCTGTTCGAGAGTCTCGGCCCGGCGGTCAACTCCGGAGCCGGGCTGTTTCTTTACGGCTCTCCCGGCAACGGAAAGTCCACACTGGCCCAGCGAATCACGATGTGCTTCGGACAGCACATTTGGATTCCCCACACGTTGGTTGAAGACGGGCAGTTGGTCAAGCTTTTCGACTCCGCCTACCACGAACTGGTGAAGGAGGATGAGAACGGGCTCGTGAAGAACGCCGAGCACGATCGGCGGTGGGTGAGGATCCGCCGCCCCACGGTAGTCGTTGGCGGCGAGTTGACCATGGACGCCCTCGATATACGCCACGATCCGCACGCCAACGTGAGCGAAGCACCGCTGCAACTGAAGAGCAACTGCGGTTGCCTGCTGATCGACGATTTCGGGCGTCAGCGGATCGAGCCGGCCGAGTTGCTCAATCGCTGGATCGTCCCGCTGGAAACCCGAAACGACTTCCTCACGCTGGCCACCGGCCGGAAGTTCCAGGTCCCGTTCGAGCAGTTGATCATCTTCTCGACCAACCTGGAGCCGAAAGACCTCGTCGACGATGCCTTCCTGCGTCGCATTCCCTACAAGATCGAGATTGCCGATGCAACCGACGAGGAGTTTCACGAACTGTTCAAGCTCTACGCCCAGACGTTCCGCTGCGAGTACCGCCAAGCGGCCGTGGACCACTTGGTTGAAAAGCACTATCGACCCTACGGCCGCCCAATGCGGCGATGCGAGCCGCGCGACCTGCTGACCCAGATCCAGAACTACTGTCGCTACAACGACTTGGCCATGGAGATGCGGCCGGAGTACTTCGACCACGTCGTCAAGAGCTACTTCACCGCGCCCCTTACCGAGTAGGGCACCCGCGTCGGCGACCGGTTTCCGCATAGCCGCGGGAGCCCCTTCTCGCGCCCGCAGTAAGCACTCGCCGAACCCGTCAAGAGCCGTTTGTAGTGACCGCATTCATGCGGTCTTTCGCG
>CAYYNP010000243.1:0-15200 GCA_964472545.1 uncultured Planctomycetaceae bacterium | reverse complement strand
GGGGGGGGGGGGGGGGGGCGTTGGGGGGGGGGGTGGGGGGGGGGGGGGAGCGGCGGGGGCCCTGCGTTGTTCGGCAGAAGTATGGCAAATCGTCGGGATTGAAGGAAGTGCAGTTCGTTGCGCACTAACACGTTGTGCCACAAGTTGTTGCGGCACCCGTCGGTCTGCCCTAAATGTGACAAAATGGGTAGCCGCGGCAAAAACGATGGCAGGCGCCGGTCGTTTCGGTTATGATGCAGCTACTGGTGGTTTATCTCCTCAGAGTCTTCGCACCGACAAAGGAGAGGAAGCCATGTGGAAGGCGATTTTCGTATCAGGATTGCGATTGGGTACGGCCTACTGCGTGTTCGTTTTGGCCGTATCGGTGTTTCTGTTGTTTGCCTGGCCGGTGCTCTTGTTGCAGCGGCTTAGCTCGCGAAGCGGAAATCCACACACGGCGTAACGCGCGCCCAGATTGCCCGCGGTCGTTGCCGTCGAGTGTAGACGCCGGCGGAAGCGATCTGAAGGAAGCGGCCACCGCACGAAGCGATGCTCCAACGATTCTTGCTGCTGTGGCTGACGGTGCTGGGACTGTTGGCGTACTTCTCACGCCAGTGGTTAGCCAACGAGTACAATCCACTCTTGCTTTCGGCGCCGGGCTTGAGGTATCTCTTCGCCGTGACGATGTTGGCCGTCGGCTCGCTGTTGCCCCACGACGAAATCCGGCGAGTTGCCCAGAGATGGCCGACCGTATTGGGCGGCACGGCGATCCAGTATGCTTCGATGCCGTTTCTGGCTTATGGGATGGGCCGGCTGTTTGGCCTGGAAGGCGCATGGCTTGCCGGCGTGATCATGGTCGGCTGCGTGCCCGGGGCAATGGCCTCGAACGTATTGACACTGGTGGCCCGGGGCAACGTGAGCTACTCGGTGAGCCTTACCGCGTCGGCAACGCTGCTCTCGCCGCTGGTCGTGCCCTTCGCGCTGTGGATCGCCCTGAGTCAATGGGTGGAAATCTCCGTGCTGAAGGAGAGTTGGCAGCTCTGTTGGATGGTCGTGATTCCCGTCGTTGCCGGCCATCTGCTTTCGCGGCGAAACGCCACCTGGAACCGGGTTGCCACGCGATGGGGGCCCACGATGGCGAATCTGGCCATCCTCTGGATTATCGCCGTCATCGTGGCGGACAAGAGCGGCCATTTCAGCGACGTTGGCGCTCGGCTGTTGTTAGCCCTGTTGGCGATCAACGTCGGCGGATACCTGATTGGAACGGTGGGCGGTTATGCATTACGGGTCACCGGCCCGATGCGCCGCGCTCTGACCCTAGAAATCGGTATGCAGAATGCGGGACTCGGAGCCGTCCTCGCCCAAGAGACCTTCGGTGAGCAGTCGCCCGAGGCCATCGTGCCCACGCTCTACATGTTCGGCTGTATGTTCACCGGCACACTGCTGGCCCGGCTGTGGGCCGAGTTTGGTGGCCAAAAAGAGCAGGCCGTGGGTGGCGAATGAAGACCTGTAGCGGCGCTGCCCCAACAGAGCAACAGCATTGAGCACCCTTCTCGTGGGTGGGGCGAGACGGTGCAGTCCTCCCAGTCCCCCAGGCCGTGCGTCCTAAACTGCACCACAGACAGAAGTTATCTGCTGCCGGGCCTCCATTCTCCGTTGCAGTCTGCCAAAACTCTGCTAAGATTGTATCCTAGTTAGAATCCTGTCGGCGGCACATGAGCCCTCGACCGTGTGTTTTGTGCTAGCAACCTGATGAAAGAATAGGACGACGAGTGTCTTCGGCGGCCCCTTGGGGAAACCGGAGCCGAGTAGCAGTTCGCAGCGAGTTTTCGATTGGGTCTGTATAAGTCAGCAAGAACCAGCCGGCGTTGTTGGGGATGGATCGAACAGTGCACGCGTTATTGATCGTACTGCGGTGGTTGGCCAAGCTTCTGGTGAGGGAGCATCATCCCCTCAGAATGAAGTTGGTCTACGCTCCGGTCCGGGCGACCCGTCGCCGGGACCTGCACCGCTGCACGGCGGCCTTGTCGGTACACGACGGTTGGATGAGAGTTCGCCCAGTGCGGGAGACGCCCGCCGGCCGTATTGGCCGGCTGTCGTCAGCAATCCGCGCGGCCATTCTAGAGGCGGCCATTCTAGAGGCGACGAGTCTAGAAGCGGCTGTCCGCAAAGACGTGGCCGTCAGGCCATGCCCGCCTGGGCGCAGCAATATCTTGCGGGGAAGCTCCACCCCTATCGGGGAAAACCCCGTCGGGGAAAACCCTGTCGGGGGAAATCCCGTCGGCGGAGATCCCCCCGGCGGAGACACAGACCCACCGAAATCTGCTCTTTCGAGCCGCCGTTGAGCTGTCGCCCGGTGAAGGCGTTTCCTAGGGAGCCACGTTTAGCGGTTCGCCGACGCGCCGATTTTCCGGCTCGCTATCGACGAACCGCCAACGACGCAGGCACCTCGCCGGACTCTAATCCGCGAGGAATCGAACCGTGGAAACTGAAACCGTTTGGGCCGTGTTGATTACGGCCCCGTTGGCCGCAGGGCTAACCTTCATACTGGTCCGGCTGATGGATCGGCTCCGCCGACGCGACGCCGAGTCGGAAGCCAAACAGCTCATCGACAAGGCCAAGCGCGAGGTGTCGAACCTCCGACGTGAGGCCGAGTTGGAAACCAAAGAACTCGCGCTGAAGCAGCAGGCCGAGAACGAGAAGGAACTCCGTCGGTTGCGTGGCGAACTGCACGAACGCGAACGGTTGCTCGATAAACGCCAAGATACGCTGGAGGAACAGGCCGAGCAGATCCGCAAGCGGGAGAAAATCGTCGAGAACACCCAGCGCAAACTGACCGAGAAGATCCAAGACACCAACCGCCGCAAGGAAGAACTCTCGAAGCTGCTCGACATGCAGCGGCAAACGCTGCACGAAACGGCCGGGCTGAGCCAGGAAGAGGCCACCGAACGGCTGCTCGAACTGCTCGAAGAGCAACTCCAAAACGAGACCGGGGCCGCCATCCTCAAACATGAGAAGCAACTCGCCGAGACCTGCGACCAGAAGGCCCGGGAGATGCTGCTGACCTCCTTGCAGCGCTACGCCGCCGCCCACACGGCCGAGACCACCACCAGCACGGTGGGCATCCCCAACGACGAGATGAAGGGGCGAATCATCGGGCGTGAAGGCCGTAATATTCGTGCCTTCGAGAAGGCCACCGGCGTCGACGTGATCATCGACGATACGCCCGGCGTGGTGATCGTCAGCGCGTTCGACACGATCCGCCGCGAGGTGGCCCGGCTGGCGCTGGACAAGCTCATCGCCGACGGCCGCATCCACCCCAGCCGCATCGAGGAGATCGTCGCCAGCACCCAACAGGAATTGGAACGCCACATCCGCAAGCTCGGCCAAGAGGCCTGCCAGGAGGCCGAAGTCCACGGCCTGCACGATCGCATCGTGGACCTCTTGGGCCGGTTGCACTTCCGCACCAGCTACAGCCAAAACGTGCTGCGCCACAGCATCGAGGTGGCCTACGTGGCCGGCCTGCTAGCCGAGGAGATCGGACTGAAGGGCGCCCTGGGACGCCGCGCCGGCCTGTTGCACGACCTCGGCAAGGCGGCCGACCACGAGGCCGAGGGCGGACACCCCAAGATCGGCGCCGATCTGTTGAAGCGTTTTGGCGAGTCTCGCGAGGTGGTTGCCGCCGCCTCGGGACACCACGACGACCTGCGCGTCGACAACCCTTATACGCTACTGGTCGCCACGGCCGACGCCTGCAGCGCATCTCGCCCCGGCGCCCGGCGCGAGACACTCGAACGCTACGTCAAGCGGATGGAAGAACTCGAGTCGATCGCCGGCAGCTTCCAGGGCGTCGACCAGGCCTTCGCCATCCAGGCCGGCCGCGAGTTGCGGGTGTTGGTCAGTTCCAAACAGACCACCGACGAAAGCGCCGCCAAGATCTGCCGCGACATCGCCCAGGCCTTCGAGAAGCAGCTCTCCTACCCCGGCGAGATCAAGGTCACCGTGTTGCGCGAGACGCGCCACATCGAGATGGCGCGGTAGAGGATGAGGGGGTGACGGGGTGACCAGGTGACAAGGTGACAAGGTGACAAGGTGGCCGGGGGGCAATGGAAACAGCGGGCGCGGGAGTCTCAAATGAAGTAGCGACGGTTATCCGCGGGGAACGTCACCCCCTCACCCCCTCACCTTGTTACCCCCTCATCTTCCCCCCCTCGCCCCCAACAAGCAACTAGAAAGACACCTCCGTGCGGATACTCCTCATCGGCGACATCGTTGGCAAGCCGGGCCGGCAAATCGTAACCCAGTCGGTGCGGGGGCTGCGGGCGCGCGAGGGGCTCGATCTGATCGTGGCCAATGCGGAGAACATCGCCGGCGGGTCGGGCATCACGCAAACGCTCTATCGGGAGTTGATCGCCGCGGGCGTCGACGCGATCACCATGGGCGATCACGTCTATCGCCGGCGAGAGGCGATCCCGGTTTTGCAGTCGGAGCGCAAAATCGTCCGCCCGGCCAATTTCCCGCACCAGGCCCCCGGCCACGACCACACCGTCGTGATGACCAAGAACCACGTCCGCGTGGGCATCTTCACGTGCTTAGGACGCGTCTTCATGTCGCCGGTCGATTGCCCGTTGCAGGCGGCCGATCGCGTGTTGGCGTCGATGCCCTCGGACGTACGCGTGATTCTGATGGACTACCACGCCGAGGCGACCAGCGACATGCAACTGATGGGCCGCCACCTCGACGGCCGCCTCAGCGCCGTGCTGGGCACCCACACCCACGTGCCCACCGCCGACGAGTGCATCCTGCCCGGCGGCACGGCCTTCCAATGCGACGTCGGCATGACCGGCCCCATGTACAGCATCATCGGCCGCCGCGTCGACCGCGTGATGGAGACCGCCCGCACGTTCCGCCCCACCCACTTCGAGGTCGCCACCGATGACGTCAAGCTCCAAGGCACCATCGTCGACGTCGACCCCCAGACCGGGCATGCGACGGGGATCCGGCGGTTGGTTTTGGATAAGCGGGAGGCGGAGGGGTTGGGAAAGCGGTGAGGGGGTGACAGGGTGACGAGGGGCAGCGTAGGGACGGGAGTCTCTTTCGCCATGCACTACGTCCCAGCTCAAGCAGACGCTGCGCGGTCGAACCACCGCGCCACGCGGATCTCGATTGGGAAAGAGAGTCCTGCCCCTTTGGCGGAGGTGGCAAGGTCTACTCTCCGAATCTGATTGCGAGATGGCTACGTGCCGCGAGGAAGACCGCCGTACCACGCATGCCGCCCTATCTCAAGGCATCCCACGGACAAAACGCTCACCATTCTGAGTAGTTGACGTCACAGTTGGGTAGTGCCTTCAGCAGCCTGTTCTTGCCCTGTTCCGTGACCTGCGTCCTGAAAACGTTCAACCCCCTGAGGTTGGAGAGCGTCCTGAGGTGTTCCAGACCGGAGTCCGTGACCTGCGTTTCATGCAGAATCAGATACGTGAGATTGGAGAGCGTCCTGAGGTGCTCCAGGCCGGAATCCGTGACCTGCGTTCCCTGCAAAACCAGATACTTGAGCTTGGAGAGCCCCCGAAGGTGCTCCAAATCGGAGTCGGCGACCCGAGTATAAGAAAGGTCCACAATCTCAAGGTTGGAGAGCCTCCCAACGTGCTGTAGACCAGAGCCGGCAAACTCCGAGAAACCCAAATTCAGTAAGGTGAGGTTGGAGTGCCCTTTGAGGTGCTTCAAGCCGGTGCCGGTAACGTTGCAGTCCGCCAATTCCAGATACGTGAGATTAGAAAGCCCTTGGAGGTGCTTCAAGCCGCCGTCGCTGATCTGGGTCTTACGCAAATCTAGCCACTCAATGTTGGAGAGCCCGCTAAGGTGCTCCAAGCCGGTATCGGTGACCTGCGTGCGAGCCAGCCATAGGATTCGAAGACTCGAGAACTCTCTGAGGTGTTCCAGGTCGTCGTCGGTGACCTTCGTGTTAATCAAACTCAGGCCCTTAAGGTTGGTGGACCCTTTAATGTGCACCAGGGCGTCGGTGTTCATCCTCGCGTCGACTTCGCGGACATCCGAGAAGAACTCGACACCGAGGAAATTCGACAAACGTTCAGGAGGAGGAGGACCGAAATCGATCTGGTTGGGCGGGAAGTTGAAGAACCGAATCTCCTCGCCATCGCAGCAAACCCAACAGTGCAGGTCCCACAGTGCCGCCACGGCCTCCCTCTGTTCTCTGGCCTGCCGGATCTTTACAGAGAACCAACTGCACGGGGCGGCCACCACCACGACCAATACCAACAAGGACCGGATGCTGAATTGGAATCGTCGCCGAAGCACGAGGCTTCCGGCATACCAGATGGACATCAGAATCAACGCGGCGCCGACGGCCGCCACGGCAGTCAGCACGCTGTAGCCCTTGCGCTCGTTGAACGGGAACCAGTGATACCGTTCGGACAAGAGCAGCACGCCCTCGACGGCCAGCAGCGCAATCAAGAAGCGGTCCGGCGTGGGACGATACCAGCGGGGTCTCGGACCAGTGTCGCTCATCGTCGCGTGACCGGCGGCAGGTTGGCGAGAAACTGGGCCAGGGCGCGATAGTACTCGAGGGTCTGCGGATGGTTGTGATCGGCTCCGGGGATGGCAACGAAACGCTTCGACCCCTTCGCCGCGGCGTGTAGCCGGCGGCCTTGGGCGAAGGGGATGGTGCGGTCGGCCGTGCCGTGGCTTTGCAGCAGGGGGCCGGCGTAGTTGGGGATCTTGGCCAGGGAATCGAGCCGGTTGCGCATCAACAGCTTCGCAGGCAGCCAGGGGGCCAGGTGGCGGGCGGCCTCGGGCAAGGAGGTGAACGTACTTTCGAGGATCAGCCCGCGGGCGCCGTCGGTGGCCGCCAGGTCGACCATCACCCCGCCGCCGAGCGAACGGCCCATCAGTACCACGTCGCGCTCGGCGATCCCTTCGCGCCGGGCCAAGTACGCCCGGGCGGCGCGGGTGTCTTGCAGGATGCCGGCCTCGTCGGGCGTGCCGGCGCTGCGTCCGTAGCCGCGGTAGTCGAAGGCCAGCACCGAGACGCCCAAACGATCGTGCAGCAGGCGGATCACGTCGGCCCGATGGCTGAGGTTGCCCGCATTGCCGTGGGCAAACAACACGGCCGCCCGCGCCCCGGCTCGCGGGCAGTACCAGCCGTGTAGCCGGGTGCCGTCGGCGGCGGCGAACCAGACGTCCTCGTACTTCAAGCCCGCGGGTCGCCAGTTGCCCTGTGGATAGGGCATCGGCTGAAAGACCAGCGAGTTTTCGAGTTTCGCCAGCGGCCTAGGCAATTGGGGCACGGCCGCGAAGCCGTCGGCGGCGATCGAGAGGAGAAACAACGGCAACGCAACGCGAATTGTCGCTTTGATCACGGGACGGCCTCCATGCCGTAGACGGCCCTTGCCGCCGGGAGAAAGTGCTCATACTCCCGGTAGTCGTAAATCGCCACCACCGGCACGTCGAGCCGCCAGGGCCCGATGCCACCGGCGCGGATCGTCTTAACGAATTCCGGCCGACCGTGCAATATCAGCCATTGGTCGACGTGGAAGTCGGGCCACGCGCCGGGGCGGTTCTGCGTGACGTACCAACGGGGCTTTGGCGGTGCATCGGTGAGCAACACGGTCCGATCGGTCGGGTCGCGCGGCAGCCACCAGCAGAACCCGCTGGCGTGATCCGGGATCGGACCCCAGTAGGCCGTCGTGCAGCGCAGCGTCTGCCAGCGTTGCATCAGGCTGAGGTTCTCCAGCAGGGCGGATTGGAAGACGACCGTCTCGTCGTCGGCCGTGTTCTCATCGAGCCAGGCAAGCGTCGAGCGATCGAGCCCGTCCCAGTAGTAGGTCGGTTCCATGCCGGCAGCCGTCGCGCCGGGCAGCCCGCCGATCAGCAGGTTGTAGTACGAGAGCCACTGCGGAGCGTACCAGAGCAGGCTGCTAGCGCTGGAGGCGTAGAGCAAGACGAGTAGGACGACGGCCAGCGTGGGGTGGCTGGCAGTTGGGTGGCCGGTGGCTGAGCGCAGCGCAGCCCCAGGTTTTGGGGTTTCACGCTCTGGGGTTTCAGGTTCTCTAGGGCCATGGTGCGTCGAGACGCACCCTACGATTCTCCCCAGCCACCCTCGCCTGCTTACGCACCGCAACATCACCGGGCATCCCACGCCCGCCAGCGCCGCCAGGAACGCGAAACTGGGCAAGAACAGCCGGATGCCGTCGTGCGGCGGTGTGCCGGGCATGGCGCGGACTACCAGCAGCACCAGCCAGTTGGCCAGCAGGAGCATTCCGGCCGTGTGTGTACGGCGCTGCCGAAAGACCGCGACCACGCCCAGCCCGGCCAACAACAGCGTGCCGACCGGCACGGTGATGGCGGTCCAGACCACCGTGTTGTACCACGGCAGCGGGTTGTTGAAGTCGTGTCGCTGCCCGAAGAACTGGACGGGGATGTCGAGCGTTCGATGCAGGTTCAAATCGAAGAACCTCAGCCAGTTACCGACGGGATCGCTCCATAGCGGCGGATTGAGCACGAAGAACGTGGCCAGCGCGACCGGAATCCCCACGGCCAAAGCCCGCAGCGCAGCCCGATCGCGATAGGCGACGGCTATCGCGGCGAACGGCACCGGAGCGATCCAGCCGGTCGCCTTGCAACTCATGGTCATGCCCAGCAAGACGCCCCAGAGGACGGCGGCGGAACTGCGTTTTGTGGCTGGAGCGAATGCAGCCCAAGCCAAGATCCAACAAGCGGTCAGCGGGCCGTCGAACGAGGCGAAATGGGCGTGGGCGAAGACGCGCGGCATCAGCAACAACGCCGCCACCGCACCGAGCGCCGCCGCCGTGCCGTACTCGCGGCCCATCCGATAGAAAATGGCCCCGGCGGCCAGCGAGAAGAGCATCATCGGCCCGAACCGCGCGGCGGTAAGCGGCGGGAGCCAACCACCCGCAAACCACTGGCCAGCCGCGATCACCACACCGTAGAAGGCCGGGTGTCCTTCATGCTCGATCGCGTACCGCCAATCTCCCTGCAGCAGGGCCTCTGCCCGCAGGATGGCGTTGCCCTCGTCCCAGACCATCGGCAGCCCGGGCGAGGTGGCCAACAGCGCCGCGGCCGAGGCCAGCGCGGCCAACCCGGCTCCAAACAGCAGTCGACGCCGGCCAGTGGGTCTCGCAGAATCGTCCATACCCGTATTGTAGCACCTCAGCCCAACAGCCGCCGCACGAGGCGACCCCCGTATTCCGCCAGAACCGTGCCGGTCAGTAACGCGCCGGGCAGCATCGTTCGGTCGACCCAGTACCACAACGCGGGATCCAACAGCACGTCTTGGCGAGAAGGTTCGCGCGTGCCGAGCAAGGCGAAGAACACGAAGACGCCCCAGAACATGACGAGCAAGAAGACGCTCAGCGAGTCCTTTGGCGCACGAAACGTGCAGACGAGTACGCCCGTCCAGATGGCCAGCGCCGAAACCAGACGCATCGTGGGAATCTCCGCAAACGCGTTCTCGTAGGGCCATCCCATGGTCTCGACGGCGCGGCCAAAGTAGAAGAACCAAGGATGGGGGCTCAGGCCGATCCCCGCAAACCGAGAGAAGTGGTCGCCGTAGTTGGCGTAGAAAGCCCCCTGACCCTCCAGTGGCGTAGCGAGCGTGTACCACACGTCGGGCAGAATCACAGCGAAGAACAGCGCCGCGGCAAGCCAGGGCTCCTTGCGGCGAAGCCAACGGCGCTGAGGCAACAGCAACAGCGTACCCAGGAACACGGGCAGCATCAGGCAAGTCAGCTCCTTGCAGAGGAATCCCAGGCCGGCCGCAAGCGCAGCCACGTACAACCACTTGGCCCGATCCGACTTCAAGAATCGGGCAAACGCGTACATCGACAGCGCCACAAACAACAGGTCGAAGGCCAGGTCGAACGCCCGGGCGCTGATCGTGACGTGATACCTGTTGACCGCCAACAGCAACGCCGTCCATCGAGCCGGCCCACAGCCCCATCGCCAGGCGGCAATCTCGTACAGCAAAGCGATGGTTGCGACTCCCGCCAAGACGCTCAGCAGGCGAAAGCCGAGCGGACTTCCGCCGAAGATCAGGCTGCTGGCCTTGATGAAGTAGGCCACCAGGGCCGCATGTTGTGTCTCTCGGATCGGCAGGTGGTCCCAGGAGATCCGCGTCGCCGACGGGATATACGTCTCAAACTCGTCGCTGGTCTGCGAGGCGGTGGCGGCCGAATGGAGGCGCAGGGCCCCGGCCACTGCCAGAATCAGTATCAGCAGCCAGTCCCACCGAAAACGCTCGGACGATTCGATCATGCGGTTCCCCCACTCAGTATTGTCTCCGATTGTGTCCGTCGAAGTCAATTGATCGTCACGGCGTCCTTCCTCATTGGCGGGCGCGGCTCCCTTGAAGCCACGCCTGACGTTTGGGTAGACTGGGGCATGAGTCCTTCGGCGCTTCGAGTGTGCCCCCCGATGTGAGCCTCCATGATGCCCTCCAGCGGAATCCACGCACTGCTGAAACTGCTCGCCGATTGCGGCGTGCAATACGTGTTCGGCAATCCAGGCACGACCGAGTTGCCGCTTTGCGACGCGATGGTCGACGAACGGCGCCTGCGATACATCCTGGCCTTGCAGGAAGTGCCGGCGATGGCAATTGCCGACGGCTACGCGCTGGCGTCGCGCAGCCCGGGTGTGGTCAACGTACACATCTGTTGCGGGCTGGGCAATTCGATGGGCATGCTCTACAACGCCTTCCGCGAGGGTTCGCCGCTGATCGTTACGGCCGGGCAGCAGGATCGGCGGATGGCGTTCGAGGAGCCGATCCTTGGCGGACAGATGGTCGAGACCGTACGGCCGTGGACCAAATGGGCCGCCGAAGTGCAGCGGGTGGAAGACGTGCCGTCGGCGGTGCGCCGGGCGGTACAGACCGCGCTGACGCCGCCGACCGGGCCTGTATTTCTGTCGCTTCCCTTGGACGTACAAATGGCCCGGGCCGAACTGGATCTCACACCGCCGCAATTGCCCGACGTGTTCGTCCGCCCGCCGATCGACGCCTTGCGACGCGCGGCCGAGCTGTTGGCCGATGCGAAGAATCCGGCTATTCTGGCCGGCAGCCGCGTTTGCGAAGCCGGCGCCGTCGAGCAACTCATCGCCGTGGCCGAGCGGCTCGGTGCGCCGGTGATCCAAGAGGCCGCCAGCTCGCACGGACGGTGCAGTTTCCCGTCGGACCATCCGTTGGCCGCCCAGCCGCTGCCGTTCTGGTCGCCGGACGTTCGAGCCCGATTGGAGCAATTCGACGTGATATTGGCCGTCGGCATGAAGGTGATGCAGCAATACATCTACCGCGAGGCGTCCCGCCCGATCCCCGAAGACGTGCGGCTGGTCCATCTCGACGACGACCCGTGGGAATTGGGCAAGAACTGCCCGATCGAGGTCGGACTGATCGGGCACCCCAAGCCGGCGCTGGCGGAGTTGGACGCGTTGTTGGCCGAGGCGATGTCGCCGGAGCAGGTCGGGGCGGCCGCCGCTAGAGCGACCGCGATGGGGCAAACGCACACCGCGCAACGAGAGTCCTTGCGTCACGAGGCCCGATCGCAGGTCGACACGCGGCCGCTCACACCATTCTGCTTCATGCAGACACTGGCCGACGTGTTGCCGGACGACGTGGCCGTGGTGGAGGAATCGCCCACCACCACGTTGGGATATTTCGAGCGGACCGGGGCCCTGAAGAGCACCGACGGCTACTTCGCGCACCGCGGTTGGGCGCTCGGCTGGGGGCTGAACTGTGCGATCGGCGTGCAACTGGCATGGCCGCAGCGCCCGGTGTTGGCGATCGTCGGCGACGGCTCGGCGATGTTCGGCATCCAAGGCCTTTGGACGGCAGCCCATTACCGCTTGCCGGTCACGTTCGTGATCAGCAACAATCACCAGTACCAGATCCTCAAGGACTGTGCGAAGGTCCTCGACTTGCCGGCGGCCTGTGCCGGGCGTTTCGAGAGTCTCGACGTCGGCTCCCCGGCCATCGATTTCGTCGGCCTGGCCACATCGCTGGGCGTTCGGGCGCAACGCGTCACCGAGCCGGACGAATTGGCCGAGGCCGCCCGGGCGTCGTTGGCCGGCGACGAGCCCCGGTTGATCGAAGTGGCCGTCGGGAAGCCGTCTTGAAGCGTTCCTACCTACCGCCTACTCCCCGCTCTTCGTCGCTCCGTACTCCTGACACATATCGTACTGCCGGGCGTAGAACTCCAACCTCCGGTCGGGCCGCAACTGCCACGGCCGCTTGTCGGCCGGCCAGACGAACATGTACAGCGGACGCTCGCCCGGCGGCGGGTCCTCGAAGAGATACTCCAGCAGCTTCCCCTGCATCGACGCTTCGGCGATGATCAGCGGGGCGGCCGGCTGCGGCGGCTTCGCGTCGTGACAGCTTACGTTGGTGAATCCTCGCAGGTACCACGGCAGCGGCCAGTAGTCGCGCCCCGGGCAAACGACCTGGATCGGCAGTGCCATGCCGTCGGGATGCACCGCGGCGATCCGTTCGAGGCGGCGGCGAAGTTCGAGCAGGTCGTTGCGCGCGTCAACCTGCAGGGCGTTATCGTTCGGTGCTTGCCGCGCGGCGAACGCCTCCCAAAGATCGGCCTGCACGTGGACGGCCAGTGAGACGTAGCGGCGGAGTTGCCAGTCGGGTTGCTTGCGCGAAAGCGTTTCTGCGGAGACGAGCGGGACGAAGCCCGACGCTTGCCCGAGACAGAAATGCTCCGGCACCGGGTCGGACAGCTTCGGCCGCGTGACGATCAGCGGCGCGGCCGGTCCGTCGGGAACCTCGCGCAGACCGCCGAGTTGCTCGAAGTCGCGAAGGTACCACGGCAGCGGCCAGTAGTCGTCGTCGGGGCAGATGAGCTGCACGGGCGTGGCCTGGCCCTTGGGGCCGGCGGCCGCGATCTGCCGCAACGCCTCGGCCAGCCGCGGCACGTCGACGTGGGTCGGCGTGTGGACATAGGGGTTGCCCGGCTCGTTCTGCGCGATGAAGCTTGCCCGATGTGCCTGCCAGCCGAGATGACCGGCCGCCGCCGACAGCAACAGCAGCATTGCCGCCTTCAGCGAAGCGTGCGGCATCAAACGCACCAGCACCGCCGCGCCAATTCCGCCCAACAGGATCGTGCCGTGCGAGAAGCCCAACGCACACCACGGCGTCTTGTAGGGCATGTACGAATAGAACGCGGCGACCAGCACGGTGTAGACGCCCAGGAATCGGGCGGCGGGTACGCTCGTTGTGGGAAGGCCTTTGCCGATCGCGCCGGCCGCGAGCCCCACCAGCGCCAATGCGGCGACGGCCCCTTCGGTCCAGAGCCAGCCGGCCTCGTCGCGATGCCAGAACAGCAGCTCGAAGTAGTAGTGCCAGGGATGATCCTGCGGGCCGGCACTTCCTTCGCCGGCCGCCCGAGCGGCGTAATGGATGTACGTCGCATAGGAATCGGCCACGCCGGCCGGGTTGGTGAAGAAGGAAGAGAAGAACAGCGCGGAAACGGCCGCGGCAACAACAGCCACGACGAGAACCCCGATGAAACCGTGCCCCGCCGCCGTCCGCCACGTCTTGTACGGCTCTGTTGCGACCTCGGCGGCGAGATCCTTGCCGGCCAGCTTCTCTGCGGCGAAGACCACGGCAGCCGCCACGACCATGGCACCCAGTGCGATCACACAGGTCTCTTTGCTGGCGTGCATCATGCCGACCGCCAGCCCCAGCCACGAAAAGCACAAGAAACGCGAAAACGGCAGGAGTCGGTTTGTGGCGGAAGCGTTCGGGGCAGTCGTTGCCGAATTAGTGGTTGATAGTCTCTGTAGCGCCACCATGGCGGCAAAGGTAGAGCAGACCAGGAGCATCTCCTGGATGTAGTAGCGGCTGTAGAAGACCATCGCCGGCGAAAGGGCCGTGAGCGCGGCCGCAAAGAGCGTGGCCACCGGGCCGAGCACGCGCCGCAACGGCCAGAGCAACGCGACCAGCAGGATGCCGCAGACCGCAGGCACCAGGCGCAAGTGCGTTTCGGTGACTTCGGCCAGATCGTCGGCCGAGTCGGCCCCCGCGACGGGCAGCGTGAGGTAGTTGAGGCTGGGGCCGTGGTACTCGTGGGGGTCGTAGGTGTAGCGGCCTTCTTCGAGCAACGACCGAAACCGCAGCGCGTGTACCGCTTCGTCGCAGTGCATCAGCCGGTTGTCGAGATCGGCCAGACGCAGCCACGCCGCAGCGGCCACGATCAACACCATCGCCGCGGCGAAACCGTACGGCGCGAAAAACCCCCGGCGCGCGGCGCCCCGCGGGCCGGGGGTGGTAGAAGCTTTGCTCACGATCTTCTCGCCTACGTGGTCGGTTTGCCGTAAACCTCGACCTCGGTGTAGTGGTTCTTGTTGTCGATGTGGTTGCCTTTGCTGTAGAAGCGGACGTAGCGGGCTTCTTCACCGCGGCAATCGATCAACCGGCCTTCGGACGTTTCAACGTAGCCCATCGCCTTGCCCACGCCCAGCCCGGACGAGTTGTCGTAGTCGTTGTTGAAAACGGTCTTGGCTTCGAGGAAGTCCGGGTCGTCGCTGACCTGTACGATCACGTCGCGATAGACCCGGGCCTCGGCGTGGTTGTGCCAGGCGACCACGGCGTAGATCGTGGCCTTTTCGCCCAGGTCGACCTGCACCCACTCGGTGCCCGGCCGCAGCTCGAGGTAGCCGAAATCCGACGCCTCTTTGTCGCCGTCGGTCACGTAGTCCAACTCGCCGGCAGCCGGCGTCGGATCGCTACACGCCACCAGCTTGCCCTTGGCCAGGTTGACCGTGCCGGCGGGGGCCAGGAACGGCTCGCGGGGCGTTTCCTTCGGCTTCTCTACGTGCGGCTCTTTCGCCGGCACAGGCGTGCCGCGAAACGCCGGCGACGGTAACGCCAACGGAAGCGGGACCATATTCATCATCGCCGGGCCGACAGGCGGATCGACCGGAGGGTCGACAGGAGGGTCGACAGGCGGATCGACTGGCGGGTCTACCGGAGGATCAACGGGCGGGTCTACCGGAGGATCGACTGGAGGATCAACCGGAGGGTCAACCGGCGGATCAACCGGCGGATCAACTGGCGGATCAACCGGAGGATCAACCGGAGGATCAACCGGAGGATCAACCGGAGGATCAACTGGCGGATCAACCGGCGGATCAACTGGCGGATCAACCGGCGGATCAACTGGCGGATCAACCGGAGGATCGACCGGAGG
>CAYYNP010000242.1:0-15240 GCA_964472545.1 uncultured Planctomycetaceae bacterium | reverse complement strand
CGCGAATCGACTTTGCAGTTCTCCTGGGGGAGCGACCGGTCGGCGGGGGCTGGCAACTGGGGGCTGGCAACTGGGGGCTGGCAACTGGGGGCTGGGAACTCTCGACCGGCAGTGGTCGTCGGATAGGAAGGGGGAACGTCTCGACTCACGGGAGAATACGTCATGACGGTGGTGCTTCCCTGCAAACGATGGGCTCTCTTGCTCGCGATCGTCGGTCTGACGATTTGGTTTCTGCCGGCAGCCATGGGCGTGCCGCCGTCGGAGAAACCGCTGGCAGAGCCGGCGCCCGAAGAACCACCGGAAGTGCCCGAAGAACCGCGGGCCGAGCCAGAATCGCCCGAGCCGGCCTCGCCAGAGGAGCCCGGTGGCGAAGAGCCTCCTGAAGATCCATCCCCGCCGTCGCGGAGTTCGCAAGTCGGGTCGGTCTGGGTCAACGAGTTCGATCAATCCGGACAGATCCGACCGCTGAAGGTGGTGCCGTCGACGGCCGGCCCGGGTCGGCCGCTGAAGCCGCGGCTGGTGCCCGGGTACGAGCGGTTCCACGACGTGCTCTGGGGCGGCTCGGCCAACGCCGTCGAAGCCCTGGTCCGCGACGGGGCCGACGTCAACGCGACCGACGAGGACGGCGAGCCGGTGCTCGACTACGCCATTTGGACCGGCTCGAAGGAAGCGGTCCGCGCGTTGCTCGACGGCGGCGCCGATCCCAACTGGGCCGACGACTCCGGCGAGTCGCTGCTTCAAGGGGCCGTCTGGCGGGGTAACAAGGAGATTGTGGAACTGCTGCTGCAATACGGCGCCGATCCGCTGCACAAAGACCGCGGCGGCGATACGGCGGTCGACGACGCCAGGTGGCGCAACCAGCACGAGATGGTCGCGCTGCTGACAAAAGACCGTTCGGCCACGCCGCCGCCAAGGGTACCCAAGTGGTCGCTGCCGCAGGTCGTCCGCCGGCCGGTGGCGAAGTTCGGTACCGAGCGATTCCGGGCCCCCGCCGGCGTGAGGGCGCTGGCCTACACGCCCGACGGACGGATGCTGGCCTGTGGCGGGCACGACGGCTCGATCCGCTTATTCGACGCCCGCAGCGGCTTGTTGCAGCGGGTGTTGACCGGCCACACGCACGAGGTCCTTGGGCTGGTCTTTCTGCCCCAAAGCCAGATCCTGGTCTCCGCCGGCCGCGACAAACTGGTCCGTTTCTGGGACCTGCGGACGTCGGCCGAGATCAAACGCCTCGCCTGCCACTGGGGACAAGGCCGCGCGCTGTCGATCTCGCCCGACGGCCGCTGGCTGAACACAGGTGCGCACATCCTGGAAATCCAATCGACCGATCCGCTCGTGCTCGCCCCGGCGGCGCGGAAACTGACCGAGCGCAACGTGGGCCTCCTCTGGTCGTTCTTCACGCCCGACGGACGATTCCTGGTCCTCAGCAAGAGCCCCGGAAACCTGTGGCTCTGGGACCTGGCCACCGATCGACTGGCCCAATTACCCGGGCTCGATCCGAACACCACGGCCGTCACCTGGGGCGATCTGGCCAAAGTGGCCGACGTGGGCTACGCCAACCTCACCGACCTCTTGGCGTTGGCCAAGAGCCAGTACACGATCCTCACCGGACCGCCGGGGCATCTCGCCCGCGTGCAGAAGCAGTGGAGCGGCTTCGATCGCTGGCGGTCGGCGCTGGCCCTTTCGCCCGGCGGTAGGCTGCTGGCCGGTGGCGATCACGGCTGCCTGGTGCAAGTGCTCGATCTGGACAAAAACGTGCGAATCGAAGAGCGCCGCGGCCATACGGCGATGCTACTGTGCGTTGCCTATTCGCCCGACGGCCGCGTGGTGGCCTCCGGCGGAAACGACCTTACGGTGCGGCTCTGGAACGTGGCCACGGGCGAGGAAATCCAGCGTTTCGACATCGGCAGTTTCGTCTACTGCGTACGTTTCTCGCCCGACGGCAGGCTGCTGGCCATCGGCGACAACTCCGGGCAGATCCACGTCTGGAACCACGGCACGGAGAAGCGAACGACCGTCCGTGCGCATGGGTCGCGCGTGACCGATCTGACCTTCGACATGAAGCACGGGCTGTTGATTTCCGTCGCCTCCGACGCCGATATCCACTGCCTCGATTTGAAATCGCACGAGAGCCGGCTGAGAATCAACTGCGGCACGTCGCTGGCCGCGGTCGCCGTTTCACCCGATTCAGAGTTCGTGGTCTCCGGCGATTGCTCCGGCACGGCCAAGCCGACGCTCTGGCCGTTGGACCGGATGCTCCAGGAAGACGTGCTCGATATCGACGGTTACGGGCAGAAGCGCGGCACGAAACTCGAGATGGGCCACACCGGCAGCATCGCCAGTTTGGCGTTCTCACCCGACGGCGGTCTGCTGGCCGTCGGATGCAGCAACCAGGCGATCCTGCTGTGGGACATGCGCCGCCAGGCCCTGGCGGGAAAGCTCGGCGCGCACGTCAGTCTCGGCCGCATCGCCTTCTCGCCCGACGGCAGCCGCCTGGCCTCGTGCGGCTGGGACGGCACGGCACGGCTCTGGGAAGTGAGCACCGGCCGCCAGATCGCGGTCTTCGACGGCGACGTCTATCGGATCAGCGACCTGTCGTTCTCCCCCGACGGCAAGACGCTGGCCACCGCCAACGCGGATTCGACGGTGCATCTGTGGAGTTTGGAGCGGTAATCTCGACTGGGTGCCATGCCCACGCTCGCGTGGGCATGCCGCGCGCGATAGGCAACATGCCCACGCAAGCGTGGGCATGGCACCCGCCACGATTGAATCGGGCACCGTGAATTCTCACGCGGCGGCCGGTTCGGTTGTCTCGGCGGGGGTTTGCAGGGCAATCCGCAACAACGAGCCGACGGCCGCCAGCAGCAGGATGCCGCCGAGGACCGGGAAGACGCCGGTCAGCAGCGACAGCAGGCCTGCGACGATCATCAGCCACGCAACGTCCCGCCGGGCTACCCAGGCGAAACGTCCTCGCCGGATCATCCGCCGCAGACCGCCGGCCGCGATCAGCACCGCCACCAGGCCGCCGAGGTGGCTCAGCCGCAAGAGCGAACTGCGGGAGACCGCCCGGGCGGTGATTTCGATCTGGCCGCGGGGCGTGGTGAAGAGATACTCGTCGTAGAAACCGAGGTCGCGATTCGGCAGTTGCAGCCGCAGGCTTCTCAGGCCGCTGGCCGGACGGCCCGCGCCGCGTTGCGCGGAGAAACTGCCGGGGCTGGTCAAACTCCAACTCGTCACGTCGTCGGCCATCACGCGGAATTCGCCGGTCTGATAATCATACTCGACGCTCATCGAACCCGAATCGGCCGGGCCGGGGTCGCCGGTGAAGTTGGTGATCAGATCGGTGATGTCCTGGCCGTCGGCCCAGTCGCGGTCGGGCGAATCGCCTTGCAGGTTGAAGTTGACGATCAGATCGGCGATGTCCTGCCCGTCGATGCTGCCGTCGGCGTTGCTGTCGCCGCCCGGGGCAATGTAGAGGTTGGCAACCAGTTTGCTCAGGTCTTTGCCGGCGACCGATCCGTCGGGGCTGACGTTCACGCCTTCGACCAGCCTCTGAATATCCTGCCCGTCGACCGCGCCGTCGGCGTTGCTGTCGCCGCCTCGGGCAACGTAGAGTTCGGGGTTGACAGCCTCGTACAAATCGACGATGTCCTGCCGGTCGATCCGGCCGTCGCCGTTGGCGTCGGGGATGAAGACGTTGCCGACGTTCGGCTGTTCGCTGGGGACACCGAAGCGCTGCCCTGCGATTCCCTGAGCCCGGTCCTGCTGCTTGAGCTTCTCCTGATACTGCCAAAGCCGCACGGCTTTGTCGTTGGAGCCGGGCACATCGCGGCCAAAGACCTGAAACGGGCGATCCGGCGACTGGTCCAGGCGGGCCTTGGTTTCGCCGCGGGCGATACTCGGATTGGCGGGCTGGCCTTGACCGGCCGGCTGTGACGGCAATTGCATGTCGAGTCCCACCGACCATTCTTGCTCGTTGCCCTCCGGGAGCTGCACCACCTGTGGATTGTAGAGCTTGTTGCGCTGCAGCCAGCGGTCGTTCAGCGGAAAGTCGTCGTTGCTCGGCCCTCGCTCTTCGGTCCAGAAGTCTTCGCCAACCCAGTTGCTTCCGGCCGCGGCCTTGTAGTTCGTGACGCCGATATCCTGGCCCTGGACGTACCCCTTGATCGAGCCGCGGTTGTCCAGTGCGTCGGCCACCAAGGGCGCGTTCTCGGCCTCTAGAAGCTCGATCTGTGCGTCACTCATCGCCTTGTAGTTGGTGATGGCTTCCGCTTTCCATTTCTCATTGGGGCCGAACTCTCTGGACGCCGCGCGGAACCTCTCCGTCTCCGCCATCTGCTTTTTCAGGTTCCCCATCGCCCGGACCTTGTCGAACTCGTTGCCGTGGCGGACGGTCTCCATCAGGCGTTCGGTCCGCTTGGTCCGATAGGCCAGCGTTTCGGCCGCCAGGTCGGCCTCTTCGGCCACGTGGCGCATGGTGCCGCCGAAATCGAACCAGCCGTGCGAGCGGGGCACGTAAAGACGGACGTTGCTCCGCGCGACGCTCACGTCGACGGTTCGCGCCAGGGGGAAGTCGACCGTGCCCAACCATCGCGGCGTGGACAGCTTGCCGCCATAGAAGAGCACCACGGCGTAGTCGAGTTCGCCGGGCGCCGTCTTGATCAAAGGAATCCGCACGACCTCGGCCGCGTCCTTCTTCTCCGGCTTGACCGGCTTGACCGGCACGTCGGCCACGCGTACGGCCCAAAGTTCGGCGTCGGCGGGCAGTTGCACTTTGAGATACTGCTGCGTGCGGTTGTCGACGTGGTAGGTCACCTCCGCCCGATAGGCCCCGTTGGCGTCGAGCACCAGGTTGGTTTCGGCCAGGCCGATCCGCGCGCCGGTGGTCTCGACCGTCTGACGGCGTTTGGTCGTGAAGGTCAACCGCGGGTCGGCCGCGTTGGCGTCGGCCAGGAAGGCCTCGCTGAGCCCGGTTCCCAACACCCGCTGCAGCGTCTGCCATTCGGCCTGTTGGCGGCGGAGCGTTTTGAGCCCCTCTTGGGTCTCGATCACGATCTCGCCAAGGCCGGCGCTCTCCAGCGTGGCAAAACGCTGCGTGGTCCGCGCGTCTTCGACCACCGGCAGCGGCACCGCGTACGACGTGTCCGGCAACAACAGCCGGTCGCGTTGTATCAACACGGCAACTTCGTTGCGCAGCGCGTCTTGAAACTCCAGCACCACGCGGACCTTGGTCTGGTCGCCGGCCACCGGCTGAACCGTCTTGCGCCGCAGCATCGGCGCGGTGATCTGCGCGTCGGCCAGATCGGCCGGCAGCAGCAGCGAAAACCGGTCGGTGCCGGCGTGCTCGATGTTGTAGTTCAACACAATCGTCTGCTCGACGGTCCGGTCGGTTACTTTGACGTTGCTGATCGTGAAGCAGGAGACCGTCGGCTGCCGCCGCGTCAGTCGCACGGTGCCGGCGTAGTCGGGCCCGTCGGTCTTCAGCGCCAGCCGGGTGGCCTGGCGTTGGGCCGTTTGCAGCCAGCCGTAGAGTTCCCGCTGCGGCCCGATACGGCAGTTGCGCAACTCGGCGGCCGTTACGTCGTAGGCCTCGTCGGCCTGTACGGCGAACTGGCCCGTCTGTTGCGTAACGTTGCGAGCCTCGAACACCGGCAGCGGGAGATCCCCCGGCGTGGCCGCGCGGCCGAGCGTGCCGTGGATCACCAGCGGCGTGTCGTCGCCTTCGGGCCGTCCGGTGGCCAGGTCGACGGTGAGCAGTTGGCGGCCGTCGACGTCGGTCACGGCCCACTGCAACGGCCGGGCGCAAAGCACGCGGAGGTCGTCGAGCCCGTCGGGCAGGAAGATCTCGCTGCGATGGATCGGCGGACCTTGCACGTCGAGCACCACGGCCGTCTCGATGCTCTGCAAGTGCGGGCGGATGCGGACGATCGTCTGCACGTCGGCCGACACGCGGGCTTGCGACGGCGTGGCCGCCAATCGCATCGCCATTGGCAGTGAGCCGAAGCGATACGCCTGGTAGGCGCGGATACCCAGCCCGCTGGTCGCGCTGTCTTCGCCGCCGGCCAGTTCGGCCGCCTTGCCGGTCAGGTCGATCCGCGACGTCTTGCCCGGCTCGAGCACGCGGACGTCCAACAACGGGCTGCGGCGGACGGTCAACTGGCCGCCGTGCATGGCGGCCTCGGGCACGGTGACGGCCGGCACGTCGAACTGAGCCAGGGCGTCTTGGCCGACTTCGTCGTCTTGCCCCACTTTGCCGCGGCGCCACAGATGCACCACGAGCGTCTCCTGTTCTTCGGCCGCTTTCAGCAGCGTCACGTTGAGCGTGTCGCCGGTGGCCGGATCGGGGTCTTGCCAGCCGCGGACGTTGGGCCCCTCGACCTTCTCGACCAGATAGCCGGCCGGCACGCCCAAGCGAAACTCGCCGCGCTGGGCCCCGGGAAACTTCAATTCCACCTGCCACACCAGCCGCAGGCCGTCTTCCTGCACGTCGAGCACGCCGAACGACTGGGCCGTCAGCGAGCGGTCGATCTGGCCCGCGGCCACCTTCGGGCGCCAGCGAAGTTGCACGGCGCCACCGTTGGCCAAGGCCGTATCGATCTCCTCGTCGGCCGTCTCGCTCTGGAACGTGCGGCGGGCGTCGACCGGGCCGAGCTGCAATTCGGTCTGTGGCTGCGGCACGGTGATCGAGAGCGCGGCGGCCGGTGCCGAGGGCAACACGCCTTCGGCCGCCCGCCAGCCCCCCTCGCGGCGCAAGGCCAGCCGCACATCGACGTCCAGGCTATGCCGCCCCTTGCCGGAAACGTAGAGCACCACCGGCGACGGACCGGCGGCTTGTGGCTTGGACTGTTTCGTATTGGGGGCCACTTGGGCCACCTTCAGCCGGGCCGGCTTGCCGTCGAGTTCCGCCCGGGCCAACGCGCCGCCGGCCAGGCCCAGCGGGATCGTCACGTAGCCGTCGGCGAAGACGTCGATCTGGAGCCGGCCGGTCAGCAGCAGGTAGTCCTCGCCGGTCAAGAGCACCTCGTACGCCGCCCCCGCCAGCGCGTAGTCGACCGGCGGCTTGGGCTCTTCGAGCTTGGCGTTCGGGTAGGCCCGATTGTAGAGTTCGACGTACTTGTCGTAGGGCACCAGCAGTTTGTCGGCGTCGGCCACGCCGGTAGCCGACTTCGGATCGTACGGCAGGATCACGGCGTCTTTGGGCACGTCGATCGGCTTGGGCGGGTCGGCGAGTTGGAGCACGTACTGAAACGCGCCGGCGGCCGTCGGCGAGGACGGATTCAAATTCAAGGCAGCGGCCGATTTGGGATTGGGCGGATCGACGGCCAGTACGTCGGCCGTGGGAATCAACGCGGCGATCAGCAGTCCGGCCGCGGCGGCGGCTTTCTTCGTCCGGGCATGGCAGCACCCGCGGCAGATCAGCCGGGCAAACTGCCGCAAGACCACAGCAGCCAAGTAATAGGGCACCAACGCCATGGCAACGAAGAACGACGGGTTGCAGACGTAGACCGCGTTGTCGCTCGCGTACAACAGCGGCGCCACCGTGGCCAAGACGGCCACGACCCCGATCAGCCGCACCTTGCTCGCCGCCGACCGGCCGGTAATCGCCAGCCCCCACAGCAGCACGATCAGCGCCAGCCCCCAGGCCAGCGCGTCGACCCGTTGACGGTTCGCCAGCCGCACGTCCAGCGCCGGGGCCACACCCAGGCTGCGGAACGTGATCGCGTCGCCGGTGTCGGTCCACCGGATGTCGAGGCTGCGCACACCGGCCAGTTCGCGGCGGCGCGGTTGTTTGGCGGTCGCTTGTACCTCGCCGGCCTCATCGGCGAAGACCCCCCTCCTGCCCATGCCGACCGACGCCGACCGGTCGTGATCCACGTCGAGGGAGTGCCGCAGGGTAAGGGGATCCGTTACGATGCCAGGCTGCGTATCACGATAGGTTTCATACTCATCACGACCGGGAACCGGCGGCAGACCCGGGATGTCCGGCAGTTCAATCATCGGCGGCAGGGCCGGCGGATCGACGGGCGGTGGGGTGTCGAATGGATCCATCGGCGGGTCCATCGGCGGTTGAACGGTGAGAGTACCCCCCGTCATGTCCACCGCTGCAACGGGATCGGGCGCTGGTGGTATCGGCTCCGCATCAAACCCTCCGAGTTGCCGATCCTCGAGAGTGAAACTGTCGGGGGCAGAAATGTCAAGGTCCTCCGAATAATGCCGCTCCATAGAACGCGACGTGTCGACCATCGTCACGGCCGCGGTCGCCGTTGCCGCCGTTTTGGTGGCCGTAGCCTTCGATGTTAGCCCGTACGGCGGAGCGTGCGGCATCAGGGAATCGAGATCGGCAGACAGCCACGCGGGACAGGCAATCAGCCCCTTGGCCACCGACACGGCCGCCAACTCGGGCGGACGCAGCCCGTCGGGCACGACCGTACCGTCGGAACGGGTGATCTGATATCCGGCCGGCGGATAGACGCGCCAAACGAGGTCGTTCAGCGGCACTTCGATCGGCTCGGCGCCGGACGGGCCGCGGAGAAAGAGCTTCGGCGCCGGCAGCCGGACGTTGCCGCTGAGGCCCAGGCCCTCGACCGGCGTGGTGTAGACGATCCGCAGTAGCCGCACGTCGCCGGAGGCCCCCGGCAGCCCGATCAACAGGTTCGACTCTTGCCGCTGCGGCTTGATCGCGGTTTGGCCGACGTGGGCCGACCAGAGCTGCGACTCGTCGGGAAGCTGCACGGTAAGATACGAGGCCTTGGTCCGCAGCAAGAAGCTGGCCTGCGTCTGGGCGTTGCCGTCGACCGAGAGCCGTGTGCTCAGCGCAGCCCGCTGGACCACGGCGGTAGGAACCGCGCGCGTGTCGCGCGGCGCGATGCCGATCGGCAACGTGGCGTCGGTCGGTTCACCCACGTATCCCCAAACGCCCAGCAACCGCTTGCCCGGCTGAAAGGAGGCGTCGGCCAATTCGCCCACGTCCAACAGCCGCACGCCCGTCTCGGGATTGGGCGTAATCTCCAAATCGGCGTTGCCTTCGACGGCCACCACGCCCGACTGATAGTCGAGCCCGTCGGCGGCCGCGGTGACCAGCGGCAGCGGCATTTCGGTCAGCGTGCGGACCGCCGCCGGCCGGCTGAAGGCGACCGCCAGGTGGATCTTGCCCAGCCGCGGGCGTTCCAATTGGACCGTCCAGCGGCGCATGTCCCCCTCAATGCGGCTTTGCTGGTGTTTGACGCGCGTGCCACCGAGGCCGCGGACGGCGAGGCTTTCCGGCGTGGCGTCTTTGGGCATCAACAGCGCCACCCGGCCGACCCGCGCCCGCTCGACCGAGTAGATCACCTCGTAACGCACGGAGAGCGAATCGGGCTCGACGCGCAGCAGCGAGAAGCTGCGGGCGGTCAGCCGCGGGCGGATGCGCTCGACCAGCAGCTTGGCCGCGTAGCCGGGCTGTCCGTAGTGATAGGCCAGACTGGCGGCGATTTCGCCCAGGCCGTAATCGGCCTTCTGCGGTTCGCCCAGCGGCGTGAGTTGCCCCTGAAGATCCTCGGGCGTGACGCGCATGTCGTCGCGGACCTGCACGGCGATCGCCCCTTCGTGGCTGGTCGCGCCGACGACGTCGAACACGGGGAATTCAATCTGCCGGCCGGCGTCGTCGCCTTCCCAGCCGGAGAACCAGCCCTCGGGCGTATACGTCGCCTCGAAATTGACCTGATACTCCTTGCCCGGCGGCATGCCCTCGGGCACGCGGACATGGACGATCGCGGGACCGTCGGCCGGGTCGTCGCGTTCGAATTGCAGCGGCTGTTCGTCGTTGCCGGTGATGGCGCGAACGTGCCACTCGGACGGAATCGCAAGGTCGAAGCCAAACAGCTTCTCGACCGTCGGCACCAGCGCCAGTCCGCCGAGTGCTTCGTGGCCCTTTTGCGAGACGATCAACAGCACGTTGCCGCGGACGGCCATTTCGGCCGGCGGGCGGACGAAGCGGGCCTTCACGGCGAAATCGCCCTGCGGGGCGTAATAGGCGACGATCGAGCGGACGGCGGCCACTCCACGCTCGGGACTCAGCAAGCTCGGCGGCAACGCGCTACGAAGCTTCGGCGTATCGAGCCGAATCAAGCGGCCCTCGGCCACGACGCTCTCGGCCTGCAAGCGGTTGTCTAACAGCAACCCCAACACGGAGGCCTCGCCGACGATCTCATCGCCGATGGGCCGAAGCTGCGGGAAGGTCCAGGCGTCGAGCCGGGCGTCGACGCTGACCGCCGAGACGTCCAGCACGACCGTTTCCGTGGCCGGGCTGCGCAGCCGCACGTCGAGCACGCGGCCGTCGGCCCCGTCGGTCACTTCCCAGCGCGACAACTGCGGCGAGTCGACCTTGTCGACCTCGAAACCCTCCGGCACGGCGAAACGAAACTGCTCGACCGCCTGGTGCAACACGTCCATCGAAAGCCTGGCGTGGAGACGTTCGTAGCCTTCGGTCACTTCGTCGATCAACACGCTGCTGGCGACGACCGCCTGACGATTGCGGCGGAGCCGGCTGTTAAGCGTCATTTGCAGCGTGGTGTCGCCGCGGCGGGCAAGCAACTCGAAGCGGGTTTCGGCCGCCTCCGGGTCGACCTCGCGGCGGATCACATCGGCCCCGTCTTTGACCTCGACGTCGCCGGGGACGGTCAGCCGCAGACGAGTGGCCGGGGCATGCGGCAGGCGATAGCGCAGCAGTTGCCGGGCGGCCGTGGTCTCGACCGGCGCGATCATCTCGAGCGTGAGGCTATGGCGCCCCGCGCCCTCGGCCAGCAGCAACAGCCGGCCGTCGCTGCGGCGATAGATCGCTGCGTCGCGGCCGTCGAGCTTGGCATCGAACAGCCCCAGGTGCGCCAGGTCCAACTCGATGACTTGCAGGCCGTCGTTGAGCACCTCCAGCGTCAACGTGCCCTGGAAGTGTGCCCGCTGGCGGCGGATGGTGGCCGTGTAGTCGGCCGCCGCGAGCACGGCGGCGTGCGGGGCGTCGACGTCCGGCGACTTCTCCGCCTTTTCGATGAGTTCCTCGAACTGTTCCCGCGAAAGCAGCACGCGGCGAGGCTGATTCCTCAACAGGGCCTCGAGGCCCTCGAAGGGAACAAAGATCTCGCGGGTGACCGCGGTGTCGCGATCGGCCGGTTCTTGCGACGGCCCGTTTTTAGGGGGCGGGATGACGATGCCGCCGGCTGCCGCCGACGGCGCCAGCACCGCCGCGACAGCCAACAGTAGTGCGATCGAAGGCTTAACCATGGCTCTCACCTCCTTCGTCGCGGGGTCGGTCGTCTTCGGTCGATTCGTCGCTCGGTGTCTCTTCTTTGGGTGTCTCTTCTTTTGGCGTTTCTTCCTTCAGCGGCGGTGGGGTGGCCGGCTTTTCGTCGGGCAGAACTTCGGGTTCCGAGTCGGCGTCGTCGGCCGGCGCGGGCGGCGACTCCACCGCTGCAAGATCGGGCCCCTTCTCACTCGGTGTGGTGAAGCTCGGGGCCGGTGGGGGCGCGGGCGTCGGCCCGTCGGCCGGTTGCCCGGAGGCTCCGAGATCCGGCCCCTTTTCGCTCGGCGTGGTGAAACTCTCTGCCGGGGGCGGCGTTGACGACGGCCCTTCGGCCGGGCACCGCCGCGCGCGGAGTAAGGCCTGCGCGGTCCACAACACCACCACCACAAACACCGCCGCGGCCAGCACGACGTCGATAATCTGGTACGACATCGTTGGTGCGAACACGCCGCACAGAACCAACGCGGCAAGCAACGCTCCAACGGCTGTTACGCGCTGCGCCATGCCGCACGGCAACGTCACCAGGCCGATCAACACCAGCGCGATGAACACGAACGTGCTTACTCCGGCACGGCTACGGAACTTCAAGCGTAGAGCCCCTTCGTCTCCGGCCGCCGGATGCAGCGTGGAGAAGACGAACAGTTGCCCGTCGGCCTCGAAGGTGCCCGGCTCGTTGAGACCCTTGTGGACCCAGCCGATCAGCGCGGCGTCGTCGAGCAGGGAATACCCCAGTTCGCCGCCACGCCCGGCTGCGACCCAACGCCAGGTCGACGGAGCGTACCAGCGGCTGCCAGGCTGCGGTATCCAACGAAACTCGTCGGTCCACGGCCCGGCCGTCCCCAACAGCGCCTCCTCTTCCGGGAGATAGACGCACAGATAGACCTTCTGCACGGCCGGCGCCTCGGGCTCTTCGGCGAACTCGGGCAATGTCAACAGGCGGCCGTCGCCGGGTACGGTGTAGCGCAGCTCCAGGAGGAACGGCGTGTCGTCTCGAGTGTCGACCAACGGCACGAAATGGCTCGACTTCTCGATCTGCAACGTGACCGACTTGCCGTCGATCCACGCCGGCGCCGCGTCGAGTTTCGCGTCCTGCGGCAGCTTGATTTCCAGGCGCGGTCGGACGCTGCGGATGCGGTAGAGTGCCTGCACGGAGACTTCGCCCGCCCGCGTAACGACCAACCGCAACACGGCCCGATCGATGCTGGTCCGCTTGACCTCTGCGAGTTCGTACATCGTGGCCACGATCGACAGGGCCCAGTCGTCGTCGTGGAACTCGAACGCCCGGGCCGCGTTGTCGACCTGGGCCCCGGCCATCAACTCCTCGTGATGGTCGATCGGCTGCAGGCCCTTGATCTTGTCGGCCTCGTCGGATTCGACCACGTCGATTGTTTCGGCCTTGACCAGCACGATCTGCCCGTTGCTCAAGTCGGCGCCGACGGGAATCAACCGTGGCACGTCGAGCGGCACGGAACTGCCGACGTCGAGCCCTTGGATCTTCCGCTCCCAGACCATTTCGATCCGGCCCGAGCCGATCAGCTCGGTCTCGCCGCTGAAGCTCCAGGCTTCGTAGCCTTCCGGCGGGTCGTCGATCGCCGCATCGGACGTCGTGTCGAGCACTTCGTCGCGAATCGACTGAGTGAGGTTGCGCCAGCCGGTGCCCTCGTCCTCGGCCGTCTTCGGCACGTCGATCCGCAGCGACGGCACGCCGCTGTAGAGCACGTTGTAGAAGAACGTGGCCTCGTAGCGGACCGTGCCGGGGTCGACTCGGGCGACCAGAAGCTGGCGGATGTTGACCTGCGGCTTGCGATGCTTGACACCGAGGGCCAGCTTGACCGGCTCGCGCGAGTACGCCCTGGCAAACACCGGCCGCACGTCCGACGGCCTTTCCGCACGCAACGGCCCGGCGGAACTCAGCGCTTCGCGCACGGGGATCTCGCGCAGCCCGGCCGTCTTTTCCGGGTCGGTATCCGGGTTGACTTCGAGGTTCTCCGGTGCGAAGACGACCAGCCGGCCGGTGTCGTTTTCGAGGATCTCTTCGGGCGCAGCCACCGCACGCGGCAACGCCACGTCGATCTCGGCCCGGTTGCCCGTAGGTTCGAGCAGATCGGGTTCGTCGAGGTCCCGCTCCAATTGCACCAACAGCCCCACGCGCCCCAGCGCCTTTTGGCGCAGGTTGACGATCAGTTGCGGCTCGGGGGCGTCGGGCGTGCGATAGGGTTCGATCTCGGCGGCGGTGATTCCCTGACCGGCCCGGCCGTGGACTTGGCGGACCCGATATCCGGCCGGCACGTCGAACCGCAACTGGAACACGCCCGCCCGTTCGACGGTAAACGCCGCGAACACGTCCAACGAGAGCTTCTTCGGCTCCAAGTACGCCTCGACGAGCGAATCGACCGTAATCTGCGGACGGACGTCTTCTACACGAAGCTGCAAGTCGAACGGCACCCGGGCGTAGCGATAGCAGAACTCCCAGTCGGTGCTCGGGAGTTTCCCCGGCAGTTCGCTCCGGCTGAGTTGGATCAGATCGCCCGTCTCGACGGCTTCGGCCCGGCGGCCCTCGTCGAGCCACACCACCACCACGCCCTGCTGCCGGCGGACGCCGACGGCCTCGACCACCGGCACCTGTAGCACGTCGGCCGCGGTGCCGTCGGTGAACTTCTTCAACTCCACGACGACCTGCTGCGTTTCTTTGGCCGGCTGGTGCAGCGAGACGTTGATCCGCCGGGTGGTCACGGCCGGATCGGCCGGTTCGAGTTGCCACTGCCGGACGTTCGGATCGGTGACGTCGACCACCTGTTGATCGGCCGGCACGTCGATACTCAGTTCGGTCAGCTCGGCCCGGCTGATGACGTAGTCGAGCGTCGTTTCGGTCCGCGTAACGCCCTCGTGAACCCAGACCTGTTGCTGCGCGGAAACGGCGGCCAGCGCGGCCAATCCGGTGGCGCCTTCGGCCTTGGGCGTCCATTCGATGGCCACCGTCGGCGCTGCGCCGACAAACGCCCGCACCACGGTTTCCTCCGGCGGCGCGGCGGCCGGCTCCGGCGGGGTCGCATCGGGATCGGCAGGCGGATCGGCGGAGGCAGGTTCCGCGGGCGGTTCTTCCGAGGCTGCGATCATCGGATGGATTCGCACCTTTACGCCCGACTGCGGTATCCGCACCCGCCAACGGCTGACCGGTGCCCGAGGCGCTTCGAGCGACACGCTGTTGCGGCCCGGCTGTTTCTCGATCGCTTTGGCGTAATCCAAGGTCAGTTCGATCTGCTCGGGCTGTTTGCCTTGCTTGTGGACCAGCAGCCGATAGCCCTTGCCGTCGCCGCCGACGATGCGTGCCGGCTCTCCAGCGATCGCCGCGTCGATGATCGCCTCGTTGGCCAGCCGCAAGGGGATCTCGTGCCAGCCTTCGGCCAGAATGTCGATCTTCAACACCGCGTGAACCTTGACCACGTCGCCCTCGACGGTGGCCTCGTTCTCGATCTCGGTGATCAGGGCCTCGACCGGCGGGCGTTGCTCATCGGCGGGGGCCTTTTTGTCTCGGGCGGCCTTCCAGAGTTTGTCGAATTCCTCGTACGGCAGAAAAACGCCGCGACCGTGTTTCTCGAACACTTCGCGAAGTTTCTCGTAGGGAATGTAGATGCTCTGCTCGACGACCGAGTCATCGGCCTTCGCGTCGTCTGCCGCAGCCGGGGGTGCCTCGGCCGCCGCGTCTTGAGCGCGTGTCGTGCGTATCGCCAACGACATCGCGACTGCTGCCAGGGCCATGGCCAAAACCGGACGAAACCTAGCGTTCATCTCGCCGTCCTTTCAGAAAAGGGGATCGCGCTGCTCGGTCGCCTCGAACCCACTCGGTCGGGGGGTTGCTGCGTGCCGCCACCCGCACCGCAGCGGGGTTGGAATTATACAGTATACATATACCTTGCGGATGCAACTTGTTCGACGAATCCCGGAGGAAAATGGTTCATCGCAATGGG
>CAYYNP010000241.1:0-15265 GCA_964472545.1 uncultured Planctomycetaceae bacterium | reverse complement strand
TTTGCCGGAACGGCCCGAAGGGTGCTTCGCACAAATTGGACCTGTCCCCTTTTCGGTGCCCCCTTTTCGTTGCCGACACTAGCCCACGTTTTCGGCGAACTATCGACCCAGCGCCGGGAAGTAGCCGCCGTAGTTCATGTAGTACTGGCGATTGCCGGAGCCTTGCAGGTTCTGCGTTGCCCGGCCGAGGGTTCTCAGGTCGAGCCCTTGGCTGCGGGTGGCACCTTGCAGGCCACGCACGTCTCTGCGGAGTTGTTGCGTCTGCTGCTGCAACTCTAGCGCCGGACGCACCAACTCGTTCCAGTTATCGCTGGTGCCGTAGGCGTTAGTGCGGCGGTAGAGCTGCATGTACGGGCTGGTCAGACGTTGGCGGCGGTGTTCAGAGAAGGGCTTGTTGGCGGTGGCCGAACCGGCGCTCGTGCCGCCGGTGCGAACCGGCCCCGGACGGCGCACCGATGAAGACGGCTGCGGAGTATAAGAAGGCCGGGCTCGGGTGGGCATGTCGTAGGGACCCGCGCGGCCGGCGGACGTTCCCGCCGCTCTGCCGGTTGGGTCGGTGGGAGCCCCCGCCGTCGGTGGAGCCCAAGGAAAGCGGTCCACGCCGGCGGAAGGATTCGTCGGGGCCAGCGGGACAAACGAATTCTGGCCGCCAGCCCGGGCGCCGCCTTGGGTTAGTGGCGAGGAGGTTCGGCCGCCGCTGCGATAGGCCGAGCCGGGCCGATACGCCGATTGCGGTCTGCTGACGCCCAAATCCGTGGCGGGCCGCTGATAGACCGTCCCGCCGGAAATCCCGGTGGGCGGAACGACGTCCGGCAATACCAGACCCCCCATCAGCAACGACAGTGTTCCAATGGCTGCGTGCATCGTTCTTTCCTCCAGTCCCGACTCGAAAGAGCCAAGCCCTTCGATACCCTCAATCCCTTACAGCCCACTATGATTCTACACGACACGAGCCGATCAGACAATCAACAGCGCCCCCCAAGCGGCCAGCTACCTTCCCCTGTTCTGGTTATACCCGCGCCCGAGTGTCTGCATGTTGCGTACGGTCGACGCCCCAAGTGACGTCATACCTGCGATCCGCTCGAATGGGCCGGTCACCCGGGAGATGAAGTTGCTCAGCGAAACCAGACGGTTCTCGGCGATAAACACGCGATCGCCGGGCAAGATCTGGTAGTTGGTGGCCGATGCGGCGCCGCGGGTGATCGCCGTGTAGTTGACCGGGAGGATCTGTTCATAGGCGAGGTTTCCCGGCGTGGGTCGCGCAATCCAGATCTTCTCGCTAGACAGTTGGGACAATCCTCCAATTTGGCTCAGCGCGTCTAAGACCGTCTCTTTGCCGGTAATCGGCATACGGACGATGTTGTCGCCCAGGCTGGCCCCTTCGGTGATCACGTAGTAGACCTTGCTGTTGTAGGCAATCACGTTGACCGTGGCCTCCGGCGAATCGAAATACTGCGACAGATGCCTCTCCAGCGCCGCGGTGGCTTCGGCGATCGTCAGGCCGGCCAACTCCACGCGTCCGTATTGCCGCAGGTTGACCGTGCCATCGAGCGAGACGAGATACTCGCCGGTCACCGGCTGGGTACCCGAGGCCCGAGCCAATTGGACCGAAACGCCCGGGCTGACCAGCACTTGGGTCAAATGGCGGGTGGTCGCCGCCTTGATCTCCTCGATCGTCATCCCCACCACGTAGACCTTGCCATAGGCCGCTCCCAAGTCGATCCAGCCCTCACCTTCGATTAGGTAGTAGTCGTTGATCGGCTGATCGAGCAGCGTGCCCACCACCTGGATTTGCAGCACGTCGTAGACCTGCGCGCGATAGGGCGGCAAAGGGATCTGCTTGAGCATCTCGATCTGGATCAAATCGGGCGGCTCGATGCGATAAGTCGGCAGCGAGACCAACGACCGCTCGTGTGGCGTGTCCATTTTCGGGCTTAGCGGCGGCGGAGATTCGTAGAAGTCGATCGGATGGCATCCGCTGAGGCCGATCGCCGCGCACACTGCTAGCACTGGCAGCAATGCCGCTCGAACCGGCGGGCAAGTGGTCGTCATGATTGCGAATCCTCAACGTGACGGGAAGCCACGGCCCAATCGGGCAGTTTATCGAGGGTCTCGCGCGTCCGATGCACGTGGCCGGACCAACCCACGGTTCCGGGGGGCGTCCGCGCATTGACCCTCAAGCTCGTCTTTACCGACGCCATCGGAATAATCGGCAGAGTCGGCCCAACACTTGAAAATTCCCCGAGATTCCCCAGTCGCCCTGACCCGCAAAACCCACTTTGACAGACGCTCTCCGCCCGGGTATCATCCCCGCCAGAGTCGCATTTCGGCCAACGGGGGCGAAAGGTGACCTGGGGCGAAAGGTGACTGTGGGCCAACGACTTCTTCCCGAGCATTGCCGAGCAGCCCGCTAATGGACGAATCTCTAGGCAACTGGAAACGCTTCTTCAACAATTGGCCCGAAAAGATCCCACAGAAGGGGTTGCTCGCCACTACGTTCGGCGAGCAGATCCCTTTCGACGGGTTTATGATCGGCGAGGGCTTCTTGCTATTGAAGCGGCAGACGCCCGATTCGCTCGGCGCGCGGATGATCGTACTCCCCTATCAGAACATCAGCGCACTGAAGATCACCGACGTGCTGAGGTCGAAGGCGCTGCAATCTTTCGGATTTGAGGCCGTGCCGACCTCGAAGTAGCGCCGCCGATGTGCCGTAGTTTCCACAAGGCCGGTGCGTTTGACGCATCCCCTGCGGTCTGCGCAAGCTGCCTCGGTGTGTCCATTCCTTTTACGGCCCCCCGTAGGCCCTTGTGCTATCCTTGGTATAATCACGGTTTCCAGAACCTATTCGTTCACGAAATCCGTGTTGATTCGGCAGCCGCGGCGCTCCGCGAGCCCGACCTCCGGCACGACATTTACGCGTCGGAACCAAGAGACCCGTTTGTAGTAAAAGGAGTATGTTTGTGGCCAAAGACGACAAGCCCCAGGAAGACGCTGTTCCCGCCCCTGAGACCGGCGCCGATGCCTCCGCGCCGGCCGATCAGCCGCAGCAACAGCAGAGGGTCCAGGTCCAGATTGACGATTCCAAGGTGTTGGCGGCCTATGCCAACTTCTGTCGCGTGACCGGAACGCCGGAAGAACTGATCATCGACTTCGGCCTCAACCCGCAGCCGTTCGGCGTGCCCACTGAGCCGATCCCCGTCAACCAGCGGATCATCACTAACTTCTTCACGGCCAAGCGGATGTTGCACGCGTTGACGCTCACCGTGCAGCGCCACGAGGCGACCTTCGGCGTATTGGAAACCGACGTGCAGAAGCGCGTGATGCCGGGCGCCATGGGCACCCCGCCGCAGAGATAACCGCCAAACGCTTCCATCGTCCAAGGCCCGGCGGCTCGGCAGTCGTGTCGGTCCTCCGGTCCGGACGGTGAAGGTTTGCGCCGCCGGGTCCACACAACATGTCCCTGTCCCCTTGGCAGGCCGTAGTAACGCGGCGAAGGTGGCCCGATGCGCTCGATCTACCTCGACTACAATGCCACCACGCCCATCGCCCCCTCGGTCCAAGAGGCGATGCTCCCGTTCTTGGCCGAACACTTCGGCAACCCCTCCAGCGCCCATGCGCTGGGCCGGGCCTGTCATGAGGCGGTCGAGGACGCCCGGGAACGCGTGGCCGATCTGCTCGGCTGCGACCGCGACGAGGTCGTCTTCACTTCCGGCGGGACCGAAGCCAACAACCTGGCGATCAAGGGCGCGCTGCTGCGGGCGGCCCCCAACGGCGGCGGCCATCTGGTGATCTCGGCCGTCGAGCATCCGGCTGTGCTCGAGCCGGCCCGATGGCTCGAATCGACCGGCCACCGGGTGACGATCGTCGGCTGCGACCGCCACGGCGTGGTCGACGCCGAGACCGTCGATGCCGCGATCGGCGACGATACCGTGTTGGTCAGCGTGATGCACGCCAACAACGAAGTTGGAACCGTCGAGCCCATCCGCCAAATCGCCGGCGTCTGCCAAAACCGCAACGTGCTGCTGCACACCGACGCCGCCCAGACCGTCGGCAAGATCCCCACCCAGGTCCGCGAGTTGGGCGTCGACATGCTCTCGCTGGCCGGGCACAAGACCTACGCCCCAAAAGGCGTCGGCGCGCTGTTCGTTCGCCGCGGCGTGCCGCTCGAGCCCGTGTTGCACGGCGCCGGACACGAAGGCGGCTTGCGGGCGGGCACCGAGAACGTCCCGTACATCGTCGGCCTCGGCCACGCGGCCACGTTGGCCAAGCAATCGCTATCGCGCAGCAACGACCACCTAGCCGCGCTGCGCGACCGGCTCGAAGACCGGCTTCGCCACGGCGTCGGCCCGCAGCTCACCGTCAACGCCGCCAAGGCCGAGCGGCTGCCGAACACTCTTTCGGTCAACTTCCCCAACGTCAGCGGCGCCGTGCTGTTGCGGCGTCTGCCCGAACTCTGCGCCTCGACCGGCTCCGCTTGCCACAGCGGCTCCGAGCATCTCTCCCCCACGCTGGCTGCCATCGGCCTGGAGCCCGAAGTCGCCCGGGGCACGATTCGCCTGAGCGTCGGCTGGTATACCACCGAAGAAGAGGTCGACCGCGCGGCGAGTATGCTGTTGGCGGCGTGGGAGGGGGAGCGGGCGTCGTAGGGGGAGTGTCGCGGCGGCCAAAGCGGTCGGCGCTACGCAGGCGGCAATTCCGTCGTCGTCGACAACACGACTCCACACTCGGCCAGCCATCGGGCGATCTTCGCGATGTTCCGGCAATCGTCGATGCCGCAGTGGTGGTGTCCGGTCAGTTCGATCTCCAGCTTTCGCATCATCCCGGCCATCCCCGGCGCTTTCCGCATCCCAAAGTGCCGGGCGAAGTGCTTCTTGATATTGACCCAACGCCGAAACGCGACGGGCACGTGGTCGATCGGCGGATCACACACGCGGCATTGGGCGGGAAGCATCTTCTTTAGATCCCAGTCGCCGCAGAGAAGGAAGGTGAAATCGTGGCCTTCGTCTCCAGACTCGACGCGAAGGTCATGTCCGCGCAGCCAAGCGATATGCTCGTGGAAGACCGCCGCAAACGGCCGGGCGGCGTCGGCCTGGGCCTGCGTGATGCTTGTGAATTCCCGACAGAACTGCGTCAGCACCGGATGATGCTGCGGGCGGACGAACGATCTGAACTCGTCGACGATCTCGAATGTCTCCGCCGAAAGCAAGACCGACGGATACTCGATGATCTCCTGCGGGTCGGGCTGTTCGCCGTGGTCGCAGGTGGCCTCAAAATCGAGGACCACCAAGCGCTCGAAAGGTCGCGGCATGGTACGTGGCGTTCCCTTTTTCCCGCCGTCACCTACGAGTCGGCGACGTGTGCTGCTGCCGGTGACCTTTGGAGCATTCGCAGATTGGCCCTATGAGAAGGGGATCTACTCGGACAGGATTACGGGATCAACAGGATGGGAGAGAGCTTGTCCCGTTGATCCCGTAATCCTGTCCGGCGCTGTCCAGGTACCTACCCGCGTTAGTCTAGACCTCACGCACTTCCCAATCCCCATCCACCCACAACCCGATCACCTCCGTCTCGCCCACCTGCCCCTGCAACCGCCGCACCGCCTCCTTCAGATGAACAAGTTGCTCGTCCTTCGACACCGGGTTGCCGGCGCAGTCGTGATGGGCGACGACGGCGACGCCGACGGAGTGGTGCTTTTCGAGTGAGATCTTCAGGCGATAAGCGATCGAGTCGGTGGCCGGGGTGTCTTGCTCTTCGGCCACGATGCGGCAGGGGCCGGCTTCGGTGATCGTGTCGACCCACTCGGCGCCGAAGCGCTCTTGAAGATAGCGGATCACGGGCAGTTGCACGCGCCCGTCCATGCAGTTGATGACCGTGCAGAATTTCATTTCATCTCCTCGGGGTAACGGATCACGATTGTAGCCTGATGCTCAGTAACGTCGAACCTGACGGGTGGCTGGGGTTGAGCGCAGCGAGCCCCCAGTTTGTTGCATCCTGGGGGCTCGCTGCGCTCGACCCCAGCCACCCCATTCATAAGTTGGCCCGCTACGGGTCCTAAACGTCTAAGTTCCGCACTTCCAACGCGTGCTTTTCGATGAACTCCCGCCGCGGTTCGACCTTGTCGCCCATCAACACGCGGAACAGTTCATCGGCGGCGCCGGCGTCTTCCATGGTGACTTGCAGCAGCGTGCGGTTTTCGGGGTCGAGCGTGGTTTGGCGAAGCTCTTCGGCGTTCATTTCGCCCAAGCCTTTGAAGCGGGTGATCTGCAGGCCCTTCTCGCCGGCCGTGCGGACCGCCGAGAGCAGGCCGCGGAGATCGTCCAGGCCGGTGACCAGCTCGCCGCGGCGGAGATGATAGCGGGCTTCTTCCACGCCGGTGCGCTGCTGCGGGATCAGCGAGTCTATCTCGAAGCCCATCTCGCGCAGCTCGGCGAGTTGGTTGTTGATCGAACGGACCTCGTGGAACTCGACAATGTGCAGCCGGCTGGCGGCTTGGCCGTTGCCATTACCATTCGCGTCGCCGTTCGTCTCGCCGTCAGGCGTCTCCTTCATTTGCAGTTCGTGGCCGACCTCTTGCTCCTGCTGGGCCACAAACGCCTCGAGGTCGGTGCGCGAGGTGAACCAGTGTTCTTGATGGCCGAGGAAGACGTGGTAGACCGGCAGCTTGCCGGAGACCGGGTCTTGCCGGGTGGCGTGGGCGCGGAGGCTGATACCGCGGCGCTCCAACGCCAAGAGCGAATCTTCCAGCGCCGCCAGCGCGCGGCAGAGACGCTCCATCGATTCGCCTTCGACGATCCGCCCGTCGCCCGGCTCGAAAGCCGCGTCTGTCAAGCCGGCCTCAAGTAGTTGGTCTTTCATCTCCTCTTCGGTCTGCACGTACTCGACCTGCTTGCGGCGGCGGACCCTAAACAGCGGCGGCTGGGCCACGTAAACGTGTCCGGCACGGACCAGGTTGTACATCTGGCGGTAGAAGAAAGTCAGCAATAAGGTGCGGATGTGCGAGCCGTCGACGTCGGCGTCGGTCATGATGATGATCTTATTGTAGCGCCGCTTGGTCAGATCGATATCCTCGCCGATGCCCGAGCCGATCGCCGAGATCATGCTGCGCACCTCTTCGTTGGCCAGGACCTTGTCTTCGCGGGACTTGTAGGCGTTGATGATCTTGCCGCGCAAGGGCAGGATCGCCTGATACTCGCGGAGCCGTCCGCCTTCGGCGCTGCCGCCGGCCGAATCGCCTTCCACCAAGTAAAGCTCACAGCGGTCGACCTCCCGGCTGGTACAATCCCGCAGCTTGCCGGGCAGTCCGCCGCCGGCGAGGATGCCCTTGCGTTCGCGCAGCAGGGCCTTGGCCTTGCGGGCGGCCTCACGGGCCTGGGCCGCCAACACGGCCTTGGCCACGATGATTCTGGCCACCTTGGGGTTTTCTTCCAGGTAGCTGGCCAGGAACTCGCCCACCACGGAATTGACCACGCCTTCGAGTTCCGGGTTGTTGAGTTTGACCTTGGTCTGCGACTCGAATTGCGGGCTGGCCATGCGGATCGAGATGATCGCGGTGAGCCCTTCGCGGAGGTCGTCGCCGGCGGGTACCAGGTCCTTGAAGATGTTCGCCCGCTTGCCATAAGCGTTGAGTGTACGGGTGAGCGCCGTGCGGAAACCGGTCAGGTGGGTACCGCCGTCGATCGTGTTGATGTTGTTGACGTAACAGCGCACGTTCTCGGTGTATTCCGAAGCGTATTGGAGAGCAACTTCCACCTCGGTGCCCGACGCTTCGTCCGTTTGGTGGATGTGGATTACGTCCGGGTGGATTGCCTCGGTGGCCCGATTCAAATAGCGGACGAACTCCACGACCCCGTCGTCGTACTGAAACGTCTCGCTCTCGTCGCTACGTTCGTCGCGGAAGACGATCTTCACGCCACGATTGAGAAACGCCAGTTCTTGCAGCCGGCGGTTGAGAATGTTCGGGTCGAACTTCAGGTTGCCGAACACATCCGGATCGGGCTTGAAGGTGGTCTTGGTGCCGGTGCCTTCGGCACTGGCGATGGCGGTGACCTTGCCGGTCGGTTTGCCGCGGGCATACTCCTGCTGGTAGGTATGGCCGTCGCGGCGGACCTCGACCTCGCACCATTCCGAGAGGAAGTTCACCGCCTTCACACCGATGCCGTGCAAGCCGCCGGACGTCTTGTAGGCCTTGTTGTCGAACTTGCCTCCGTATTTCAACATCGTCATCACGCCTTCCAGCGCCGAGCAACCGATGCTCTCGTCGATCTCGACGGGGATGCCGCGGCCGTCGTCAGCCACGGTGACCGAGCCATCGGGATTGACGGTCACCCGAATCACCTTGGCGTGGCCGGCCATCACCTCGTCGATCGAATTGTCGACGACCTCGGTCACCAGGTGGTGCAGGCCGCGGACGTCACGATTGCCGATATACATGCCGCTGCGCTCGCGGACGTGTTCCAAGTCGCTCATGTAGCGCATCTGGTCAACGCCGTAATCGCCTTCGACCACCGCGGTGGCCGCGGCCGCCGCCTCGACGGCCGGTGAAGACTGAGGATCCGCGTCGGGCATATCCTCGCTAGGGGGAATTGATTCGGGCAGGTTCGCATCGCTGGACATAACGTCTACTCTTTCTTCGTACGGCCGGCGACTCAGCAGGCCGGGATCGCCAGGCCGGGATCGCCAGGCCGGGATCGCCAGGCCGGGATCGGCTGGCACGTCGTAACGCGCCCGCCGCTTGCATACATCTCAGTCAATTGCCCCAACGCGAAAGCGGAGATCTTCAATTCGTTCTTCCGGCAGCAACTTGGCCAGGGCCTTCAACAGCGTCGGTTTCTGAAACACGAGTTCTTGCATCAAGGTCGAGTTGGCCACGGTCACTTCGAGGGTCCCCCGCCGCAACGTGCCGGGGCGGGTGTATTGGGCGATGGTCGTTCCGGCCGCCTCGCGCCAGCCGGCCTCGAACTGCTCGGCACTCTGTACGCGGGCGAATCCACGTCGGGCCATCAATTCCGAGAGGACATCGCCGATATGTTTCGGGCTGCGTGGCATGGTCTTTGGGTCTACACAAAGCCGGGAAAAAGGGGGACAGGCCCCTTTTGCCGGAACGGCCCGAAGGGTGCTTCGCACAAAAGGGGCCTGTCCCCCTTTTTCCGGTGCATCTGCTAAGGCTTCTGATCCCGCGCCAACGGCATGATCACGTAGCCGTAGCCGTCGTCGGTGCGGCAGACGGCCGGCTTCTCCGGGCCGCAAAGCTCGATCACGAACGTCTGATCCGGGTCCAACACCTTGAGGAAATCGCTCACGTAGCGGGGGTCCAGGGTAATCTGAAGCTCGGGTCCTTCGTAGCTGATGGGAAACTCGACGTGCGATTCGCCGTATTCGGCGCCGTGGGCTTTCAGTTCGACCTTGCCGTCGCCGAAGGCGAAATCCACACCGCGGCGATCCTCGCTGGTGACGATCGCCGCCTGACGAACCGATGTGTGGAACGGCCCGGCAGCCAATTCGATCTTGGTCATCTCCTCCGAGCGTGGAAAGACGTCGACCCATTTGGGGAAGCGACCTTCGACCAACCGCGAGTAGACCGTAGCCCGGCCGCTCTTGATCAGCACGTCGTTCTCGCGGGCCGCAAGCTGGATGTTCTCTTCGTTGTCGGCCAGAGCACGATCCAGAAGCTGCATCGCCCGGGTGGGGATGATCGTGGGCGCTTCGGCCGTGGCATGTCCGTCGATCGACTTCGCCGGCCCTTGTTGCTTGGCCAGGCGGCGTCCGTCGGTGGCCACGGCCACGATCTCGGCCTCGCTCAGCTCGATCAGCACGCCCCCCAGGGCATACCGACTGCTCTCGTTGTCGGTGGCAAAGACCGTGCGGCGGACGATCTCCCGAAAGAACCGAGCCGGCAATTCGTGGCACTTCTGTTCCGTAAACTCGGCCACCATGGGGAATTCGTCCGGATTCTCCGACGGCAGATGAAATTCGCTCTGCTGTCCACGCACGGTCGTCTGCCGGCCGTCGCTTTGCAGGTCGAGCTTCTCGTCGCTGCCCTCTCGCAGGATCGAATGGAACCGGGCGATCGGCAGCACCACGTTGCCGGGCACCTCGACCGCGAAGCCGGGCACCTCGACCCGAATGCCCACCTCTAGGTCGGTTCCCATCAGGGTAGCGCCTTCGGCGGTGGTCTCCAACTTCAAGTTCTGCAGGATTGGCTTGGGGCTGCGGGTGGGGGCCACACTGGCAACCGTTTGGAAGGCATGCAGCAACTTCTCCCGTTCGCATGTGACTTTCATCGGCTGGTCTTACCTTTCTCGAATTCTCTCTCGGCCGTCATCGGTCCGCGAACGAACGACGTTCGCCAACTCACGCGCCATGTCTTCTTCCTAACTAACTTATTTCAAACCAGTAACAGTAGTAATCGCCGGCCGCCGAACGTCGACAAACCACGGTGCGCCGCGGTAACCGCTTGATTTCCGTCGAGTTGCGGTACTCGTGGTGGCGTGGATAGCTTGTCGAAATCATGTTCTTGTCGGGTCAATATGCCGTGGATGAACCGGGGCCGCTGTGTGGCGAACACGTCTCGTGTCGATCGACGTCACTCGACCGACACGGCGTCGACGTTCGATCGACGATCTTTCCACCTTTCCACGTGGCGGTCTTTCAACGCGACGATCTTCCCATCTGTGATTGCCGCCGGCCTACATCACTGGGGCTTCTTCCGGGCTCCATTTCTGCTGCAAACGTTCGACCGCCTCGCGCATCGCGGCGTCGGTCTTTAACAAGGACTCCGTTCGCCGGCATCCGTACATCACCGTCGTATGATCGCGTCCGGAAAAATACCGGCCGATCTGCTGGTAGTTGTTGTCCGTCAAACGCCGGGCCAAATACATCGCCACCCCTCGAGCCAACACCACCGCCCGGCGGCGCGACGGACTCCGCAAGTCAGACAGTTTCAGCGAAAACGACTTCGCCGTAGCCGAAGCGATCTCCCGCAGGCTCGGCTGACGCAACGCCCGACGGTCGCACAAATAGCGCCGCGCGGCGTCCGCGTCGATCACGCCACCGGCCAATCGGGCCGGCATCTCCAACTGAAGCAAAGCCCCGCATAATTCGGGCACGGTCACGTTCAGCCCCTCGGCTAGCACGCCGGCGGCTGCGTCGATCAGTTCGATATCGCGGCGTTGCGCCAAGCGCCGCAAGACCACACGCCGCGTTTGCGAGCCCGGCCTCACGAGCGGCACGGCCAATCCGGCCTCCAAACGACTCCGCAACCGCACGGAAAGTTCGGCCAGTTGGCCCGGAGCCACACGAGCGGTCGCCACAACCTGGCGCTGCTCTGAAACGAGGGCGTCCAACGTCTGGGCCAATTCCTCCTGCGCGGCGGGCTTGTCGGCAAGTTCGGCGACGTCTTCGAGCACCAACAAGTTCACCCTTCGATAGCGGCGGCGAAAATCGTCGATCGCTTGGGTCTCGATCGCGTCGGCCAACTCGCGGGCGAAATCGGCCGCGGTGGTGGTGATGACCCTCGTCCGCCGGTGCGTCGCCTTCCACGGGGTGATCAAACCCCGCGCAAGATGCGACTTGCCCGTGCCGCTGGGACCGAACAGCACAATCGGGTTGTAGCTGGCGGACTTGTCATCCAGCGTGGCGCGAATCAGCACCTCGACGGACCGATTCTCCTCTCCGGCGACGAATTCCTCGAGGCCCAGCGAGGGGCTTTCGGGGCCGCGGTTCCCATCGCCGACGGGAATCTTCGGAGCCGGAATCGGGATGTCGATGACGCCGTCCATCACACAGGTTCCGTCCCAACACGTGTAGACACAGGCAGCGTAAGACCGGCCCGTGACGAAAGCCCATATTGTACCGCTTTTCCGCCGCGATCGCGAGGTGAGTCGGACGATATAAACGGACAGGCGCCTGGTGCCATGCCCACGCTTGCGTGGGCATGCCTGACACGCAACATGGCCACTCTTCATGCCCACGCGAGCGTGGGCATGGCACCCATCTTACAAAGCCTAAATCTGCAACTCAGAACAGACGTGCAGAATCCGGCGCACCGCCTCGTCCACATCCGCCTCGGTAGTCGTGCCGCCGAGGCTGAAACGGAGCGAGCTGCTGACGATTTCCGTCGGAAGACCCATCGCACGGAGGGTCGGGGAAAGCTCAGTCGAACCACTCGAACAGGCCGACCCGACCGAACACGCCACGCCGGCCATATCCAGGGCCATCAGCAGCACCTGACCATCGAGACCGGGAAATGCGACGTTTGCGGTGTTTGGCAGACGTTCGACCGCGGCGCCGTGGACGACGATTTCCGGGAAACCGGCCCTCAGACCGTCCTCGAATCGCTCGCGCAGCGTCGTCAGGTGCTGGTGATGCTCCGCCGCTTGTTTGTGCCAGATTTCCAATGCCGTGAGCATGCCGACGGCCAGGGCCACCGATTCCGTACCCGGCCGCAAACCCGACTGATGGGGTCCGCCGAACATCAGAGGCTCTACCGGCACGCCGTCGCGGACGATCAGGGCCCCGATGCCCAACGGCCCGCGGAATTTGTGGCCGGCGATGCTCATCGCGGCCACCCCCAAGCGGCGAAAATCGACCGGTAATTTGCCCACCACCTGGGCCGCGTCGGTATGCAACGGCACACCGCCCTCGTTGCAGACCTCAGCCAGCCGCTCGATTGGCTGCAAGACGCCCGTCTCGTGATTGCCCAGCAGGACGCTGACCAGTCGGGTCTGATCGCCCAGCAAGCCGGGAAGTTGGTCGAGGTCGACCACACCGTTGCCGTCGACGCTCAGCGTGTCCAGCCGCCAACCGCGTTCGAGCAGGTGTTCGGCCGGTTCGAGCACGCTGTGGTGTTCGATCGACGAGATGACCAGCGAGCCGGGCTCCGTTGCAGCGGCACGCGCAATCCCCAAAACGGCCAGATTGTTGGCCTCCGTGCCGCCACTGGTGAAAACGAGCCGATCCGGCCGCGACCCGGTCAATTCGGCGCCCAGCAGCTCGGCGATCCGTTCCCGCGCGTCTTCGACGGTCTTTTGTGCCTGTTGCCCGGGCCGATGCTGACTGGCCGCATTGGCGTGCCCCTCGGCGAGACATGCGGTAATCGCTTGAATTACGGCCGGATGAACGGGCGTGGTCGCATTGTGATCGAGGTAGATTGATTCCATAGTATTACCCATTGTCGACGCAAATCGCCCCGTGGCAAGGGTTTCGCGGTTGATGCGAGTTGCCGAGTATGGGGCAATACCCCAAAAGGAGGTGCTGTGGCCCATGAACCGTCAAGAAATCTCGCAGCGGTGAGTTCGTCGATTGGGGCTGTTCTTCATGGCCGCGCTGGTGTTGGGTCCGATCCGGGGCATCCCCTCTATTGGCAGCTTGTCGATTGTAGCTTCGGTGTGTTCGGATTCCTTCCGCTCCGGCTCTGCCGGTGCTACGTGCGCGAGTTGGAGACTCTGGAGAACTGAAGGCGACGGAAGGCTTTGGGGGTACGGATTGCCGTTGCCTGAATTCGACCCGTGGCGTTATCATCTGACGTCCGCCGCCACGAACCACGAAGTTCGCACCAAAGAACTTGCGTTGGCGTGCGGCTCGCATCGAAAACTCATAGCGGCGAAAGGAGACGCCGTTGGCCATGCAATCGTCGACCACGGTAATGATTCGGGCGATGGTGATGCTGGGTTGCCTGGTCGCCATCCCCCTGGTAGCCATCTTCGGGAAATCGCTGCCGAGGATTCTGGGCGAGTTCTCGGGCAGCCAGGCGGCGCCCGATACCGCACCCACCCACCAGATGTTTGCCCGATCACCGGCAGCAAATCAGCCACCGCCAGCATTGCAACCGGAAGCGGTTTCCGGCCAATCGGCCCCTGGCCCAGTGGCCCATCCGGCGCCAGTGGTTCGGGAAACGGGTCCCAGCCCAACGAAGATGGCATCCGCTAATCCCCCAATCCAACCGGCCAGCTTCGAGGCGGTTTCTCCGGCGGCCCCTGTCCAACATGCACGATCAACCGCCGATTTCGTGGAAAGCCGGCTGCAGCAAATCCCCAACGTGCAGTATCGAATCGAGTACCGGGGCGGCCAACAGCCGTTCTACCGCTTCGTTTGTGGTGTGCCCTTGGCCGACGGGCCCGACTTACTGCAATACTTTCAAGCCAACGACGTCGATCGAGACCGAGCCATGGTGGATGTCCTGCGGCAGGTCGAGGCGTGGTGGGGAGCGAGCCACTAAATGGGGCTGTTCTTTCGGATCGCACCGGGCTTGTTCTCGTCGGCCACCTTGGCGTAGGCTGGTCGTCATGTTCGGTTTCCCATTCAACGCTGCCAAGCCGCTGAGCCCTGCCCGACAACTCGGCAGTGTCGCGCTCCGCACTCGCCCGCCGATCTGCCTGCCGACGGACCGCCGGCCGACCCGATCACCGGGGGCAATCTACCACCACTATTTCGGGACGCCCCCGGACGACCTCCCCCGCGGCACGGGCCCATTTGCACGAACCGCGTCGCTGACCCGATTGGAGGCCGTGTTGTTGCTCTGCCAGGAACCCCAGAGCAGCCGCAAATTGGCCCAACTGGCCCGCTTGGCGGACGGGACCAAAGCCCGTACACTAGTCCGAGCGCTAAATCGATTGTACGATGGACAGGGTTGTGCGTTTCGAGTCGAGGAGGTGGCTGGCGGGTTTCAGTTGATGTCGCGGGCGAAGTTTGCTCCTTGGCTGCGGCGGCTGCACCAGTCGTGCGTCGAGGTGCGGCTCTCCGCTCCGGCAATGGAGACGTTGGCCGTGGTGGCCTATCGCCAGCCGGTCTTGCGTGCCGAGGTGGAGGCCGTTCGTGGCGTACAGTGTGGTGAGATCCTTCGCCAGTTGATCGAACGCGACTTGGTGCGAATCGCCGGACGTTCGGAGGAACTCGGCCGGCCGTTTGTTTATGGCACAACCAGGCAATTCCTGCGAGTTTTTGGGCTGCGACATTTGGACGAACTACCTCGGGCCGACGCGATCCGCCAGGATTTGCACCCATCCGACGTTGACCAAACAGACCCCCAGACCCCCAACCAGATGCAACATCCCCACGAAGCGGAAGAGGAGACGGACGTGGAAACGGTCGCCAGTACACATGCTCTCGATACCGAACCCGAGGTGACGGTCGCCGTCGTGGCCGAGGCGGCCGAACGCGGCCAACAGGACGACGAGATCCCGTTCGACGAGCCCTTGGATGACGACGCGGACGACGGCGACGACAACAACGGCGACGACGACAACGGCGACGACAACAACGGCGACGA
>CAYYNP010000240.1:0-15329 GCA_964472545.1 uncultured Planctomycetaceae bacterium | reverse complement strand
CACGCTGGCTCGCAGGTTTCCAGGAGTTTGCACCTAGAAACGGAAGAGCCGAAAACGCGAACCGTCCGGGGGCTTCCGCCCCCGGCTACCACGTGATAGCATGGGGTATGCCTGTCTATTTGTTCACGTTTCACGCATATCGCAGTTGGAACGCGGATAACCCGCGGGGCTTCGTGCGATGGAAGAAGGGCTTGCAGCCCCCGAATCCCGAGTTGGCCAGGCATTACGACCAACGTGCGTCGGACACGCCGGTTGTTTTCGATCGGCGGATTCAAAAGGTGCTGATCTGGATCGCCCATGACGTGTGTGCTCGTCGTACGTGGCGTTTGCATTATGTGGCGACCGACCCGTCGCACGTCCACATCCTCGTGAGTTGGCGGGAATCGCGGTCGTGGGAAGCGGTACACGATCGCTTGAAGAACGTCGCGAGCCTCATGCTGGGTCGGAAGATCGGCGAGGCGGGCCGCCGGTGGTTCGTCCGCAAAGGCAGTCGAAAACGAGTTCGCCAACGAGGTCACTTCGACCACCTCGTCACTGACTACCTCCCAAGCCACCGCGGCTTGAAGTGGTGTGAGGGCGACCCGCCGCCGCGAGAACCTTTTGCTCACGAACCGGCATGAAACCCGCTACCCCAATAGACACTAGCCGTGGGCGGAAGCCCCCGGACGGCCGAAAACGCCGTGAACCTGCAAGTGATAGATGGCTCTCGACCCTCCGGGGGCTTCCGCCCCCGGCTAGGGGTGTTCTCGCGAAAGACGTGGAAACGGGGGAACCGCCCCTTTGACGAGTCGCCCTTTAGACCGTACAACTGAGAGTGCTTGGCCCTTTGTCGTCGGCTTCCGACGAGGGACCCCCGCGATGGGGACCTGTGAACCTGGTCAGGGCGGAAACGCAGCAGCCATAAGCAGTCATTCCCAGGCGCGGTGGGTTCCTCGTCGGGTGCCGACGCGATCCGATGGTCCATGCCTCCCCCCGAATATGGTGGGAGCCAAGGGCTTCCGTCCTGCACAGATTCTTCAAGGCCTGGCATATCCCCTCTGATGGGTTTGGCCCCGGTCCCATGTCCGACGTCTCTACTAACGCTGAACCGGCTCCCGAGGCAACCGAGGCCCAAGCTCAATACGTTGTCGTTGCCCGGCGATACCGCCCACAGACGTTCGAAGACCTCGTCGGCCAGGAACACGTCGCCCAGGCGTTGTCGAACGCGATAACCACCAACAGGGTGGGGCATGCATACCTCTTCACCGGCGCCCGGGGCGTGGGCAAGACGTCGGCGGCGAGGATCCTGGCCAAGGCGCTCAACTGTAACAAGGGCCCCTCGCCGGTGCCGTGTAACGAGTGCGACGTTTGCAGCAGCATCAGTTCCGGCGACGACGTCGACGTATTGGAGATCGACGGGGCCAGCAACCGGGGGATCGACGAGATCCGCCAGCTTCGGCAGAACGTCAACGTGCGTCCCAGCCGCACCCGGTTCAAGATCTACATCATCGACGAAGTCCACATGCTCACGCGCGAGGCCTTCAACGCCCTGTTGAAGACGCTCGAAGAGCCGCCGGAGCACGTGAAGTTCATCTTCTGTACGACCGAGCCGACGAAGATCCCGATCACGATCCTCTCGCGCTGTCAACGGTTCGACTTCGCCGGCATCGTCACAGCCTCGATTGCCCGGCGGCTGGCCCAGATCGTCGAGGCCGAGGGGGTCGAGGCCGACGCCGAGGCTTTGGAGATCCTCGCCCGGCGTGCGGCCGGGTCGATGCGCGACAGCCAGTCGCTGTTGGAGCAGCTTCTGGCCTTTTCGCCCGGGCGGATCACGGTCGACGACGTGCACGGGATGTTGGGCACGGCCGGCGATCAGCGGCTGGCGTCGGTGGTTGCCCGGCTGGTCGAGCGCGACGCGGCGGCCGCGTTGGCCGAGTTGGACTCGGCGGCGGGTGCCGGGGTCGACGTGGCCCAACTGCTCGAACAGCTCTTCGGCTACTTTCGCGATTGCATGATGGCCGCGGTGGGCTGTTCGGCCGAGTCGTTCCTATACGCGTCGTCGTCGAGCGAAGCCGAGGTGACGGCCGCCGGAAAGCAGTTGGGGCTGACGACCGTGCTGGCGGTGATGCAGATCCTCGAGCAGACCCTCTCGCGTTTGAAGTACAGCACACAAGGCCGCATCCTGGCCGAGTTGGCGTTGGTACGGATCTGCTGCCTGGAGGAGTTGGACGAGTTGCCCGAGTTGATCGCGCAGCTCCGCTCGGGCCTGCCGCCGGCGGCAGCGAAGCCGCGTGGTGAGGCTGCGGCGAATCGTCCACCCGCGCCGAATCGTCCCACACCTTCGGCGCCGGCCCAACGCAGCCAGCCCGCCGCGGCAACCGCCCCATCGTCCGACTCTCCGGCGCCGCCTCCGCCGCCGGCTTCCGACCGCCCGGCGATCGAGGTAACGGCGGAAAACGCCGCTGAGGTTTGGTCCCAGGCGTTGGCGGGGGTCTCGGGCATCGCGGCCGATCAGGCGAAGGAGTTTGACCGAGTGCGTCTGGCGGCGCCGGATCATCTTCTCATCGATCTGAAGCCGGGCTATGCTTTGGTGAAGTCGTCTTGCGAGCGGCCGGACGTGATGAGCCGCTTCCAACGGGCGCTTAGTGAAGTGGTCGGCCGGCCGATGCGGGTCGAGTTCGTGGCCCAGGAAGCGGCGGCCGGCCCGTCGCAACCTGCCGCCGAGGCGGCCCGGCCGGCTTCACCGCACCAGCGGCTATTGGAGGTCGTCAAACACCCGATGATCCGCCGCGCCGAAGAACTCTTCGGCGCCCAGCCGACCCGAGTCGACGATCCTCCCAAGCCACCACCGCAGGGCACCTAAACCCGAAGAGAACGAGAAGAATCGCATGTTCAAGAAACTGGCAAACCTGACGTCGATGCTCAAGCAGGCCCAGCAGATCGGTGGGCAGATGCAGAACCTCGGCGAGGAACTCAAAGGCCGCCGCGCGACCGGCAACGCCGGCGGCGGGATGGTCGAGATCGAGGTCAACGGCCTGCTGGAAGTATTGCAGTGCCGCATCGACGAGAAGCTCGTCGCCGGCGGCGACCGCGAGTTGATCGAAGATCTCGTCACCGCGGCGGTCAACCAGGCCGTGCTCAAGGGCAAACAACTGCACGCCGAGGCAATGCAGGATCTGACCGGCGGTCTGGAACTCCCCGGCCTGCAGGATATGATGAGCAAGTTCGCCGGCACGGAAGCCTCACAGCCCGATGACACTGCGGAGCCCGACGACTCATCGCAGCCCGACGCGCCGACGTCCCAGTCACAGCCATCGTGATCGGCTGAAGCGCCCTTTGCATCCGGGCACACTATCTGAAGGAACCGCCACGCCGTGGGAGAGCTTTCTCAATCCGTCGCCGGTCTGATCGACGAGTTCGCCAAGCTGCCGGGCATCGGCAAGAAATCGGCCGAGCGGCTGGCGTACCACGTTCTGCGGATGCACGAAACCGAGGCCCTGGCCCTGGCCGACGCCATCCGCCACGTGAAACAGAACGTCCGCCATTGCCGCGACTGCTACAACCTGGCCGAGGCCGAGCAGTGCAGCATCTGTCGCGACGCCACCCGACAGCGGGATCTGCTCTGCGTGGTCGAGCAGCCGCGCGACTTGATGGCCCTGGAGCAATCGGGGGTCTATCGCGGTTTGTATCACGTACTATTGGGGAAGATCGCCCCACTGGAAGGGATTACGGCCGAGCAGCTCACGATCGACGCGCTGATCGAGCGGATTCGCGGGGGGGAGTTTCGCGAGCTGATCATGGCCACCAACCCCACCGTAGAGGGCGACGGCACGGCGCTGCACATCTCGAATTTGCTCGAAGAATCTCCAATTCGCGTCACCCGACTCGCCCGCGGCATTACGTCCGGCAGTGTGCTGGAGTTTGCCAACAAGGAGATTCTCTCCGACGCGATCACCGGGCGTCAGGCGTTCTGACGGCCGTTTTCTTGCAGCAATCTGAAGGGGGGTGGCTGGGGTCGGGCGCAGCGAGCCCTCAGTCAGTTCGGTTCTGCGAGTCGCGTTCCGGGGGCTCGCTGCAAGGCAAACCTGTGAAAGCTTGTTTTCCGAGCAAACTTCTTGGCTGCGGGCGAATGTCCTCCCCCAGCCCCTAATCCCCAGCCCCTAATCCCTCGTCCCTGTCCGGTTGCGGCCAAAGGCTGCTCTACGCTCGACCCCAGCCACCCGTCGCCCAGCCACTTGTCGCGGGGCCTGCTGGCCGACGAATTTCCGCAAAGGGCATTCTGTCGGGGGGATCGATGGTAGCATGGGCTCGTGTTTCGGCCCTTGAATTGTATTCCTGTGTCTGCGACTGCGGCGTATAATGGTACAGATTTGACCCACGGCCCATGTGTCCAACCCTTGGGCCAGTTCACCCTTTCGCCCAAACCGACGACGCCAATGCGACTTTCCCTCGGTCAAGATCTCCGCATGGTTCAGAAGCAGGTGCTCGCACCGCGGATGATCCAGTCGATGGAGATCCTGCAACTGCCGATCCTGGCGCTTCAAGAGCGGATCGATCAGGAGATCCAGGAAAACCCGATGCTCGATCTGACCGAGGAGGACCCGGACCTGCCGGCCACCCCGGAGGACGCCGAGGAGCCGGTTTCTCCGGACGCTCCGACCGAGGAAGAGCGGGAGTTGGTGATCGACGAGACCAAGGACAACGAGGACGATTTCGAGCGGCTGATGAAGATGGACGAGGAGTGGCCCGACCACTTCGAGGAGCGCACCCGTCCGTCGCGAGCCCAGGTCGAGGAGGCCGGCGAGCGGAAGCACGACGCGATGGCCAACATGACGGCCCGGCCGCAGTCGCTGCAAGACTACCTGCACGATCAGTTGGGGTGGTTCGAGTTGGCCGCCGATCTGCGGGCGATGGCCGATCGGATCATCTACAACCTCGACGCCAACGGCTACCTGCAGGGCCGTCTGGAGGACGTGCTATCACCCGACGCGTCGGAAGAGGAGTTGGAACTTGCCCGGCGTGCGCTGGCCACCGTGCAGAAGCTCGACCCGCCCGGCGTGGGCGCCCGCGACTTGCGCGAGTGCCTGTTGTTGCAGTTGACGCCCGGGTTGCCCTTCTTCGAGCAGCTCCAAACGCTGATTACCGATCACCTTGAGGACCTCGAGCAGAACCGGATGCCGGTGATCGTCCGCCGCACCGGTTTCTCGATGGAGTTGATCCAACAGACGGTCGAAGAACTCCGCAAGCTGAACCCCAAGCCCGGCGCCGAGTACATCGAGACGCCCGTTCCGCCGGTGATCCCCGACGTCTTCGTCGAGGCGAACGACGACGGCCGCTATCAGGTCCGGCTGGAAGACGGCCGCACGCCGCATCTGTTCATCAGCCCCTATTACCGCAAGCTGTTCCAAAGCGGCCAGGCCAACGCCGAGACGCGGGAGTACATCAAGCGGAAGATCAACTCGGCCCAGTGGTTGATCGATTCGATCGAACAACGCCGCAACACGCTCACCCGCGTGTCCCAGGCGATCGTCGACCACCAGACCGAATTTCTCAACAAAGGCCCCGAGGCGATCGAGCCGCTGAAGATGCAGCAGATCGCCGATAAGGTGGGCGTCCACGTGACCACCGTCAGCCGGGCGGTCGACGACAAGTGGATTCCGACGCCCCGGGGCATCTTCCCGCTAACGCGGTTCTTCGTCGGCGGCACCGGCGGCGCCGACGGTGCCGAGGTCGCCTGGGACGCCGTACGGCTGAAGCTGCAAGAGATCGTCGACGGCGAAGACAAAGAGCATCCCAAGAGCGACGAACAACTCGTCAAGGACCTCGCCGCTGAAGGCATCACCGTCGCCCGACGCACGGTCACCAAATACCGCAAAGCGATGAACATCCCCAGCTCGCGTCAGCGGCGGCAGTGGAGTTCGTAGGGCCCTTCTCCGTCATAAAGCCGCGACCGTTGGTCGCGCCCGGCGTCGGCTAATTCGATTGTGGCGATACCGGAATTGCAGAACGTCGTATCGGCACGTCGTCCTCCACGGCGCGACCACCGGTCGCGGCTTTGTGAGATTCTTCAATCCGATACAGATCCGTCCTCGTCCGCACGAAGATCGCCTTGCCGGAGACCGCCGGCGAGGCCATCAGTTGCTGTCCGTCGAGGTCGTTTTCGGCGAGCACGTCGAACCGGCGGCCAGGCCGCAGCACGGTGGTCTTGCCCTCTTGGCTGAAGAGATAGACGCGTCGGTCGGCGTAGATCGGGGCGGCGGAGAAGTTGCCGCCTAAGCGTTCTTTCCATACCACGTCGCCGGTCTTCGCCTCGACGCAGGAGACGATCCCGTCGTCGCTGACCATCATCAGCACGTCGTCGATCAACAGCAGTGACGGCGTGGACGGCACACCGGAATCGAGCCTCCAGACGACCTTCTCTTCGGTCACGTCGCCGCGTCCGTCGGGCCGAATCGCCCAGAGTTGCGGGTGGTCGTAGTCGACGACGGCGAACACCAAACCGTGGCCGAACAACGGCCGGGCGACCATCGACCAGCCGGAGGTTCGGACCTTCCACAACTCCTCGCCGGTGGCCGGGTCGTAGGCAAACACCGCCCGCGAGCACGGACTGATCATCTCCGCTCGACCGCCCACCTCGATCACCCGCGGCGTGCAAAAACCCTTGCGGGTGTAGCGGTGGATCCGCGAATAGTCGATCGAGCGGTCCGTCTTCCACTTCGTTTCGCCGGTCGTCTTGTCCAACGCCACCACGTACTGCACGTCGATCGCGTCGACATGGAAGATCAACAGCCCGCCGTGGAGGATCGGCGAAGAGCCGGGCCCCATGTGATGATCGCAGGTCAAATCGCGGCGCGACCAGACGGTCTTGCCCGTCGCCGTATCGAGGCAGGCCGTGCCGTACGTGCCGTAGTGCACGTAGACCCGGCCGCGTTCGATCGCCGGCGTGGGCGAGGCGTAGCTGTTGACCGGGGCGATTCGCTCGGGGCTCTCGACGTCGAAGACCTTCACGTCGTGGACGATCTTGCCGGTCTTGCAGTCAACACAAACGGCAAACAGTTCCCGCCCGTCGGCCGTCGCGGTGGTCAGCCAAATCTGCCCGTCGAAGATCACCGGCGACGACCATCCACGGTCGTGGATCGGCGTCTTCCAGGCAACGTTTTCCGTCGCACTCCACCGGAGCGGTAGCCCCATCGAATCGCTATGTCCGTCGGCCGTCGGCCCACGAAACTCCGGCCAGTTTTCGCCGGCGGCGGCGGGTAACGTCGACAATATCAAGGCAACAATCAGACCGGTGAATCGCATGGTTGGCTCCTATTCTCGGGACAACTCCATCGCGAGACAGTGTAGGCCGCCAGATCGGTCAAGTCCAGCAACTCCGACATAAAGCCGCGACCGGTGGTCGCGCCCGGGCGTGCGAACTGACGCTGCCATTCGATCGGCGTGGTAGTGCGTCGTTGTGATTCCCGGCGCGACCACCGGTCGCGGCTTTGTGAGAATAACCTTGCGGTGAACGTTCCCCGGGGGATAATGTTCTTGTCGCCCTCCTCAAACCGCCCACGGAGTCATCCGCCATGATCGCCCGTCTTCTCATTGCAGCAGCCCTGTTGATCGCCTCCGTCGTGCCCGGCTTCGCCGCCGATCCGGTTCCGGAGAACCTGGCCAAACAGGCTACGGCTACCGCCAGTTCCCAGTACAGCGGGCAATACGCGGCCCGATTCGCCATTGACGGCCAAGTCCCCGAGTGCGAATGGCGAGACGATATCGGCCGGGCGTGGTGCGTGCAGGGAGCGACCGCCGGCGGTAAGGCGGAGTTTACGCTCACGTGGCCCAAGCCGGTCGCGTTGGCCGAGTTGGTCTACTTCGGCCGTACGGGCTTCGACATCCGCGAGTGCTTCCGCGACTACGAAGTCTATCTCGACGACGCCAAGACGCCGGCCGCCAAGGGCACGCTGCAGTCGATGCACGGCCCGCAGCGGATCGAACTGCCCAAGACGCCGGCCCGGCGCGTAACACTGAAGTTTCTCAATTCCCACGGCGGTCCGAATCCCGGGGCGTCGGAGATCATGGCCTACGCCGCCAGTCCGTCGAAGGAGTTCTTTGCCAAGTACGGCCAGCCGGTGGTCGAGGTGCCAGAGTGGATGCCGCCGATCGAGCGGATGCTGGTGATCCAGCGCCACGAACTCAACCCGTCGCACGTCTACACCTACCACGTCGAAGGCTTCCGCGCCGGCGGCGCGTTGTACGTCTTCACGCCCGGCGACGACGGCGGAGTACTCGAAGAACTGGTCGCCTCGCCGGAGGGGCAGATCCTCGATTGCGTCCTCTCCTACGACGGCCGCGAGGTGCTCTTCAGTTGGAAAGGCGGCGGACGGGAATACGGGGCCCAGTTCGACCGCAGTCTGCCGCCCGATTTGAACCCGGACCACATGTACCGGATCTATCGGATGAACGTCGACGGCACGGGCCTGACGCCGATCACCGACGCGACGTCGAACAACATGAACCCCTGCTGGCTGCCCGACGGCGACATCGCGTTTCTCTCCGACCGCAAGCCGGCGTTTGCCTACTGTTTCGTTTCCACCTCGCCCACGCTCTACCGCATGGACCGCAACGGCGAGAACGTGCGGCGGCTTTCGGCCAATTATCTCAACGACTTCACGCCTCACGTAATGGACGACGGGCGGATCATCTACAGCCGCTGGGAATACGTCGATCGCCCGGCGATTCCGATCCAGGGCCTCTGGAGCATCAACCCCGACGGCACCGGGTTGTCGGTCGTCTTCGGCAACCGCGTGCTCAGCCCGGCCACGTTCATGGAGGCCCGCTCGATCCCCGGCACCGACGAGTTGCTCTGTGTGTTGACCAGCCACAACGGTCCCTGCCGCGGGGCGATCGGCGTGATCGACCGCAGCATCGGCCCGAACGCCCAAGAGGCGATCCGCAACATCACGCCGGAGGTTCGCGTGGGGCCGGTCGACCACGGCGACGGCAACAACGTCCGCGGGCCGTACGAAAACCCGTACCCGATCGACGACGAGTACTTCCTCGTGTCGAAGCGCGGGGCGATCATGGTCCGCAACTACGACGGCACCCAACAAGCCACGCTGCTGCCCCCGGCCGGCGGCATGGGCTACTACAGCCCCACGCCGATCGCCCCGCGAAAAGTCCCGCCGGTGATCCCGCCGATCCAGCCGCTGGTTGAAGACGGCCAGCAGCCGGAGCTCTGGGCGACCGTCTGCCTGCAAGACGTCTATACGGGCCTCGAGCCGCACGTCCGCCGCGGCGAGGTGAAGCGGATCTGTGTGGTGCAGGAGATCGAAAAGAGCCGCTGGGCACCGCAGGCCTTCACCCACCCGAAAAGCGGCAATATCGCTTGCTTCGGGTTCCAATTCCCGCTGGTCTCGTGCGGGGCCACGTATTCGCCCAAAAAGGTCTGGGGCTATGCCGACGTGGAGGAAGACGGCTCGGCCAATTTCCAGGTGCCCTCGGGCTTACCGATCTACTTCATGGCCATCGACGCCGAAGGCCGAGCCGTGCAGCGGATGCGGAGCTTTACGCATTTGATGCCCGGCGAAGTGCAGGGCTGCACGGGTTGCCACGCCGACCGCAACATGGTCACCACCCGCAACGACGAGTTGCCGACGGCCTTCGATCGTGTGCCGCAGGAACTTCAGCCGCCGGAGTGGGGCGTGGGCGGGTTCAGCTATCCACACATCGTCCAGCCGGTGTGGGATACGTATTGTGTCGAGTGTCACAACGCCCGGGAGGCGGCCGGCGACGTGGACCTTTCCGGCGACAAGACCGACTTCTTCAATGTCTCCTACGAGATCCTCGCCCGCAAGGGCACGCTCGGCGCGACCGACTTCGCCCGTCACGGGGCCCACGGCGGGTTGATGGGCAAGAGCCCGTACACGAGTTGGATCTCGACCTACAACGGCGAAGAGGCCAACATCCTGCAAGTCACGCCCAAGACCTGGGGCGCCCCGGCCAGCCGGCTGACGGAGATCGTGATGACCGGCCACCCGGATGCCGACGGCAAGCCGCGTTTCGCGATGGACAACGCCTCGCGCCGCCGGGTGTTCGCGTGGATCGATTTGAACGTTCCCTACTACCACACGTCGGTCTCGAACCACTACCAGCGCAAGGGCTGCCGGCGAATGATGCCCGACGAGCTCGACGCCACGCTGGCGAAGGTGGCCGCCCGGCGATGTGTCTCGTGTCACGAGCAGGGCGTCCCGCGGAAGTTCTACACGCGGATTCTCAAGCCCGAGGACAACTCGTTCTTGCTGGCCCCGCTAGCCAAATCCGCCGGCGGCACGGAAGCCTGCGGCCGGCCGGTCTTCCGCACGAAGGACGACCCCGACTATCAAGCCATCCTGGCGACGTTTGAGCCGATTGCGGAGTTGCTCGAAGAGCGGCCGCGGATGGATATGACGGAGGGGGAGTGTGGGTGTGCTAGTGAAGAGCCGCATCGCTAGCCCCCCCGATACGGTGGGTGCGCCGTCTTGATACTACATGTGGTATCATATATAATACTGGAGGGCCGTTTTTGTGGGTGATTCGTTACCGAAGTACATTCTCCTAATTCCGTTGAGATACAACGACGGTCAAGAGGCCCCTCAAAAGGTGCTGGTGGACTTCCTCGAGCGGCTCTTCTTGATCGGCGGCGGTTACAGCATCGCCGGAACCGTGGAAGGCGCGTATCGCATGGCCGACGGCACCAAGCAAGTCGACCACTTGTTGCAGGTCTGGATCGGCCTGGACGAAGACCGGTTTCCACAGTTGGAACAGGCGGTTGCGGAACTGGGAGCCGAGTTGGGCCAGGAATCGATGTATCTGGAACGTACCGGCGGTACGATCCACTTCATCGCTCCAAAGCCGCCAAGCGGAGATTTGCCATGACCGAAAAGCCCTCGGAGATCCTCGAATCTGCCAGGCACATGGCAGCCACAGCCGACACCTGGGCCGACTTGTCAAATGCGCTATTCGATCCGGTCGACGGCTTGCTGGTGAAGCGCTTTCCAGACCGCGAGGCCCGTGAAGCCTTCCTGAAAACGAAGGAGTACCGGGCGATTCGAGACCTTCTTCAAGCGGCGATCGGCAAGACCGGCTTGATCGACGGAGCAACCCCGAAGAAGAGCGGCAAGTTCATGGTGCGCCTTCCCAAGTCGTTGCACGCCGCTCTGGAGCGAGAGGCTGCCGACGAAGGTGTCAGTCTGAATCAACTCGTGGTCACAAAGCTCGCCATTCCGATGTCTCATCTCACCTCCGGCACCGCAGCCCGGTGATTCGCCACGCCGGCAGACTCTGACGCTTACGAAGACCGGCAAGCTACACTTTCTCGGGGCAATCTGCCCCGGCTTGATCGCGACTACGATCGATCCAGGTCGGCCGGACGACCCGGGAAACCGCCATGACAAATAACTCGACACCCACCGCCTACGCCCGACTCTCCACGCGCGAAGCCCGCCTGGCACTGGCGGCGATGGGCATCTGCGGCGTGTTCCTGGTGGCGGTGACCTTCTCGCCGTTGGCCAATCGGGGGGTGGCCGAGATGGAAGCACTGGGGCCGGATGCGGGCGACGTGGCGCTCTATCGGGCGGAGGTCGAGCGGATCCGGGCGGGCGAAGGATACTACGCGGCGGCGGCAGATGAACTGCGTACGCGGGGGTATCCCACCGGCAGCGTGTTCAACTGGCGGACGCCGCTGCCGATGTGGCTGCTCGGCAAACTTCCGGCCGCGGCTTTCGGCAAGGCGATCCTCTGTGGGTTGTCTTTGGCGGTGATGCTGCTGGCGTTCGAGGCGCTCGCCCGGGAGGAGCGGAACGTGATTCGCCGGCCGGTGGCGTGTGCGCTGTTGCTGACCGGGCCGCTGCTGCCGTGTCTGTTGGGCGATCTGTACGTGATGCCGTCGCTCTGGGCCGGCGTGCTGATGGCGGTGTCGTTGTGTGCCTACGGCGTGAACCGCCCGAGCGTGGGCGTGGCGGCGGGATTGGCGGCCGTCTTCTTTCGCGAGCTTGCCCTGCCGTATTGCCTGCTGGCCGCTACGATCGCGATCTGGAACCGGCGGCGGGGCGAGCTGCTGGCGTGGTCGGTGGGACTAGGGGCCTACTTCGCCTTCTTCGCGATCCACTGGCACACGGTGGTCGGGATCATCACGCCCGCCGATCGGCTGCACCACGAGAGCTGGATTCAGTTCGGCGCCGCGGCGTTCGTCATCGCCACGACCCAGATGACGGCCTATCTGTTGCTGCTGCCGCAATGGATCACGGCGCTGTATCTCACCGCCGCGTTGTTCGGGCTGGCCGGCTGGAACACGCCGCTGGGACATCGCGTGGGGCTGACGGTGTGTGGCTACGTGGTGGCGTTTGCGGTGATAGGCCAACCGTTCAATCAGTATTGGGGCTCGCTGCTCGCGCCGCTGTTGTGCTTCGGCGTGGTGCGGTTGCCGGCGTCGGTACGGGATGCTTGCAGCGCGGCAAACGTCGCCGTGCCGGCGACGGCTCAACGGGCGGCGAGCGTATAGTAGACGTCTCGCTCCGCGAGACGAGGGTCCATCTCGCGGAGCGAGATGACTACTTTGACGGTGCCGGGAATTTGAGCGGCTCGGCCGGATCGGCGGTTGTCGACGTCTGCTCGACAATGCTGCCGGCATCGAGCAGTAGCATCGCTTGCTCCATCAACTCGCGATAGGGTGCGTCGGCGTCGATATCATCTTCCGGCCGCTGCTCGGCAGGCGACCTCTCTGAACCGAGATTCACCGTCCGATCGACCACGTACAGCGGCCGGCCGCGAACCTGGTCGTAGATGCGGATGATGTACTCGCCGAGGATGCAGATGCCCAGGGCGTTTAGGGCCCCGAAGAAACTAGCCACCAGGATCTGCGAGGTCCAGCCGGGGATGGCGTAGTCGGTAAACAGCTTGCAGTAGAGCGAGAAGCCGGCGAGGCCGCCGAACAGCATGGCCGCCGAAACGCCGATCCACTGGAAGACCCTAAGCGGAAACGAGGAGAACGAGAAGACGGCCGTCTTGGCCAGCCGGCATAGCCCTCGCAGCGAGACCCGCGGGCAATTGTCGTAACGGGCTTGCCGCTCGACCTCGACGCCCTGCTGGCGGAAGCCGACCCACGAGCGTAGCCCGGGGAAGTAGCGGTCGCATTCGCCCATCGCCAAGATTTCCCGCACCACGCGGCGGTCGATCAGCCCGAAGTTGCCGGCGTCGGCCGGCACGTCGGCCGAGGCCACGCGCGACATCAGCCAATGAAACGTGGCGAACATCGTCCGCTTCCATTGGCTCTCCTTGCGGCGCGTGCGCACGGCGTAGACCACGTCGCTGCCGGCCTGCCATTGGTGGACGAACCGCGGGATCGCCTGCGGTGTGTCCTGTAGGTCGGAATCCATCAGCACCACGGCGTCGCCTCGGGCGTGGGCCAGCCCGGCGGCGACGGCCGGCTGGTGGCCGAAGTTCCGCGAGAAATGGACCACGCGGACGCGGCGGTCGGCTTCGGCCAGGCGGTCGAGGATCGCCGGGCTGCCGTCGGTCGAGCCGTCGTCGACGAAGACGATCTCGTAGTCGACGCCCAGTTCGGTCATCACGCCGCGCAGATCGCGATGCAGCGTCGAGAGGACCGACGCTTCATTGTAGACCGGCAAGACCACACTGATGCATGCGTCTTGCAGCGAGGGGCGCTCGGAAGGCGGATGCTCGGACGGCGGGTGCTCGGACATGGCAGGGCGTTCTCGTCTATCTCGATGTCTCGATTTCAGTCGCCGCGTTGGCCGGGCCACCACTGGCAGCCGACGCAGAAGAACACGGCCAGGGCAAGCCCCAGCCAGGTGGCGATCCGTCCGTACCGCAGGCTGTCGGGCAGAAACTCCAGCATCACCCGATGCTCGCCCGGCTCGATCACGCAGCCGAGAAAATCGCCGTTGACCCGCAGCACCTCGCGGGGCTCCCCGTCAACTGTAGCTTGCCAGCCGCGGTGGAAGCTCTCGGCCACGACCAGCAGTTGCCGCTTGGAACAATCGCAACGGATCAGCAGGCCGCCGGGGCACTCGGTCAGCACGGTGGCCGTGCCGGATAGCGGCGTACCGGAGGGTGAACCGTCGAGCACCAGCGGGACTTTCACCAGGGCGGTCGATTCCAGGTCGATCCGTCCGATGTCGTCGGCCGGGTCGTCGCTCTGCCGGGTTCGGCCCACGAGGTGGACTTTCGGCAAGGGATCGGGCACCTTCAGCCAGTCGTCGTCGTGGGGGAGGAGTCCGTCGATCGTAGCGGTTGTATCGTCCCGTTTGACCCATTTCACACCGGCGACCCGCAGGGCGGCCAGTGTGCCGTAGTCGAGCGTGCGGCGGGGCATCAGGCCGGTATAGCCGTCGGCCCGATGCCAGCCGGCCAGCAGCACGCGGTTGCCGGTGCGGGGTTTCTGTTGGTCGAAGGCGACCAGCGAAGCCAGCAGGCGTCCCGGCGGGCAGCCCGGCGGTGTGGGCGTTTGGTCGATGAACCGCTGCAAGTCGGCCGTGCGGGGATAGACGCTATGGGTCATGCCGTAGAGCCCGAGGTCGGCCGCCGCGAAGAGCACCAGCCCGATCAGCGCGATCCGCCGGCCACCGGCAGCAGCCGCCAACAACAGTCCGGCGACTCCCAGCAGCAACGGCCCGGCCAACACGCCGGTGGGCGAGGCCATCCAGGGTCGATTCTGAAGCACGAGCCCTAGCAGCGCGACGGCCACACCCAGAACGACGATCATCCACAGCGGCTTGAATCGGCGATGGATCACGCCGAACGAAAGCGTCCGGCAGGCAGCGCGGGCACGCCGGCGCAAGCTCTGTGCCCGTTGGCTGTCCTTCACCAACAAAAGGAAGCCCACGGCGGCCAGCGTGGCGAAGGCCAACTGAAACAACAGCGTGTAGCGGCACGGGAAACGGAAGCTGCCCACTAGTGGCAGACAACGTTGCAGGGCGTAGAGCGGGCCGTGTTGGCCGAAGGCCAGCAGTAGAGCCAGTACGGCGAAGCCCGCGGCGGCCGATGCCAGCGGAGCCAGTGTGCCCAGCTTTCGCCGGCGGACGATCAGGTAGACCACGAGCATCAAGGGCACGGCGCCGGCGTAGAGCCCCAGTTCGTGCGTATTCTGACCGACCACGCGATGGACGAACGCGTAGGGTGCCACAAGCTGCACCAGATTCAACGGGTGCAGCGAGCCCCAATCGGCAAACGCGGCGTCGGCCGAGGCCCGGGCGCTGCCGGCCAGGGCGTCGGCGGTCGGCAGCAGTTGCACGCCGCCGGCGAGCAGACCGCAGGTCTTGGCGAAAAGCAACAAGAATAGTCGTCGTCGACCACCCCCCGGCCGG
>CAYYNP010000239.1:0-15367 GCA_964472545.1 uncultured Planctomycetaceae bacterium | reverse complement strand
CGAACAAAGGGGACAGGCACCGTCGGCACTGCGAATCCCTACAGCCACATCGATCATCGACGGAGCCAGTCCCCTTTTTCGGGCTCCCGCACACGTTGCAGTTCTCCTGTTCCCATCCCCCCAGAGGGGCCGTTTGTTTCGACCTCGAACCAGGAATGACTCGCGATCACCTCTCCTCTTCCATCAAGACTCAGAGCCTGGTTGACTGACCTCACGGGATTGCCGAAGCTCCGCCACACTCAGTTTCCAACCAACCGGCCGCCTTCGACGATCGTTACGGATCGATCGACCGGGACGTTTTCGACGACGTCTACGCCGCCGCCGATCCAGCGGACTTCGATCCGGTCGATCCGGTCTCGCTGCCCGAGGCCGAAGTGCGGCACCATGCCGAAGTGGCTTTGATAGCCTTGGCCGCTGTGGACTTCCTCGACCTGCGTCAGATCGCCTGTGACGACGGTCACCCGGGCGCCAACGCCGTCGCGGTTGGTCTTCATGCCGCGTAGCCGGATGCGGATCCAGTGGTTCCCTTGGGGCGAGTCGTTGCGGAGGATCGTGGGTTTCTGCCGTGCGTTGAGCACCACGGCGTCGACGTCGCCGTCGTTGTCCAGGTCGTCCAACGCGGCGCCGCGGCTGCTGAATCTCGCCGCCAGTCCTTCGCCGCAGCGGTCGGATACGTCGACGAACTGCCCCTTGCCGTCGTTCATCAACACGACGTTGCGGACGCGGTACGAGGTGAAATCGTAGATTTCGTCGATGTCGTGTTGCAGGTGGCCGCAGGCGACAAACAGGTCGCGGTCGCCGTCGGCGTCGAGATCGGCAAAGGCGTTACCCCAGGTGACGTGCGCAAACGTGCCGGCGCCGGCCCGGGTGAGCCGGGTCACGTCCTCGAAGAAGCCGTCGCCAAGGTCGCGATAGAGCGTGGCCAGTTCGCGGTGGTAGGAGGTCATATGCAGATCGAGCCGGCCGTCGTTGTCGTAGTCGCCGCAGGCCACACCCATGCTCGATTGAGCGTCGCCGTCGAGATCGTAGGCAATCCCGGCGATCAACCCCTCCTCGGTGAACTTGCCCGTGCCGTCGTTCTGCAGCAGGAAGTTTCCCCAGTCGTCGTTGGCCACGACGATATCGGTATCGCCGTCGGCGTCGTAGTCGACACACACGGTGCCCATCCCGCTGCCGGTGTGGGCCGAGATGCCCGAGGCCGCGCTGACGTCGGTAAACCGTCCGCCGCCGTCGTTGCGGAAGAGGACGTTGGCGGTGGTGGCGTAGTCTCTTGGGCCGGGATAGATGCGGCGGCCGCGGACGGTGCGTACCACGTTGGCATCGCAGGAAAAGTCGACGTAGTTGGCCACGAACAGGTCGAGATCGCCGTCGGCGTCGGCGTCGAGGAAGTTCGCGCCCGCGCCGGCCCGATGCCCGGCGGCGACTCCGGCCTGTCGGGTGACGTCGGCGAACGTGCCGTCGCCTCGGTTGCGATAGAGCACGTTCGGCCCGTGGTTGTTGACGTACAGGTCGAGCCAACCGTCGCCGTCGTAGTCGCCCACGGCGACCCCCAGGCCGAAGCCGGTGTCGCCCACGCCGGCCCGATCGGTCACGTCGGTAAAGCGCATTGCGCCGTCGTTGCGGTAGAGTGCGTTGCGCGGCCGCGCGGCGGTTTCCGGCTTTTCCAGCGGTGTGCCGTTGAGGAAGTAGATATCGGCGTCGCCGTCCCGATCGTAGTCGAACAGCGCCACGCCGGCGCTCATCGGCTCGATCATGTAGTACTGACCGGTGCTGCCGTCGGTGTGGGTGAAGGCGATCTGCGATGCCGCGGTGACGTCGGTCAGCCGGATGCGGCACGGCGGTTCGGGGCCATCGGCCGCTGCGGCGCAGCAAACGCCCAACCAGCACCATGCCGCGCCCATCGCCCAACGCCCCGGCAGAACCGTCGGCCGACGTACGCCGTCGGGAGATCGCGTCGAAATCGTCGTCACGTTAGTTCCTTAGCTGAAGTGTATCTCGTGTGCGACGATACGCGTCGTTGGCCGGATCCAATTCGACGGCCCGCTCGATTGCCGCCAGCGCCCCGGCCCGATCACCCACCCGTTGACGCACGGTGGCCAACAGCGCGTGGTTGGCGGCGGTCGCTTCGAGCCCGACCAGCGTCTCGGCAAGCTGCGGGGCGTCGGACGGCTGCCGATCGCCAAGCAGCAGCACTTGCACGAGCGCCCGATAGGCGGCGGCCCGCTTCGGCGCCAGCGCGGCGGCCTTGCGGAGTTGGGTCTCGGCGGCGTCGAGTTGTCCTAGCCGGGCGAGCAATGAGCCGAACTTCAGGCGATAGTCGGCGTTGTTCTGATCGATCTTCGTCAGTTCACCGCAGGCACGGGCGGCTTGGGCGTCGCGCTGCTGCTGGGTATAGAAGACGACCAACTGCTGGCGGCAGGCCGCATTGCCGGCGTCGAGGGCGGCCGCCCGCTGCCAATGGTGCTCGGCACGCGGTCCGTCTCGAAGCATGCGGTAGACTCCCCCTGCGTCGACGTGCGTTTTTGCCAGCCGCCGCAGTGCCGCGGCCAGATCGTCCTGCTTGCCTCGGCCGTCGACCACGGCCGCGTCTTCGGCCGCGCGAAGTGTCTGGAATCTCTCGCGGTATTCTGCCGCCAGGTCTTGCCGCCCCCATCGCGTATAGGCGGTGACCAGGGCGTAATAGGTGCTCGATTCGTTCGGAGCGAGCTGCAGCGCTCGCTGGTAGGCGTCGACCGCGTTGGCGTAGTCCTTCAGTTGCAGGTACGCCCGGCCTAGTTGAAAGAGGTTCTTGCCGTTCTGGGGCGAAATCTCGGCCTCGCGCTCGAACGCGGCGATGGCCTCGGCCGGCTGGCCCAGTTCGACCAGCGCGCCGCCGTAGAGCATGTAGACCTCTTTCAGGCGGGGCGACAGTTCGCTCGCTTTTCGCAGCAAGTCGGCGGCCTCCTGATACTCGCCGTCCTTAAACGCGTTGCGGCCCAGCGCCAGGTACGCGTCGCCACACCGATCGTCCAGCGTCAGACACTTCCGCCAGCAGGCAATCGCCTTGTCCGCCTCGAAGTGACGGTCGTAGACGGTCCCGATCAGCCCGATCACCGGAACGTTGTCGGGAAAGGCCGCCAGAATCTGCTCCGCCACGCCGAGCGCCTCTTGCTTCGCGGCCTGCACCGTGGCGGGAATCGGCCCCTGCGGCTGCGGCAAGACGGAAGGCGGATCAGGCGGCGTCAGCGGAGGTTCCGTGGGCAGCGTTGGAGGTTCAGGCGGAACCACCGGCGGCTCGGGCGGCGGCTCGGGCGGCAACAGCGGCGGTTCGGGGGGAACGAGCGGCGGCTCGCTCGGCGGCGCTTGGGGAGTCGGCGAAGCGGGCGTCGGTTCGATGACCGGCGTGGTACTTTTCGGCAGCGGCGTTTGGGGATCTTGTGTTACGTCGCCCAGATCGGCCAACGTGGAATCCGGCGCCCCGTCCGACCCGAAGAAACGCACGGCCGCGTAGGCAACAGCCACACCGCAAACGACTACCCCGACAAGCAGAAGCCACGCCTTGCCGTCGCGCCGTTGCATCGCACACCTTCGCAGCGAATGCCGCCCGGGCGATCGGCCCGCCCGCCCACGCCTGATCGCGAGCAGAAATGAAATTCTATGTGACAATCTAGCAGATGGAGCGAGGGTTGTCAAGATGCGGGAGAATACGAGGAGCCACGAGAACTCAGGCCGCTTTGGCCGAATCTCGGAGGTAGCAGAAAGCCGGCGATTGTTCACCCAGCTTCCAAAGATGGATCGAACCGCCGCGGCACCGCTTCAGTTCCCGGCAATCGGCGCAGCTCGTATCGCTCAACCAGCGGCGTTGCCGAAAGACCTCGAAGCGGGTGTCCCAGATGTACCGCAGGTTGTTTTCGAGCACGTTGCCTTGCTTGAAGGAAGCGTGATTGTTCGAGCAGCCGGTAACCGTGCCGTCGGCCAGGATGGCACCGAAGTTGATGCCGGCTCGGCAGAAGAAGGGGACGTCGCGCACGCGGCGGTCGAACGCGAAGGGAAGATAGCCCTCGCAGGACGCATTGACGCTGAGCCTTCGCTTGGCCAGCCGTGGCTTGTTGTGTTCGATCCAGCGAAGCATCTTCCACGTCTTCTCACGATCGAGGTACAACCGGCGCTCTCTGGCTGCCCGGCCCGTAGGGAAGATGCGAAAGAGCCGCCAGGCGGGAATGCCGGAGTCGAGAACGATCTCCGCGGTGGCGTCCAGCAGCTCGAGGTTTCCCGGATGAACGCAGGTTACCACGTCGGCCTGTGGAATTCCCGACGCACCGATTTGCCGCATCGCCTGCAGCGTTTTCGCGAATGAGCCGGGCCGGTTTCTCAGTCTGTCGTGCGCCTCCTCGGGGCCGTCGAGGCTGACGGTGATGGCGCCGATCCCGTCTTCGATCAGCGCGGCCAATCGCAGCGGCGAGAGAAGCTGCCCGTTGGTTACCATGCCCCAAGGCATCGACAGCGAAGCAATTCGGGCGGTGATTCGCTCCAGCTCAGGGTGCAGCAGCGGCTCACCGCCGGTGATTACGAGCATCACCTGGGGGCCAAAACTGTCGCGAACGTCCTCCACGATCTTCAGCCAACTCTCGGTGGTCAATTCTTCGCCGGCTGCCTCCCGGCCGCAATCGGAGCCGCAGTGCAAACACGAGAGATTGCAGCGTCGCGTGATCTCCAGGAAGAGGTACATCAGCGAATGCTGACCCGTCTCCAAACGGCGGTAGGCATCGAAGGCGGCAGAACGGAGACGGTTGAACAAGGGGCTATCCTCGTTCTCGCCGCGGAAGGCCATCGGTTGACGACGCGGGCGCGGTCTCGAGCTCCGATACCGGCGCGCCGGTCTCTGGGGTTTCGTCGAACGGAGGTTGGCTGCGGTCGTAGCGGATCGACCGAATGCCGTAACAACCAGCGAGGACGATCGACACGGTGCCCACCGACAAGAACAGCAGGATTCTCTTAAGGAGCCTCATCCGTATCCTCTCCCGTGACGTCGGGCCTGCTTCTCGTCCCCAATGTTCAGTGCAACACGTCGCCCGGGCGGCCGATGAAGGCTAGCCCGCCATCGTAGTGCGGCTTGTAGCGGGGAACGCCACGGAGGTCAAGAGTAATCGTCAAGCGCACCAGCACGCAGCAGAACGCGGGGCTCCGGCCCGGCTCAACACGCCGACACCTGCAAACCCTGGTGATTCACTCCAAACTGGAAAAACCGGGCGCAATCGTTCGGCGGATCGGCTTCCAAGTCACGGCGAACCTGCGCGGCGTCTTCGGGCGACTTGCAGACCATCAGCAGGAAACCACCGCCGCCGGCACCGAGGAGTTTTGCGCCGAACAGATGGGGGCGGACGCGGGCCAGCAGGGCTTCGATTTCGGGGTTCGACGAGCCGGGGTCGAGCTGCTTGTTCAGGCGCCAGACCTCGTCGATGTGGCGGCCGAAGGTGGGCAGGTCGCGGCGGGCCATGGCGGCGGAGACTTCCGGGGCCAGGTTGCCGAGGTCCGAAAGCGTAGACATCGCCGTGCGGTCGCGGTCGAGATAGCGGCCCACCACCTGGCCGAGGATGTTCTTGGCCAGCCGCGTGATGCCGGTGTAGTAAAGCAGCGTCACGCCGCCGTCGTCGGCCGGGCGGAGCACGTCGTCGGGCACGAACTCGACCGAAGCGTCGGGGACCATGCCGGGTTCGGTGGTGATCAGCTTCAGCCCGTCGACCACCCCGCCGACCTGATCCTGCCATCCGCCGCCGGTGGTCATCGCTTGTTCGAGTTGCAGCACGCGATGGAACAACTCCCGCGGGTCGAGCGTGCGTCCCATCACGCGGTGCAAGACGGCCAGCACCACCGCGCCCATGATGCTCGAGGTGCCCAGCCCGCTGCCTTTGGGGATGGCGGCCAGCGTACTGATTTCCAGCCCGCCGCCGAAGGCCGCCAGCACGTCGGCCAGCGTGGCGTTTCGCGGATCGGCTGCCGCTTCCGACGAAAGGCCCGAGAGGACCAGCGCGGCCTTGGTCAGCGAGAACTCGCTGCGGACTTCACGGAAGTCGAGCAGGTCTTCCAGCGTGGCGATTTCGATTCGCGTGCCGCGGTCGATCGAGGCGATGCGGATCACCGGCTCGTCGATCACCCGGGCGAAGGTCTGGATGGGCGGCTGGCCGTTGAGGTCGACGGCCACATTGAGCACGCAGCCGCCGTGTTCCAAGGCGTAGGGCGGCGTGTCGGTCCATCCGCCGCAGAGGTCCAGCCGCGCCGGAGCCCGACCCCAGACGACCTCGTCGCGGCGGAGTGCGTTGGTGGGCGTGGCCGCCGCCGGCGTGCCGCTGCCGATGATCGCACGGCCGAGGTGTGCGAAGGCGGCCGTGCGGGCACGATCGGCCCAACGGGCGGCGGTCATCGCGGCGTCTTTGACGGGGCGAAGCTCGAACGTTTCCAGCCATGCGGCCACGTCGTCCGGCAGTGCCGCGTCGAGGCCGGGGAGGACTTCGCCAAGCGGCGTGTCTTCCGTGTCGGCCAACCGAGCGACTGCCGATCCCAGCGTGTGGATCATTCGCGGCAGGACCAGCGACTCCAGTTTGCCGGCCGGCTGCACGTGCAGAAAGCGGCGATGGGCCTCGGCCAACATCTCGGCCACCCAACCCGTGCGGTTTTCGCAGTGCCGTAGCAGAAAGGCCAGCTCCGCCGCGGAGAGATCGCTATCGCGATCGAACAGCCGATCGAGCGAACGACGAAACGCCTCGGCACGGATCGCCGCCCGACGGTGGTGGAACGCATCGTTGTCGGTCAGCGACGTCATCTCGGCAAAGCTGGTTCGATCGGCCGCAAGCCAGTTCGCCTTTTGCTGCTCGGTCGCTTCGGACGGACGGAAAACCCACAGCCAGCGGCGGAAGCCGGCCGCGTCGCGTTCGGCGGGGATGATCTTCGCGTTGTAGAGACTCCGCTGCTGCGGGGGGATCTGCTCATCCCAGAGGTCGTCGGCCGTGGCCCCAACGGCGGCGAGCCAGGCGTCGAGCGGTTGCCCGCAATAGGTCGGCTGTCCGGTGGCGGGCGTCTTGAAATCATCGTCGATGCCGTAGCAGCGAACGAACGCGACTTCTCGGCCGCGGCGATCGTGTCCGGCGATTGCGTCGAGACAGGCCCCACGCGGCAGGCTCAACGCCTCGTCGACGTCGACACCGACCACCACGTTCTCGCCCGCCAGCGTCAACGTCGCGCGAATGCGGCATCCCTCGACCCAGGCGTCTTGGCCCGCGATTCGGCCGCCGTCGGCCGTTTCGTTGTTGATGCTCAGGCAACTCTCGGCCCCGGCCAGCCCACCGTCGCGCCGGGTGAGTTGGACGCCGCTGGTGAGCAGTTGCCGGGAGGTACCGAAGTGGAGGAACTCGCACTCGGAAAGCACGTGGGCGTGCAACGCCGTCTCGCGCAGGCAGTCGAAGACGTCGGACAGCCGCATGTCGTCCCACGGTGAACCGCCGACCCGCGCCGCGGCCGCATGGTCGTCCGCCGTGGTTTCCCGTCCCAACGCACAGGCGATTTCGCAATAGAAGTCCAGGCCGAAGTCGACGACGGCTTCACCCACCGGGCCCTGAAAGCCGTGTTTGCCACCGGCGTCGAGCGTCGGGCAAACGGCCTGCAAGAGTGTGACGGCGGTGGCCGCGTCGAAGTTCATCACTCCGATGTCGAGTATGGATCGGCCGTCGCGGTCGACCACGCCTTGGCCAATCTGCTGTTCGGCCGACGGCTTTTGCAGGAACCGATCGACCTGGCCGTCCGGCCCCAACGCGAAGACGCCGTGTTTCGCGGAGACCTGCGCGGGAGCGCGGCATCCCAATCCCGTAATCCCTTCGTCGGCAAAGCGTATCTCCGACGGATCGAGGCCGATCAGCACGTCGCCGGAGGTGATCACGATCTGACCGTTGCCCGCCGCGGTCGACGGCAGCGAAAGATAGGTCGGCAGTTGCCGATCGAAGAGCGTGGAAAACACACCGTCGTCGTGGGGCACCGGCACGAAGAGTTTTCCACACGGGCCGTAGGCGGGCAGCCGCCGCGAGTCGCCGCCGGCGTGGAGAATGAGAATCCGCAGCCGCCGCAGCGTCTGCTGCCACGCGGCCGGATCGCTCAGCGACGGCGGATCGTCCGCCAACTCGCGCCGCAGCACCTCCATCAGGCACAACAGCGTGCTGCCGCCGCTGCCGATTCGCACGCCGTCGGGATCGGCCACCACGAGCACCTGGCCGATTTCGCCGAATAGGCCCTGCTCGCGGCGAACGCGGAGTTGCGATTCGTAGGCGTCGGCCTGGGCTCGATTGGAGGCCGTGACGATCAGATAGTCCCAAGGACCGGGTTCGGCCGGCGCGCGGTGCAGCGTAAGCCGCGGCCGATCACTGGCCGCGTGGCTCGGACGCCACGAGGCACGATTGCCGGTGGCCGATAGCAGGGCGGAATTCGACATCACAATCACTCCGTTCGCTCAATGCATGCCCGGGATGGAATGCACATCCGGGCCGGATCGGGCCGAGACACGCAGCCGGGCGTCGACGGCTTTCCCCACTTGGGCCTGAAGCTGCTTGTCGTGCGGGCGTCGTTGCAGACACCACTTCAGATGCTCTTCGGCTTCCTCGTACTCGCCGAGTTGGTAAAGACAATCTCCCAGTGCCCGACGGCTGGGTAGGAAGTACGGCCGAAGTTCGACTGCCCAGCGTAGGCATCGAAGTCGCTCCGGCAAGTTCTGCAACTCGGCGTACGCCGCAGCCGCCTCCATCCAGCGTTTCGCGTTCGTCTGCCCTCGATCCTGTCTTGCGTCGTGCTCGCAGCACTTTGCATAGCAGCCGACGGCATAGGGCAGATCGCCCCAGCGCTCGTCGTCGGGATCGAGTTCGCCATATTGGCCGTCGAGTTCGCGATAGTGGCGATCGAACTCGCGGTACTGGCGGACGACCAGCTTCAATGCCTCCCGATCGGAGGGAAACGACTCGATGAATACGGCAACTCGTACACCGGCCGCCAGATGATCCAGCAGGCGTTGCTGATGGATGGGGCCAAGCGCATACGATCGCTGCCAGGCGTCGAATGCCATCTCGGCATTACCGGCCAGTGCGGCCTCTTGGCCCACGGCAAACAACACGGCCCCGTCGAACGGCCGCACCCGCATCGCCTGCTCGATGCAAGCCATCTTGGCTTGTCGTCGCGGTCCATCGAGAAACAAGACGTCGGCCAAATAGACGTATCCTTCGCCCAGCAACGGGCACGACCGCAACGCGCGGCGGGCGTGGTGCAGGGCCGCCGTGAGGTGGCCGCTACGTCGGCCGAACGCTTGCGAGAGCCAATCGTGCATCTCGGCGGCCGTGGCGAAGTTCGACGCCAGCACGGCGTCGCGGACCTGATCGACGCCCATCGCGGTGACTTTCGTATTCTCCGGAAGATCGAACAGCCGCAGGTGCGTTTCGGCCAGTTGCACGTGGGCCCGGGCGTGGTCGGGTTGATGCTCGACGACGGCGGCCAGTTCGTTCGCGATGGCCACCAATGCGGCACGACGCTGGGCCGGCTCACACTCGGCGTATTCGCGCCGCAAGACGAGGCTGCGGTTCCAGTGCGGCTCCGCCCGGGCTGCACGAAACCGGTTGTCGGCCATCAGGTAGCCGCCAAAGACCAGACAGATCGACGCGGCCGCCCAACCGATTCGCGAGAGCGAGGCCCGCCGGATCGGCGTTCCCCGTTGTTCGCGTCGAAGCTGCCACACGCGGCAGGCACAGGCGGCCAGCAAAACGACCACGACCATACAGCCGGGAACGTACCAAACGAAATCGGTCAGCGAATGGGCGAAGTTGGCGGCCAATGCCGGGGCAACGGCGGCGATGCAAAGCAGGATTCGGGGGGATGTTCCTTTGCCGATCGACGCGACGCACCAGAAGACACACAGCCCCACGGCCACCAGGGCCAGCACAAACCCCGGCCCGCCGCCTTCCATGGCGACCTGCACGTAGCCGTTTTCGGCGTGGGTGTACTCGACGCCGCGGCCGGTGGCCTCGTTTTGCACGATCATCGGGGAGACCTCGCCGTGGCTCCCCAGACCGGTGCCGGTCAGGGCGAATTTCGAGGCGGCCACGAGATCGGCCTTCCAGAGTTTGCGGCGGCCCTGTGTCTTGTCGAGTTCGTCGAGCGACTCGAAGTCGTCGAGCCGGTTGGCCAGCGATTCATAGCCATAGATGAACAAGCCGGCCCCCACCAGCGTCCCGATACCGACGGCGGTCATGAGTGTCTTGGGGCGGATCAGCGAGCCGCGGTAGAGGATCAACAGGCAGACGACCGACGCCAGGAAGATCGCCATCGCCCCGCCTCGGGAAGTCGTCAGCAGTCCGGCGAAGATGCAGAGCCCCAGGCCCATCGCCCGCAAGGCGATCACGACGTCGGCGCCGGCGGCCGCCCGACGCCCGTAGGCTTCGATCTTCTGCCGCTTGCGGCGGACGGCGTCGAAGACCCACCAGGCCAGCGGTCCGATGCCCAATGCCATGAACTGGGCGAAATGGTTGCGGTTGGTGAAACTGCCCTGGATGCACTTTTGCGTATCGCTGTACGGATGGGCGTAGAACCAGAAAAACTTGCCGTTGGCGGTCAGGAATTGCAGCAGCGCAAAGGCGGCCATCACGACCGTCGCGACGGCGATCCAGCGGATGATCCGTTCGGCGTCTTCGACCCGCTGCACGCGCTGCACGGTGGTGAGGAATAGCAGGACGAAGGCCAGCAACAAGATCAGGGCGTTGCGCGTGGCCACCGGGGTCAACGAAAGCGTGGCCCAGGTGCCCATTGTGGTGGGGGCTTCGGTGGCGGAAGTCTCCGCCTTGGCAGTTTCGGTGGCGGAAGTCTCGGTTTGGGCGGCCTCTGTAGCCGGTGCCCAAAGCGGCAAGGTCTCGTAGACGTTCGGCGAGAGGTTGCCCAGCAGCGACGGCGGCAACGGCACGAGTTGCACGGCGACCAGAACGAGCACGGCCGGCAGCAGCCAGTCGGCCGTCGAACGGGTCCAGTTTCGCGCCGCTCTGGCAATGACGGCTTGTCGCAGACACCAGCAGACGGCCACGAAAGCAGCAAGCGTTACTAGCACCAATTGCCCCGCGGCGATGCGTCCGCCGAGGATCAACGGCACGGCGAAGATCGTGGCGACAAGGCCGAGGTCGACCGCTGCGAGTAGCAGCCGTTGCGGCCACCGGCCGTCTGACGTGGGGCGGCCCGGCACGGGGCTATCGACGGCGGTCGCTTGCGGCGGTATCGAGATTCCCTCGGACATACTGCGATGTTTCCCGATCAAGCGGCCTCACGCCGTGGCCTGGGCGACGGTCGTACGGACGACGGCCGTACGGAAGACGGCCGTACGGAAGACGACTCGCCGGCTTCGACTTGCACGTCGCCGTCTTCATCGTCGTCGTGGCCGTATCCGTAGCTGTATCCGTAACCGTATCCGTAACCGTATCCGTAGTAGCTCTTGTCGTTCTCCGGCGTGACGTGATTGACCACCACGCCCAGCACGTCGACGCCCAAAGCGGGGAAGCTCTCGGCCGCCCGGATCAGCCCTCGCCGACGGTTCTTCTGCGGCTGAACGACCAGCAACACGCCGTCGACCAGCCGGCCGATGATGGCCGTGTCGCTGACCATGGCCGGCGGGCTGTCGATGAGGATTTGGTCGTAATGGACTTCGGCCCAGGCCAGGAATTCGAGGAACCGCTCGCCGGCGAGCAGCTCGGTGGGGTTGCTCGGCCGTGGTCCGGAGGGCAGCACGTCGAGATTCTCGGCCATCCCCGGCCGCATGTTTTCGGCCACCGCCTCGCCGATCGGCCCGTCGCTGCGAAGGACCATCGAGAGGCCGTGTTCCGAGCGGAGATCCAACAGCGGCGTCAAGCCCGGGCGCCGCATGTCGGCGTCGATCAACAGAGTCCGCTTGCCCGACTGGGCGTAAACCGTGGCCAGGTTTACGACCACGGTGGTCTTTCCGTCGCCCGGCTCGCTGCTGGAGATGACCAACCGCTGGGCACCGTCGCCGGCCAGTGCCAGGGCGGTTCGCAGCGTGCGGAAGGCCTCGACCTCCGGAGCGTTCGGTTTCATGTGCACGTTGACCGCTTCGATGCCGCAGTCGGCCAGCGTTTCCATTCGCCGCACCATGGCCAACACGGGTACGCCCAGATGGAGTTGCAGTTCTTCCGGCGAGCGGAAATGGTCGTCGAGCAATTCTTGCAGATAGACGATCGCCAGCCCCAGCCCCAGGCCGAGGATCATCGAGAGGAAGCCGACGGGAAGCACTCGGGGCCAAACGGCGCCTTTGGCGACTTCGGATTTGTCGAGCTCCCGCATCCGAATCGGATTGCCGTCTTTTCCGATATTGACGTCTTTGATGCGTTGGGCGATCACGTCCCGGTATTGTTTGATGCGGTCGAGGTCGTCCTGCACGGCGACCAGCTTGTCCGACATGCGTTTCGCGTCGATGGCCCGCCGTTTCTGCTCTTCGTAGCTGGTGAAGATTGCCTCTTCGTGCGCCTTCGCCCGCTGATACCGCTGGCTGGCGGCCTGATACAACAGCGGCGCCAACTCCTCGTTGCTGATTTCGTCGGATTGGCTTTGGCCCAGCGCACGCCAGTTCTGGAGGAACTGTTCGGCCGATTGAATCCGCTGCTGGATCTCGAGCACGCGACGATTGGCCGGGCCGTAGAGTTGCGACTCGGCCTGGAGCTTTGCCCGATCTTCGAGGAGTTGCTGGCTGACGCGGGAGACCGTCTGGGCGTCGGTCGTTCCCACGCCCAATCGTTGGCGGAGCATTTCCTGACCGGCCGTATCGAACATCGCCACGGCGAATTGGCGGAGGTCTGCACCCTCGCGGATGGCGCGGTCGACGGCGGTCCACTCCGCCTCGGCTTCGAGCCGCTGCGCTCGCGCTGCGATGTAGGCGTCGTTCAGACTGATTGCCCGCTTGTCGACCACGTTGATTCCGTCTTCCTTGTCCTTGATACCCACGTCTCCGGCCTCGGCGTTCAGCGCGGCCAATTCGGCCTTCTTCGCAGTCTCTTGCCGATCGTGTTCCGCCTTCTGGCTGGTGAAGATCTCGTGTACCTCGGCCGCCGACGACTTGTGCAGTTCGTCCATGAATTTCTGATAGGCGTCCAGCACGCTGGCCACGGCCGCCGCGGCCGCCTCGGGGCTTTCCGAGCGGTAGCTGACGTCGAGGATGTTCGTGTCGCGCCGCGCACTGACGCTTAGATGCTTGGCGATCACCTTCGCCCAACTGTCGCGGCCGGCTTGCTTCAGTTCGGGATGCTCCTCCGGCTTGAGCTGCGCCACCGCCGCCTCGAGCACCACCTCGCTGCTGAGCATGTTTCGGTAGGTCGCCATCAGGTCCCGGGCTTGCTTCTCGCCCGACATCGTCGTCGACCAATCCTCCGGCCGTACCTGCATCACCAACAACGACGCACGCGACTCGTAGACCCGAGGCGTGGTGAAGTAGTAGAGCCCTCCCAGCAGCACGCTCACCGCCGCGCATACCGCCACCACGCTCCAGCGGTAGCGCACCGCGCGGAGAAACCGCAGGATCGTCTGGACGGGATGAATCTCGGTGGTCGGACCGGGAATCGCCGCGGTGGGGGGTAAAGGCTCTGCCATTGAGTTCACGTTTCCTCGTTCCATTGCAGATGCGTCTTAGAACATCGGCACACTTGCGCTCATGCCAAACCGAATCACACTGGTCAACACGCTGGACACCGCCGTGATCGGCGTGCGTTCCACGCTCACCACGTCGCCCGGCGCCAGCAGCAGGTTCTCGTCGGCGTTCTGTTTGGCCGACGAGAGACTGATCTCGATGTAGGCGTAGCCCGTCCCTTCCCGATTGCGGCGAATCACCAGCACCTCGTCGGCCAGCTTCTGCGACAAACCGCCCGCCTGGGCCAACGCGCCGAACAGGCGAAGCTCGTGCGTGGTGGGATATTCGTATTGCCCGGGCGTGCGGACCAGACCGATCACCTGGATCGGCTCGGGCAGCCGCCGCTCGACGGTCACCACGCTGCCGTCGGGAAGGTAATGACCGCCGCTGCCCTGATTGACCGCCTCGGCCAAGTTCAAACAAACGAGTTGATTGCCGGCCGGCTCCGTGTTGCTCACGAGTTGCACGCCGGTAATCGGGTCGCGCTGGGCCAGTTGACCCTGCGCCGATCGTCCCTGTGGCGATCGTTCCTGTGCCGACGGCACACGGATTTGCACGTTCGTGCCCGCGTCGTCGGCTAGTGCGCCGGCCGAGACGATTGCGGAGAGCAGATAGCTCGATCCACGCGGCAACTCCTGAATGCCCGGCTCGTTCACCGCGCCGACTACGGTCACGCGGTTGACTTGCTGTTTCTCGATGGCCACGGTCACGTGCGGTTGGCGATAAAGCCCCCGATGCACACAGGCCGAAGCGAGTTGCTGTTCGGCCTGCATCACGTGCAAGCGGGCAAACTGCAGCCGCCCAACCTCGGGCAACGACGCCGTGCCGTCTTCGCCGACGCGGAGGAAAAACGTGGCCACGTCTTCCGCGTCCAATCCGGCCGCCAGCGAGACCTTCAATACGTCGCCGGTGCCGATGATCTCGTTGTCGGTCACCGGACCGCCAAATCGGGAGAGGTCGGCCGCGTGGGCGTTTTCGACCGGCGCCGCGAGAAACTCCGCGGGCAATTCCGTGGGAGCGTAACGTCCGCCCGCACATCCCAGCGATGCAAACATCGCCAGCGCGATGGCCGCCGAAACGACGCGGCGCCATCTCGGCATGCGAGCCGCGATCGGCAATGCGGACATCGGTGAATCGGGCCTAAGCGGGCGATCGTTCGTCGGTGGCGCGTGCATGGGGCATGGGCCGCACCCGGGGGCGAGTGCGTTTTCGGTTATGGGTGTGTTGGGGATTTCAGAAGCCGTGTCGGACCGGGGCGTCCGTCAGGGCCGGCCCGATGAATGGCTCAGCCCGAGATAGGAGTCGGATGAGGTGAGCAGGAAATGAGTGGAGTAGGTTGGGATGAAAGGTGCGCGGCATGTGAGGTAGGGATGTGGCCCCTACGGTCGCCGCACTCTCTCTTTCGGCCGAATCCGCCGTCAAATCCTGCCTAATCCGGAAAATCTACCAAGAAACCGAGGCTCACAGGGAAGTATGGGAAAACCAGGTCGACTGGGGTGGCGATTTCGCGCCGCTCGTAGCGAGGCTGGCACAAATGAACCAACCACTCCCCCCAGAGGAAGGTGGCGGTCGGGGAGAGCTGGGGAGCGGGAGATTCCGGAGGGTACGGGGACGCTTCCAAAGACCCCTCTGCCCCTCAGGAGAACTGCAAAGTGTGCGGGAGCCCGAAAAAGGGGACTGGCTCCGTCG
>CAYYNP010000238.1:0-15750 GCA_964472545.1 uncultured Planctomycetaceae bacterium | reverse complement strand
CTTGCTATCAACAACCGCAAAGATCACCTTGGAAGGGCTGGCCCGAAGGGTTTTTCCGCCTGATTCGCGTCACTGTCCCGGGGTGCGCTGCGCGACCCCGGGCTGTGATGTTCGACCCCTTCGGGGTCATTGGCGGTTCGTCGGCCTCGCTACTTGTCTCGCGTTCCTCGCTCCGCTGAGTCGCGTTCCTCTTGTCGCCAACTCTGTGAGAGGATACGGAAGCACTCAACGATCCGCGACCGACGTCCTCGATCGATCCACGTCGATCCCCAGCGAGCGGAACCAACCGAACAGGTCGCGGCCGGCGGCGATGCTCAGCACGGCGACGCAATCGTCGGCCGTATAGCGCTTCATCTTCTTCGGGTCGATCAATCGGCGTTTCGCCCGAAAGTACCGCTGCAGCAGGTCGGGCTGCCGGCGCCGCAGCTCTTCGAAGATCCACATCGGCTTGGCCATGCGGACCACGTGTGGCACGTCCTTGCCCTGGGCCGGATCGTATTTGGTCATGTCGGGATCGTGGCGTTTGGCCCCGTCGATCCAGCCTTTCAGCGTGGCGTCGGCCTCTTCATTGTAGCCGAACTCGCGCCCTAGCAGGATGCCTACGTACGTGGCGATGCCTTCGTTCCACATCGGCTCGCCGAAGGGCAGCACCCAACTGTGGGTCGCTTCGTGCCCGAGCAATTCCACCATGCCGTACCGCCGGTTGGGAAAATCGCCCCACCAGACACCCAACCCGATTGCCTCGCCGCTGGAAAACCCGCCGCCGCCGGTGGGCAGCAGGATCAGCCGCTTGAGCATGCCTTCGTTGGGCGGAACGCCGAGAATCTCGGCCATCCGCGGGTGGGCCTTCTCGTAGATCTCGAAGATCTCGTCGGCCATCGGCTGGAGGTAATCAGAGCATTGAATCTCCAGCCCGCCTTTGTCGGTAACGTTCTCGGGCATCGTGCTCCGCGGCCGCTGCGTGGGATCGACTCGCTTGCCGGCGGCCAGCTTCGCCAGCACCGGCTGCCAGATGCCGGCGTTGATGGGGTCTTTGGCGTCCGGCTGGCGGCCCGAGAGGGCCCGGGAGACGACCAACAGGCTTCCCTTGCCCACCGCACGCCGGGCCATCACCGCACGGTCCTCGGCGTCGCGGATCAAGACGTCCCATGCGGAGGGGTCTGCCAGCTTCACGGTCTTGCCGCCGTAAGTCTTCACTTCCGTGGCAGCCAACTCGTCCGCCGGCGTCAGCGGCCCGACCGCCTTCACGTCGACAAACTCGGCCCCGAAGGCGGTGGACAGTTCGTTCAGTCGATAGGTCTTCTCATCGCGAAAGGTCGCATAATCGCCCAGCACGGCGACGCCTCCGCCGCTTTCCAGAAAACGACGGACCGCCGCCACGTCCTCCGCCGTATAAGGGCAGGGCGTGCCGCCGGATTGCAGCACCAGCAGGTTGGCGTTGCTCAGATCGGCTTCGTGAAGCGTCGCCCAGTTGCGCGCGTCGGCGCCGCCTTGCGACGTGATGTAGTTGCCGCCGAAGCGGCCGTCGAAGTAGAACGAGAAGCTGTGCGAGATGTCGGTAACGCTGTGGATTCTTGTGGCGGCAGTGGTCTCGCTCGTTTCCGCTTTAGCCATGGACCACGCCAGACACGTCAACACCAGGAATAGCCATGTTGTCAAAGATCGGCTCATCGGTATCCACCATTCTCTCTTGGCCGAAGGCCATGCTCACCGTAGCCTGGGGCAACGCCCCAGGAAGACGGTCACCAATTCGACCCTCTGGCCGAAGGCCATAATCACACGCGCCCGTAATCGGTGAGCATGGCCTTCGGCCAAGATGCTCGTCCTTTGCATTGACCTCCTGGGGCGTTGCCCCGGGCTACGGTGAAGAAGGCCTTCGGCCAACCCGTGTCACCGCTCTTCTTCAATCGCCGCCGCCCGAGACTTCAACGCGTCGACGACTTTTCGCGCCGCTTCGAGTTCCTCGCCCAATTCGACGTGTTCGCCTGCAATGCGACGCGAGAGCCACTGGTCTTTCTGAAACTCATCGAGAATCGCTTCGAGCCGGGCAATCTTGCTCTGGATCAGTCCCTTGGGGCTTTCATTCTTGCGAAGCTGCAACTCCGTTTCGAGCTTCGGCAGATCGACCTGCATCTGGCGGATCTTGCGGTCTAGGGCCTGCTTCTCGCCTTCGGCCTTGAGTTGATTGAGCACCTCGCGGCATTGCTGCTCGGCCTCTTTCGTGAAATTGACACCTCGCGGAATCGGCCAGTCGTCGGTGCGGAAGGTGGGCATCGGCAGGCGGTTGCGGCCGACCAGGTTGCCGGTCGGCCAGTTGGCCCAGCCGTAACGCACGGCGGTCGGATCGTCGACCAAGTCGCTGTAGACTTCAATGCAAGGCTTCCCGTCGAGCCTCGCGTGCCGGGCCTTGGCCGGATACCACCGCCGGTCGCCGTCGGCGATGATAAATCCTTGGAACTCCGCGTTGCCTTCTCGCGGGCACGGCAGCACCTGCCAATAGGCGTTGTTCTCGATGTGCTTCCATCGCTCGTAGACGACCGGATCGCTGTCGAAGAAGAGGTAGATTATGTTGTCCCGTTTCTTCATCTCGCGGTAATCATTCGCCCGATGCACGACCGGCTGGTCGTAGACGTTGGCCAACGCCCAGAGCGAGGCATACTCGGCCACCGGCAGTTTTTCACCCGGGTGGATGTACGAATTACCGGTGGGATAGGTGGCGATCATGCCTGCGTTGGGGTCGTCGGCCAATGCCCGCCGCTGGATGTCGCGGACGATCGCGTAGCCCTCGGCGATCGTGGCGACCTCCGGATCCAACCCGAACGTGCCCCAGCCGGGTTGGCTGATGCAGCCGAAGGGCAACTCGGGGTCGCCGAACGCCTGGCGGAACGAGGCCGGCACGCGCGGGAACGTGTATTCGTAGCGCGTCCAACGCATGAAGTTGTTGTTCTCCCCCTGATAGTAGAGCACGCCGCGGATGCCCAGGTGGCGGATCGGCATGATCGTGGCATTGAACAGCCCGGCCGGTGGACTCCAGCCGCTGCGCGGATCGCCGGGCTTGTTCGGCAGCCGCAGCCGCGGCTTGGGCTTGCCGTCGGCCTTGGCTTGGGCGACCTTCGCTTCGTGGTCGATCCGGGCCTGATCGCAAGCCTTCTCCCAATCGGCCATGATCTGCTCGACCTGCTGCGGATCGTCCCACGTGGCCGTCTGGGCGTCGTAATCGGCCAGCACCGTGTGGATGATCTCGTTGTCGACCGATTCGAGTTGCTCCCGCATGCACCAGGTTTGTCCCAGCGTTCCGCCCCGGGCGACGTTCACGATCCCCACCGGCACCTTCAAGTAGCGGTGCAGGAACATCCCGTAGAGATACGGCACGGCCGAAAACTGCTCGGCCGCTTCGGGCGTGCAAACCTGCCAGCGAACGTCGCGCCGCAGGTCGTCCAGCGGCAGGTACCAGGAATCGTCCCACACGACGTATCGCAGTCCGGGGAAATCGGCCGAGGCCGCCTCGCGATCCTTGCGGTTGAAGTTACCCCAGCCCATGTTGCTCTGCCCGGCACAGACCCAGAGTTCGCCGATCAGCACGTCCTGCACCCCGACGATCTGTTCGCCGCAGTTCGCCACGATCCAGGTCGGCAGAAAGCTGGCCGCCGCCGGGGCAAACTCGACCGACCAACGGCCGTCCGCGTCGGCCTTGGCTTCGACGGTCTGCGGGCGGATCTTCGGCGCGTTCTTCTCGACGTATTGCACGGTCACCGCATAGCTGCCGTCATCTTCCGGTGCCGGCGGCCGGCGGATGTTCCGTTCCGCCGCCAGTTCAAACACCCGAGCCATCGCCGCTTCGCCCACCGCCCGATCCTGCGTCAACGTCACCGCCACGTCCTCCCCGGGCGAAGCCCAACCCCAAACCACGATCGGCTTCTGCTGCTGCAAGATCATGTGGTCGGTAAAGATCTTGGCAAATCGCAATTCCGACGGCGCGTCGTCGGCGGCCGTAGCGGTCGCACATGTCGCGGTCATCAAGCCCAGCAGGATACAAGAGATCCAGAATGGTCTCGGGCGTTTTCGCATGGCGTTTCTCCAGAGTGTTCAGATTGGCAGGTCCGGTGGAAGGCAGAATCTCCTATCAATAACCGCGGCCCGGGGCGTTGTCAAGCGAGCAGCCTTGCGATCGGCACTTGCCTGGGGTACGATTTGCGTGGGTGTGGAGCATTTTCATCGTACGGGGATTCGTCATGGCTAAGAGCGGGAAGCGGGAGCAAGAGACGCACGCGCCGCGGGCAATACCGAAGGCCGCGGCGCGGAGCATGGGCAAGGTACTCCTTTCAGTCGTGGCCTCGGCCGCAGCGTCGGTTGTATTGTCCGCCACGGCGGCGGAGACCGAGTCGCCGTTTGGGGAGTCGGCCACCGTCCGTCTGCCCGTGCGGACCTGGACGGACGTCACCGGCCGCCACCGCACGGAGGCCGAGTTTATCGAGCTTCGCGACGGCAAGGTACGGCTCCAAGAGCGCAACGGCCGGACCGTGGACGTGCCCATCGGGAAGCTCTCCCGAGCGGACCGCGAGACTGCCGCTCGCTCGGCGTTGACCCAGAGCGCCACCTGGCAGACGGTGGGGGAATACGACCGGGCCATCGCGATCTGCGGGGAGGTTATTCGCGCGTTTCCGAAGTTGGCCGCGGCGTATCGCAACCGCGGGCTGGTGTCGCAAGATAAGGGCGACACGGATCGGGCCATCGCCGATTTCACCGAAGCGATCCGCCTGGACCCGAAATCGACCGCCGCGTTGAATAGCCGCGGTCTGGCATGGCACTCGCAAGGCGACGACGAGAAGGCCCTGGCCGACTTCAGCGCGGCGATTCGCATCGACCCCAAACTGGCCGGCGCCTATCGCAACCGTGGGATGATCCACAAGTCGCTGTGGCAATTCGACGAGGCGATGGCCGATTTCGATGAGGCGATCCGCCTTGAGCCGCAGACGTTCGAGGGCTACGTCAACCGTGCCGTTCTATGCCGAGAGACGGGTGACCTCGACGGCGCGATCGCCGGCTACAGCGAGGCGATTCGCGTCGATCCGAACCGGGAGGCGTTCTACGTGGCACGCGCCTACGTCTGGCGGATGAAGGGCGATCTGCAACGGCAAATCGCCGATTTCAGCGAAGCTATCCGCGTCAACCCGAATTCCGCCGGCGCTTACCAGGACCGTGGCCGGTGTTGGATGACGTTGGCCAAGTACGATCAGGCTGCCGCTGACTTCACCGAGGTGATTCGTCTCAGAACGGCCTGGCCCGACGGCCACGTGATGCGCGGATGGGCCCGAGTCATGCATCGAGAGCCGGAGCAGGCTCTGGCCGACGCAGCCAAGGCGTTGCGGCTGGCTCCCGAGTTCGCCCGTGCATACGAGCTTCGGGCGGTTGCCCATCTGATGAAGCGAGACGTGCCGGCGGCACTGGCCGATGCAGAGCGGTACTTGAAGCTCGAGCCGACGTTGCCTTCCGGAAACGTCCTGCGCGGGAGCATCCGGACGATTCTCGGCCAGCACGACGAGGCTGCCGCGGACTTCGCCAAAGCGCAAGAGAAGGCACCGCAACTCGATAGCTTCTTTGCGGCGACCCGGACCGAGACGCCGGCTGACGTGCATCCCCCTGCCGAAGCTGTCGATCCCCCGCCAGAATCCGCTCACGATCCGCCGGCCGGCGAGGCTCTTGTCGAGCCGGGAATTGTACCGCCACGGCCAATGGGCCCTCGATTCCCGATCGACGTTTCCGAGCAGACCACGCGATTGCTCGGCCCGCTGCGTGCGGACGGGTCGGTGGACTACGTCGCGGCGCTGAACGCCCGGCACAGCCAGGGCGTGACACCGGAGAACAACGCGGCGGTCCTGCTGTGGCGGGCGATGGGACCGGGCGAGCTTGCCGAGGAGGATCGCGATCGGTTCTTCCGGCTTCTGGGTATCGCGCCGCTGCCTGACGATGGGCCGTACTACGTCTCGCTCGGTGAATACCTCACGAGCCGCGGGGCCGAAGGCGACGGGACAGCCGAAAGCGACGGGGTTGCTGACCCGTGGGAGAAGTACCAAGACGCCCTACAGCGGCCGTGGACGAAGGCCGAGTTTCCCGCTCTGGCCGGATGGCTCGAAGCCAACGACCAGCCGCTACGACTGATCGTCGAGGCCACACAGCGTCCACGATACTACTCGCCGCTGGTCGAGACGGAGTCGGTGCCTTTCCCTATGGTGGCTGCCACTACGACGCCCACCGCACCCCTGCTGCCCAAAGCGGCAAACCTGCTTTGCGCGCGGGCGATGCTCGGCTTGGGGGAGGGGCAACTCGACGAGGCGGCCGAGGACTTACTGGTATGTCATCGTCTGGCACGGCTGGTCGGGCAAGGGCCGACCTTGATCCATGCACTACGCGCCATGCGAATCAGCTCGATGGCCTGTGTGGGAGACCGTGTGTTCGCGCATTGCGGCGCTCTCACGCCTCGGCAGGCGAGGCGGTTGCGAACTGCCCTGCGAGAGCTTCCTCCAATGCCGCGGATTGCCGAGAAGATCGAGCGATCCGAACGCTACATGGCCCTGGATATCGTCCGCGTGACCGCCGTGGGCGGACCGCGGGCCATGTTCGATTGGACGCGATGGATCTCGTTCCTCAACGATGACGAAGACGCCGTCAATCCCGATCACAAGCCCAGCGCGTTCCCCGGAACCTGGGTCTACAACGAATCGGTAGACTTCAACGAAGTGCTTGCCGAGGTGAATTTCTGGTACGACCGCGTGGTAGCAGCGTGTAGTTATCGCACGCGGCCGCAACGCACTCGGGCAGCGGCAGGGCTCCACAGTAACTGTGCCTTGATGAGCCAATTGGCCGACTGGCAACTGAAGGACGACCCTTCGTACGTGATGTCTCTGTCGTACGGCGTCTTCCCGCCGGAGACGACCGCTGACGACGTGACGCATTTCATGTTCGGCTTGGTCACGCCGGCCTTTCAGGTCCTGATGGCCGAGGAAGATCGAGCCACCATGCGGCTGCAACTTGCCGAACTCGCCTACGCTCTGACGGAATATCGAGGCATGCGGGGACGGTATCCCAAACGGTTGGACGATCTCAGCCCACGGTTCGTCGAGGAGGTGCCGGAGGATCTGTTCACGGAGAAGGAACTCCGCTACGAGAGTACGGCCGACGGGTACCTCCTTTACAGTCTGGGGCCCAACGGCATCGACGATGGCGGCTGCAACGATTGTGAGGGCGACCCGGAGGCCGACGATCTGGCCATTGATGCACGACCTGTGAAGACGGCGACCGATTCGCCCAACGAGACGTCACGCTGACCGCTTGCCCACGGAGACCCACCATGCCCGTCACTCGGCGACGATTCCTCTACCGTTCGATGCTGGCCGCTACGGCGGCGGCTGGTACGCCGATAGTTCGGCCGCAGGAGGCGCGGGCGCGGAGTGCGAGCCCAAACGAGAAGTTGAACGTGGCGCTGATCGGCGCCGGAGGAAGGGGATCGGCGCATGCGGCGGCATACGCGGGGAGGAAGGACTGTGAGTTGACGTTTGTTTGCGACGCTGATTTGAATCGGGCGGAGCGCGTGGCTCGGGGGGTTGCTGCGCGGCAGGGAAGCCGACCGAAGGCCGTGCAGGATATGCGGCGGGTGTTCGACCAAAAGGCGCTCGACGTGGTCTCGATCGCCACCTGCAACCACTGGCACGCCCTGGCCGCCGTCTGGGCCATGCAGGCCGGCAAGGACGTCTACGTGGAGAAGCCGGTCAGCCATAACGTGAGCGAGGGACGCCGTATGGTACAGGCGGCGCGAAAGCACGGACGCATCTGCCAGGCCGGTACCCAGTATCGCTCGCACGGCTCGAACCGGGCCATGATCGACTATCTCCGCCAAGGCAAGCTGGGCCGTGTAAAACTCGCCTTCTGCATGGTCCGCAAGCGTCGCGGGTCGATCGGGCCGCCGGGCGAATATCGGCCGCCGTCCGGGGTCGACTACAACCTCTTCTGCGGCCCGGCACGCCTGGCTCCGATCACCCGGCGGAGCTTCCATTACGATTGGCACTGGTTCTGGGACTTCGGCAACGGCGACCTGGGCAACAGCGGCATCCATCGGGTCGATATCGCACGCTGGGCCCTGGGCGTGGAGGGGCTCAGCCATACGGTGATGAGCTACGGCGGCCGCGTGGGCTACGTCGATGCCGGTGAGACGCCCAACACGCAGGTCACGCTGCACGACTTTGGCGAGAAGTCGCTGGTCGTCGAGGTCCGCGGCCTGAAGACCGGCCCGCACCGAGGGTTGACCAACGGCCTGATCGTCGAAGGCACGGACGGGTACATCACCTCGACGCAAACCTCGGCCGCCGTTTTCGATCCGGAGGGGAAGAAGATCCAGGACCTTTCCGCCGAGAGCGACGACCATTTCGACAACTTCCTCACGGCGGTCCGCAGCCGCAAGGCCGAGGACCTCAACGCGGAGATCCTCCAGGGGCACCTCTCCAGCGCGCTCTGTCACGTGGGCAACGTCTCGCACCGGCTCGGCAGCCCAGCCTCGCCGAAGCAGATCCTCGATCAAATCGCGCGTCGCGCGATCCACGACGACTTCGCGGCGACCTTCGACCGCAACCGGCGCCATCTGGCCGAGAACGGCGTCGACGTCGACGACACACGGCTGACGCTTGGCCCGTGGCTTCAGTTCGACGGCGAGGCCGAGACGTTCGTCGATCATCCGTCGGCCGACGCCCTGTTGACGCGAGATGATCGCAGCCCATTTGTGATTCCCACGGAAGGCGAGCTATAAGGAAACCCACCACCTACGTTCGTCGCCGTGCCGGCGACGGCTAAACGGCAAAGGCATCGCTACTATGCGTTACGCGTTCCTCGTTCTCTCGCTTCTCACAATTCTCGTTCCCAGCACCACCGCGGCCGACGATTGGCCCCAGTTTCGCGGGCCCGGCGGAGAGGGCCATGCGACGGCGACGGGACTGCCGACGCGCTGGAGCGAAACGGAGAACGTCGCCTGGAAGGTGCCCGTCAAAGGGCAGGGCTGGTCGTCGCCGGTCGTGTTCGGCAAGCAGATCTGGATGACCACGGCGCTGCCCGTGATGGCCACGCCGGAAGAAACCGCGCGGCTGCTGAAGACTCTCCCGTGGAACGTACCCAGCGCGCGCGTTGCCCGGAGCGTCACACTGAAGGCCGTGTGTCTCGATCGCACGACCGGACGGCTGCTGCGGTCCGTGACGCTTCTCGAACACAACGAGCCGTTGTACATCTGTTCGGTCAACAGTTTCGCCACGCCCACGCCGGTCGTCGAGCCGGGGCGGCTCTATGGCGACTTCGGCACCATGGGCACGGCCTGCCTCGACACGGCAACCGGCCGCGTTCTGTGGCGGCGCCACCTGCCGATCGAACACCAGGTCGGGCCCGGCAGTTCGCCGATTCTCGACGGCGATCGGCTGGTGCTGGTGCGCGACGGCTGCGACCTGCAATACGTCACGGCGTTGGACAAACGGACCGGCGAAACCGTCTGGAAGACCGATCGCCCGCCGATCGAAACCGCCTACGCGCCCTACAAAAAGGCCTTCAGCACGCCGCTGCTGATCGACGCGGCCGGCGGCCGGCAGATGCTGGTGTTCGGGGCGAAGTGGATCGTCTCCTATGAACCCGACTCCGGCAAGCCGCTGTGGCGGGTCGACACCGACCGCAGCTTCTCGAACGCCTCGCGGCCGGTGTTCGGGCACGGGTTGGCGTTCTTCTGCACGGCCTATCCGCAGGGCGAGCTGTTCGCCGTGAAGGTCGACGGCCGCGGCGACGTGACCGATACGCACGTGGCCTGGATCGGGCGGAAGCAGATCCCGCGGCGATCGTCGCCGCTGTTGATCGGCGACGAACTCTACACGATCTCCGACGGCGGCGTGGCCACCTGTTTCGACGCCCGCACCGGCGAAATCCACTGGGCCGAGCGGATCCTCGGCAACTGTTCCGCCTCGCCGATCGCGGCCGCCGGCCGGATCTACTTCTTTGGCGAAGACGGCCGCACGGCCGTGCTGCAACCCGGCACGCAATTCGCCACGCCGATCGAAAACGAGATCGACGGCCGCATCATGGCTACGCCGGCGATCGTCGACGGAGCGATCCTCCTGCGAAGCGATTCGCATCTCTATCGGATTGAGTAGTGAGGCGAGAAAGCGGACGTTCCGGTCTCCAAGAGAAGTAGAATGTCCGCATTTCTTCGCTTTGTTACCCTTCGCTACTACCCGTTTCGACTATGGCGGTTCTTCTGCCCACATGACCGACTGCAAGTCGTCACCTTCTGGCCTGAGGGCTCGAACCGTTGGCCGCAAACTGGACAGATTCGTTCCTCTCGCGTGCGACAAGAAACCTGGTAACACTTGCGAGAACAGAATAAGCTGTGTTTTCGACCGCGAAACTCCTTGCCACAAGTTCCGCATTCCTTCTGAAACTGCCGGCTTGGCAATTCTCGTTCCGGTTTTCGCTGAGGCTTCCATCCAGACTTCCTGCGTTGAGCTTTGTCGTACTCTCGTTTGGTTGGGAAGCCCAACTCGGCTGCAACGGCAGTCAGACTTCCCCAGTACTTGTAAAGGCTGGACACGCAGTCGATAAGCCCATATCGACACTCCCGGATCTCGCCGGCGGACGGGAAATAGCCGAGTCGTTCGCACACTCCGAGAAACATCTTCTCGACGTTTCCCCAATCCGCAAAGTACCCGGGGGCTTCTTGCCTGACTTCTACACCCATCCGTCGCTTGGCTTCGGCAAACCCTCCATGGTACTTCATGATGTAGTGTGCGACGCAGCTTCTTCCCATGTCCTCAAGCTCTCTTGCCCGGGGGAAACGCCCAATTTCCACGATTACCTCCTGGAGCAACGGCTTCACATTGCCCCACTTGGACCACCAGGATGCTGGCCTTATCGCATTGTTGATGTCAACTTGCTTGCCTGCATCGCCGTACTCCTTGATAAGTGGCCGAAGTTTGTCGACAACTAAACCGATGTCTCCGAAGTCCTCCTTGAATATCACAACTACTTCAATGCCGAGATCAGCGTAAACGGCCAGCTTGTCATTGAGGTTCTTGTGGTATTGCCGCGTATGCCTGCGTCTTCCGTCTCTCGTGAAGCCAGCTACTTCGATGAATGTGTCGCCGACTCGGAAATCACCTCGGCGTTTGTCCCCCTCACGAATAGATGGGAATGTCTCGTGGGGAACACCATGGTAGAAAAGCAAGTTATCAACAGCGAACTCATAGTAGCTCAACACATAATGCCCGTCGTCAGCCTCATAACCCGAGCGGAGCTTGTATCCAAGTCGTCGGGCAATCTTCTCGGCCCCACCAAAGTACTTGAACGCTTCGCGTAAGCTGCTGGCCTTGATCGCAAGGAGATACTGGCCTGGAGGGAAGAAGCCGAGGCGCTCACATAGTGGCCGAAGCTCTGCTTCGAGGTTTCGCCATTCTCTCCAGTATCCCGAGTGCTTTCTGACGGGAGAGAAACCACATTGCTCCTTGAACGCGCGATATCCGCCATACAGTTCATCGATCACGAACCTGAGGATTCGGGGAAGATCGGGACGTTTCGGTGGCACATTGTTGTTCTTCTGAACAAGCCGCAAGAACGCGGCTTTGGCGTTCTCAAAGACTCGCAACGGGTTCCGCTTGATTTGTCGGCACTGAGGGCAAAGATCCTCGCCACCGCTCTCTCTACGTCTCTTGATGACGTAGAAGTAGATTACTCGTCCTCCTTTGCCGTAGACCGTCCCGCATCTGTCACAGCGGACAATCACGTAGTCCCTCTGACGATACACGCCCTCTGCACCCCCCTGACTCGGTGCATTTGACCGCACACCGAGGCGATGTCTTGTAAGGGCCTGGTCTATCATCTGTTGCGGATAGTCTCTGCGTTAGTCCCGTGTACGGCCACGGTCCCGACGGACTTGATGGCCAAGACGATTCCCGTCTTCATCTTCAACGGACGAATCTACGCGTCAACGCCACGACAAACAACGCCATGAGGACGGCGCCGAAAAGTGCCTCCAGTGCGGCGACGAGTCGTAGATTCTCTGGTGGCCGGAGATCGCCGTAGCCAAGTGTAGTGAATGTAACGATGCTGAAGTACAGGGACTGCCACCAACCGTAACCCAGGCAGAACGTCCCATCGTCCGTCTGGTGTGTGACCACACCGCCGACTGAGTAGAGCACCGCGCAGGCAAGTATCACGACAACAGCGACGATGAGCGGTCGCGACGGCCGCTCCCCGTAGCCAAAGAGCCACCGGCCAAGAACAAGGCCGCCCCAACTCGACAAGAGCGATATCGTCCCCCGGAAGTCCCGCTTCCTGAGAGTCTCCCACGCCTCGCTCCTCGCTCCCGCATTGGAAGCGCATCTCTCGGCAAAATGGTAGTCCCCCGCCTTTGCGTAATCGCCCACGCCCTGCATCGTCCGCTTTGCCAAGCGGTAGGCCGTTTCGCCGTCTTTCGCGCAGAGAAACGGCTTCCGCCTGTCCCACGGATAGGAAAACCACACGCATGATTTGGCTTCGACGCCAACAAAAGACGCTTGCCCCTTGAATGTCGCTTTGCGGAAGTCCGCCGCGGCACCGAAAGACGATCGAAGAAACAGAGCCCGGTCGCCCTCGAACGTAGCATCCCCGAATTCGGCATTGTCCTTGAAAACAACACCCTGGAAGAGCGCCTCAGCTTTGAAGCAGGCCATCCAGAAGTTACCGACTGCCACAAACTCCGCGAAATTGAAATCGGCGTCCTGCTCAAACACGGCCGAATCGAACTGAGCTTGCTTCCCGAATGTCGTGTTTCGAAAGGAGGCGCATCCCTTGAAGACGGCTCGAGAGAAACTGACATCACCTTCAAAAACGGCCTTCGTGAAGTCTACGTCGGCCTGGAACGTCGTCCCCCTGAACCCCACTCCACTTGGATCGGGCGGGAAACGCTCTTCAGAGAAACTCGTCTGGCCGTCATTGGCACGCTGGCGAGCATCGTCCCAGAACTGACGCGCTTCGTCTTCGATGTGGACTGCCATCGACTACTCCGTCCGTGACCTCGGGATGCCTGGGGGCCAGACTCAGAAAGCTGACTTTCGGCCGATCTGCCGCAGACACACGTCATTCTATCTCACGGCCGTACCAACGTCGAGACGCATTGCCATGCTCACGCTCGTCGTGGGCATGTTCCGGGAATTGGGGCTTACTACGGAGCCGGTGTCAGTACAATCGCGTCCAGCCCGGCGTAGTAGCCGGTCGACGACGGGTTCTGTCCGATCACCTGCAGCCGCAGCAGATTCTGCCCAGGCTTGATCTCGACCTGGCCACAGTCGACCCAACGGGCGTCGACCTTGGGGGTGTAGGTGTCGACGGGTTGGCCCAAGGGCGTGTCGTTGAGGCTGAGGCGAACTACCGCGTAGTTCCACGAGGTTACCAGCCGAGTTCGCAGTACGTACTTGCCCGGCTTGAGCGACGACGGCAACGCCAGATCGATCGAATCGCCACGATTCTTCAGCGAAACGAACAACAGCCGTCCGCGGGAGAGCGGCGGGAACGAGGCGATTCCGATCTGCTGACGCGACGTACCGGCGCCCTCGCTGATGGCGGCCACGGTCATGTCTTCGCCTTCGATCGCGCCGCGGATGTGAAACGGACTGGGCCAATTGCCGATCCACACGGCCGGGTCGCGGCTGTTGCCGTGGACCGAGTAGACGTCGAACCCGTCGGGGTTGAATTGCCCGGGACACGCGTAGCGAAACGACTGCCGCCAAGGGTCGGCGGGCAATGACTTGACGTACGGCCAGTGGCCCCGCGCCGCGGCCAGACGTGCGGGACGTTCGAGCAACTCGTCCAGCGTGGCCGGGTATTGGCCGGTATCCAACCGGAAGTGCTTCACGGCGGCGTCGAGTGCGGCGACCGTTTGCGTCGCTTGTTTCACCATGGCGGCGAAAAGCGCCTTCTCGTCGGCCAAATACTGCTGCATCTGCCCGTGTAGGTCGTCCCAGGGGAAACGGCGCAGCGAGATGCCGTCGAGCCGGCAGTTGTAGCCCGGCTCGTCGGCGTCGGCCGCCCGGGCGAGCGGATTCGAGCCGACGCACTCGAACCGGAACGTGTAGTCGCCCGGCGCGAGCTTGTGGATGCCCAGCTTCTTCTCGAACCAGGTCCCGTAGAGGAAGTTCTCCGGCCGGTTCTCCTTCCAGGCGAGATACGGATCGTAGAAGTCCATCGCCCGATCGAGTTCGATTTCGCCGGCAGGGTTCTCGCCGGCAGGCGTCTCACCATCGGGCGTCTCGCCGTCGGGGCCCACCAGCGTCACCTTCCATATCCCGCCGGTGCGATAGAGGCACTGGAAGACGGAGATCGAGTGCTTGCCTTCCTCCTCGACCCGGCAGGGCACCTCGAACCAACCGCCGATGCCCCGGTTGTCGACGTAGAGACCCCTCTTCAGATTACAGACCCGATTGCTGCTGCGCCGGGCCGTTACGTCGGCCGAGGTCTCGATCTCGTCTGCGATCTCGGAGGTCTCGATGAAGATCTCCGGATTGATCCGCTCGTTGACCGGCGGGAAGCGGTCCGGCGGCCGGGCGATCGTCTTCTGATACCAAAACGCCACCGACGAGCAGAAGTCGGGCCGGTACTTGAAGTCGTAATGCTCGCGCTCGCCGGTCTCCGGGTTGGTCACCAGGGCGTAGCTGCGGCGTTCGATGTCGACCTTCAGCGACTTGCGAAACGTGACCGGTGCCCGCACGTGCCAGCGATAGGCCGTGAAGCGGCAGTCCTCGCCGTTGGGTTCCTTGATGGTCACGCCGGTATTCGGGTTGCTGAACTCGCGCAGGTTCCAGGCGTCGTTGAAGAAATCCTCGCAGCCGGTGCCCACGATCGACGGCTCGCGTTCGCCGTCGATATAAAAGCGGTCGTCCGATTCGCCGAACCAGCTTCCGTAGCTGCACTGGATCGAGAAGACGGTGCCCACGTAATGTCCCTCGCCGCGGCCTTCGAAGATCACGTAGGGCGAGAACGGCTTGGCGGGAAACTCCTGCCGGTAGCGGGCGTGGAAGTAGAGCATGTCGTCGGCCGCCTTGGGCAACTCCATCCAATCGAACTGCCAATAGACGCAGAGCGTGTTGCGGCCTTCGTTGGTCAGTTCGATCCGGGCACTGCGGCGGAAGGGCATCCGCCAGTAGCAGTTCAACGCCCGGCCGTAGGAGGTGACCTGGATGGGCAGCGTCTCGAGGTTCGCCCGCATGCCGTTGCCGGCCGCGAAGAAATCGCCGATGGGCGTTTCGACCGAAGGCACGTCGGCGCCGTCCCAGTAGATCCGCATCACCAAGGTGCGCGGGTAGCGGCGGTCGCGGCCGGCGATGGTGAACCACATGTGACGGATTTCGCCGGGCCCTTCGAGCGTGGTCAGGTCCATCGTCTCGCCGGGGCCGATGTGGTAGGCGTCGCGATTCGACTCGGGGTCGAACAGGCCGCTGGACGCCCGCCGGGTTTTGGCGTCGATCTTCCGCGTGATCTCGGCCAGCGGGTCGTCGGCCACCGCGGCCGAAGGAAGGGTCAACGCGACGACGAGAACGGCAATGCGCTTGCACATGACCGGCGGCTCCGGGGCTGCGAGAGGGAAACCAGATCGGCAACGTCTATCGACCGATTATGATTTCCGGTAACGCCCGGGGCAAGCGGCGAGGAGAACTGCAAAGTGTGCGGGAGCCCGAAAAAGGGGACTGGCTCCGTCGACGA
>CAYYNP010000237.1:0-15855 GCA_964472545.1 uncultured Planctomycetaceae bacterium | reverse complement strand
GTCACGGCATTATCTCGAAGAAGATCAACTCGGACCGTGCTCCTTTCGTCGGCACAGCATGAACTTCGAGTCCCGGTTGCATCAGTTCGGCACCCGACTTGACCGAATCGGGATGCGTTCCGCCGTCGAAACTCACCCGATACATCCGCTGGGCATCGAGCCCCTTGAGGCGAACCGGCTCCACGGCGACGTCATCGGCCGGTTGGAAGAGGAAGACCACGCCACGGCCGGCTGCCGGGTCGTAATACTGGATGCCGTCGGCGTGGCGGCCGTCGGGACGGGGGAAGACGTGGTAGAGATCGCCGTCGCGGACCAGCGGCCGGACCCCGGTCTTGTAGGTTTCGACGCACGCCTTCAGGGTCTCCTTTTCCTCTTGCGTCCACGGCTCGCAGCCGTTGCCGCCATTCGGTGCATCGAGAAACCACTCCGGCGCACCCATCGACGTGGAGCGGAACGCGTAGCGAACGCCCGCCACGCCGGACGGACGATATCGGCCGTCGGTGCTGCCCAGATGCCCTTCGAGTTGCATCGGGTGGAAGGCGTAGGAACTGTCGTAGAAGGCCTGGCGGACGTGCAGCGGCGAGTAAGTGTCGGAGTTGAAGATCTTCACGGCTCGATGCATCGTCCCATAGTCCTTGATGCGTCCGCCGCCTGAGCAGTTCTCCCACTGGAAGTTCGGAATCTCTTCGGCCAGCGCGTCGACCATGGCGTAGAAGCCGCGCGTGGCGGCGAAACTGGGACCGATGACCGCACCTCGCGTGCAATCGGAACGCCACATGTCGACGTCGTACTCGTCAAACAGCCGCTTGATACGGGCGGCACGTTGCCGGCGCCCGGACTCGGCCACCATGTCGAGGTTGTCGGTCCAATAGAGCCCGAACCGCATGCCTTTTTCGTGGGCGTAATCGGCCGCCTGCCGCATGCCCGACGGCCAATCGGCCGGGTCCGAGTCGGGTTCGCCGCCGTGCCACCAGCCGACGTCGATCATCACCTCCTCGAAGCCCAGCGGCGCGACGTCGTCGATCAACGGATAGAACTTCTGCTGGACCGGGTCCCAACTGCCGGGCGTCTTGCCCGTGGCGCCGAAGGCGTTCCACTGCACCTTCGGATAGCTCGGGTCGCTACGCAGGATCTCCGGCACGCGGTACCGCATCAACCATCGCCGCAGGCGATTGCCGGCGTCGTCCAGATCGCCGCGGTAGCAGCCGAGGAAGCCGGGGCGCAGTTCGAGCGTTTCGCCCGGGGCAAGTTCCCGGCGCAGGTCGGCCACGTTGCCGGCACGCACGCGAACGCTCGGCGATCCGTCATCATCCAGCGTGATCGTCTCGATGCGGCAGAAGCTCCACTCGAGCCCTACGTACACTCCATGTGCCTCGTTCGCGTCGAACACGACGTACGGGATGAACTCGCCGTCGGGAGACGTTCGGGCGGTGAATCGTCTGCCCGGTTCTTCTGCCGACAGCGCGTGGCGATACACGCCCACCGGATCGGGTGTCCCCCCGTCGCTGTGGAAGCGATACAGCGCCGTGGCGCCGCAGAGGTCCACGTCGAACGTGGGCTGTTCGCCGATGGTCACTGGCTGTTTCGAGCGGTTCGTGACACGTATTGTGTGATGCACGGGACCGGGTCCGGGGCGGGCATGCCACTGGGAGGTCAATTCGAGTTCCGGATTATCACAAAGAAATCGTAGCGACAGCTTCTGCCCGAGCGTCTCATCCAGGTCGGCGTCGGCCAAGCGCCACTTGAGCGTCTCGTACCGGCCGCCGGCTTCTGCTTGGGGCAAGAGCCCAAAGGCCACGGGCCGCGTGATCCAGTTGTGATCGGCCACCGGGCAGCCCAGTTCGCCGATCGCCAATTCGCCGCCGGCCGTCGTGCCGAGAGTGACCCGTGTGTCGTCGGTCGAAAGCGTCCACGATCTGACCAACGGGCCAGCGGCAGGGCGTGGCGTCGAGTGGAGATACTGCGTACGCGTTTCGCTGGCGGCCGCCGGGTCGATCCCCGCGTGGGCGAAGGCCGTCAGCGCCCGATTCCAAATCCGCACGTCGTCGATCGCCCCGCGAAAGCATCGCTGCGGATCGGTATAGCCGAGCCCCACGGCCACCGGCATCGGCGACTGCTGGACCGGTGCCGTGGCAGCAACCTCGGCCACCGGGACGCCATTGACCAACAGCCGCAACGAGTCGCGCGACTTGACCAGCGCCACATGTTGCCACCGCCCGGGCGAAAGCGCCGCGGGCTCGGTTATCACCCAGCGGCCGTCGCCCGCCCCGTAAGCCGCATAGAAATGGTTCGTTCGTGCCCCGTCCTGTTGCAGCACGAAGCCCGCCCCTTCGCCGACGTGGTTGCCGAAGATATCCGCGTGTACGCTCTGTTGCCGCTGCGGGTTGACCCAACATTCGACGGTGAATTCGTCGCCGAGTTTCGTCTGCGAGAAGCCCGTGTCGATCCAGCCGCGGCCGTCGAATGCGGCGCACTTGCCTTGTCGTCCGTCGGCGAAAAGGACTGGCCCGTGCGCAGTGCCGACAAGGCCGGCTTCGGATGCGTCGGCAAAATCACCTTCGAAGCGCAGTTCCAACACCGGCCTCGAGTGGTCGGGATCGGCGGGCGGCGTCTGTGCGGTTTGCCGTTGCTGAGCCGGCGCCAACGTTGACGAAACGACAAGCCCCACGGCAACAACGCTCACTACTCGGCGAAGCATGATCACCTTCCCCCAAATGGAAGCTCTTGGCCCGCAGACGACCGCCAATCAAGACCCGACGCGGCGGTGGCGACGCACATCACGGTAGCATCCGTAGCCGGCGATAGCAACCGGACGGGGGAGAGTCTTTGGAGGTGGCGAGGTGGTGGGGAGAGAGAAAGAGAACCGGGCAGAAGTGACGGGGTTCTTGTTTGACAGGATTACAGGATCAACAGGATGGTGTTTGGACGGGATTACAGGATTGACGGGATGCTCGGCCTGCCCTTCTCATCCTGACCATCCCGTAATCCTGTCCGTCTTCCTGTCTCGCCTCCTCCCGACCGGCCCCTCCCGCCTACTTCACCTCCAACACGATGCTCTCCGAGTGCCCGTTGAATTCCGGAGCGTACATGCACTGGATCTGCGCGAAGCCGGTCTGGTACGTGCCCTTCAGTTGCACGCGGACCGAATACTCGAAGACGTAGGTGCCCTTGGGCAGGTAGTCGATGAAGAAATGGCTGGCGGTGTCCTTGGTCGATTCGTAGTAGTAAAGGCCGTCCCGGGACTTGTAGCGCGAGAGCACGTTGACGGGCTCGGTGCCGCTGCCGCGGTAGTCCTTCAGGTGGACGTACTCCATGTCGCGGTCGGTCCGCAGCACGACCCGCACGACCAGTTCGTTGCCGACGGCGACCGGCCCGGCGACCTTCTCGAGCACGGGCCCGGCGGCCGTGTGACGCTTGACAAAGAGGGCCTTCTCGAGTTTAAGCGGTGTGCCGTCGTGCGCGGTCACCTTGGCCATGTCTTCGAGATACTGCCAGTGGACGCTCCCCCAGGCGACGCCTTCGTCGGTCTTCTTCAGGCGGATTTCTCCCAATTCCGGCTTGATCTCGCTACGGACAAACCGCTGCCGATAGTAGCCGGTGCCGGCTTCGACCTGCTCGGGCTTGATCGCCTGGCCACCCAAGGCGACCTCGACCAGGGCGTCGGAAGCCAGCATGTCGCTGCCGCGGAGCAGCAGGGCGTAGATCGCGTCGGCGGTGGCCTTGGTGGTCTTCCAGTCCTGGGTCTGCTTCTGCTTCAACAGCCAGACCTTACACTCTTCGACCGCCTCTTGGTCGTTGGCTACTTCGTCGAAGGCCTCGATCATCATCGCCTGGCTTTCGATCGGGGCCCGATACCACCACCAGGAGCGCTCCGTGTCGCGCCAGAACATGCCGAGTTCGTCGTCGGTGACCGAGCGTTCTTTGATCGAACGCACGATCAACTTGGCCGTGTCGCGGTTGCCGAACCGTTTCAAGGCCACGGCCAAATGGGCCTGTGACTGCCGGCAGTTCAGCTCGAACCAGTACTTGCGGGCTTGGCCGAGGAAGTAGTCGACGGCCTCTTGATGCTTGGCGTCGACGGCCTGGTCGTCGAGGAAGAAGCTGCGGCCGTAGAGATACAGCGCGATGATTGAGGAGAGATGGTTCTTCTTCGGGTCGCTGTGTGCGAGAATCTCGCGGTACTTCTTGTCGATCCAGCCGTCCAAGCGCGAGAGCGACTTGACCGCCGGGGCCGTATCGATCGGCACGCCCAGATGCCGCAGACGGCCGAAGCCGGTGGTGATGTAGAGCGTGATGTAGTCGTTCGGGCGTCCGCCGGGGAACCAGGGCCACGCGCCGCTGGCGTGCTGCATTTCGGCCAGCTTTCGCAGCAACCGGGCCGTCTCGTCGTTGAGCCGATTGTCGTCGAACAGAATGCCCACGTTCTTGCGGGCCTGACTCTCGTTGTCGGCCTGACGCACCCAGGGCGTCTCCTCCAACAGCACGGCCTTGAGGTCTTGGTTCTTCTGAAGCGGGCTGTCGAGCGTATCGCCACCGGCCGCCTTCCAGGTGTCGAACACGCGGCGGATCTTCGGATCGCTGGCGGCGATGTGCCGGGCCAGGGCGTTGGCGTAGAGCCGATTGAAGACTTGCTCGCTGCACTCGTGCGGATATTCCATCAAGTACGGCAACGCCATCACCGCGTACCACGACGGATTGGAGACCATCTCGACGGTGAGCGTCTGGTGTCGCAATGTGTCGGATTCGCCGGATTTGAGCAGCCGATCGAACGCAAAATCCTTGGTCTTCGGCCCGCGGATCGGCAGCGGCAGCGATTCGGTGACCAACACCCGCCGCGAAAGCACGGGCAGCATGCCCTCCTCGCCGTCGGAAAGCCGCCCGGTCGAGCCGACCGTTTTGTAGATGATCGGGCCCAGTCCATCCGGCACGCGGAGTTTCCAGGAGAAGGATCGCGACTGCTCGGCGGCGATCTCGAACGATTGATCGGTGGCCGTGTTGCCCAGGGCGGCGTCGATCGGCTTGGCGGTCCGGGCGTCGGCCAGCGTCAAGCGCACGCTACCCTTCTGCACGGTCGGCGATTGGTTGCTCACCTTGACGGTGAACTCGACCATGTCGCCCTCGCGCAAGAACCGCGGCGGATTGGGTTGCACCATCAGGTCCTTGGCCGTCACCACGCTATCGGTCAACAGGCCCGCGCGGAGCCGGTTGTCGTGGGCGAAGCCGAGGAACTTCCATTTCGTGAGCGCCTCGGGCATGGTGAATTCGATCCGCACCTGGCCGTCGGCGTTGGAGACCAGGTGGGGGAAGAAGAAGGCCGTTTCGTTGAGGTTCTTCCGCGCGGTGACGTTGTTCAGATCTAGCCCGACACCGGCAGGGGCGCCGGCTTGTCCTCGCCCCTTGTCGCTGTTCGCTAGACTGGCTGCGTCGAGCCCCTGCCGCAGGGATTCCGACTCGCCGGCCTTGCCTTCCGCCAGTGCAAAGCTGTACAGCATTGACTCGCTTTGAAGTCGATTCCCGTATCCCCCTCCCGCTCGCCCCTTCCGCCAGTAACGACTTCCCCAGAGTTGAGCCACGATTTCCACGGGAAACGCCCGATAGTTCATCGTCGCGTCGCGGGGATAGCGGATCCACTTGCCGTGGATTCGATGGAGTTGCCGCTGTGGGTTCTCGAATCGCGTCGAGAGGTTCGACGAGTCGCGGCGGAAGACGCCGAAGCCGCTCATCCAGTCGTGCGGCCGGTAGGCGTCCAACGACTCGTCGTAGAGTGCCACGACCATCTCGGCCACCGCCTGCTTGGCGTCCGGGCCGCTGACCACCGCGGTCCAGGTTTCTTTCTGGCCCGGTTCGAGCTTCGAGACGAAGTGTTCCCAGGCCACGGTCAGTTCTTTGTTCGTCCACGGCACGCCCACGTGATACGACGTGGTGTAGGCCCAGTTTTCGCGGACCATCGTCGTGCGGAGCCGGAAACTGCCGCGCATCGCCTCGGTCACGGTCTGCTTGACGATTTGCTGGGTGACGCCCGGCTCGGTCCAGAAGGCCTGCAGCAGCTTGCCGCGATGCTCGATCTCGACGTACGCTCGAGCCCGATCGTAGCCCGAGCCCCATAGCGCGATGAACTCCTCGCCCGGCTCCAGCGACCACCTCGGCCCCATGACCCGATAGGGGATCTTCATCGAGAACCGTTTGGCGTCGGGGTCGATCACGGTCAGCGGCTGTACGGCGGCGACCTCTTTGCCGAAGCGGTCCTGCGTGGTCAACACGGCGCGGTACGGGCCGGGCGAGAGCTTGACCTTGCACGACGCCTTTCCGTCGCTGCCGGTGGTGAGACCCCTCTCGGCCGCCATCTCGCCCAGTTCCCAGGAGTTCGGATTGGCCGGATCGGGCGGAGGTGCCGCGTCTCGGCCGTCCGCTTTGCGGCTGCCGGGAGCCGGACTTTGGCCGTAACTCCAGGTAGCCCGCCCGACCTTCTCGGGTTCTATCAGCCGATAGACCTTCAGCGTGCAGTCGGCCGATTGGCCCTCGCCGTCGAGTGTGGTCGTGGTGACGAGGATTTCGACCGGCTTGTCTTTGGGGAGCCAACTGTTGGCGGCCATCGAGGCGGCCAGCGCCGTGTAGCCCACGCGGGTCGTCTGCTGGGCCGAACGGGTCTCGCCGGTGGTGTCGGTCACGTCGGCATAGACGCTATAGACGAACGTCGGCTCGGCCTTTTCCGACACGGAAAGGTCCGGCTTGGCGGTGAAGGCGACGTCGAACGTGCCGTCCGGCTCGGTGGTGGCCGTGCCGCGGGTGATTTCTTGACTGGACGTTTGCCGCGGCCGCCACCAGCATCGCCAAGACCACCAGACCGGATAACGGACCTCGCGCACCACCCGCCAGCGAACTTTGGCCCCGTCGACCGCCGCGCCGGTGTAAGCCGTGGCTTTACCCTGCATCGCCACCTCACCGCCGAGTTTCGGCGCGGTCTTCGGCGGGTCGACGGTCACCTGGAACTTCGGCCGCTTGTACTCTTCGACGTTAAAGGCCGTCTGCCCTTGCGGCTCGCCGTCGACGCGGATCGACATCCGCCCGGTGAGCCGGTCGCGTGGGGCGGTGAAGCTGCCGCTGAACGAACCGTAGTCGTTGGCCCGATGTTGCTGCCGGGCGATCTCCTTGCCGTTGTGGTCGTGGAAGACGACCTTGACGTTTTCGCCGGGCAGCGTGGCGTAGTTGTCGGACTTCTGATCGACGCGGATGCAGATGCCCTTGTAGTTGACGGTCTGTCCGGGCCGATAGAGCGAGCGGTCGGTGAAGAAGACCGTGCGGCGATAGGGGTCCTGTTGCCTTGGCCGCGAATAGACCGAGTACTCGTTGCCGGTGGCCAATTGCCGTCCCTTGTGCGTCGCCAACAGGAGGTGGTTCTTCTGATGCGTGCCCTCGATCGCGAACAGCCCGTTGCGGTCGGTCTTCGTCTTCGGCCCCGGTTGCCATCCGCCTTGCCATCCGGGCCGCACCCACAATTGGACTTCGGCACCCTCGATCGGCTCGCCGGAATCGGCCTCGAGCACGAAGCCGGCGAGTTCCGTCTGCCCCGATCGCGTGCGCATCACCAAGGCCAAGTCGCTCACCCAGAACTCGCTGCACCGGACGACGTTGTCGTCGCCGGAGAACTTCGGATCGGAACTGGCCAGCAGGAAGTAGAACCCCGGCTCGAGGTCCTCGGGCGTGGGCAACACCTCGGTGCGAGATTGGTAGTCGTCGGTCGCCGGCAGCTTGGCCGACCACTGTAGGTCGGGCTCCTTCGCCAGCAGGGCGCCGCGCTGGCTCTCACTCAACTGGCTCGACCGATGGTGGCCCGACTTGGCTCGCGCCGCCCAATCCGCCTTCACGGCGCGGAAGTGGACCTGCTCGACGTTGCGATACTCGACCTGAATCTTCGGCCACGGGGCGCACCACACCCGTTCGATCCGCACGTCGGCGCTCTTGGCCTCGATCTCTTCGATCAGGTTATGGCACATCTTGCCGCCAAAACTCTCGGGGAACGCCCGTTTGCCCTGCATGGCCAGCCGATGGGCCTCGACCAGGTCGTCCTCCTGCTTCAATACGCCGGCCCAATACGCCCGGGCTCGGGCAGAGATCTCGTGATCGCCGTGGCGGTCGACGTATCGCCTCAGCGCCGCCTTGTAGCGGGCGGCCTTCTCCTCGCCAAACGCCTTGTTGTATCCAAAGACCAGCCGGCCTAGGTCGGCATCCAATCGGGCGGCCGGATCGTCGTCGTCCTTGTGGAGCCGAAGCAAGTCCTGATGGAGCCGAATCGCCTTGACGGTGGGCGACTGCGTGTCGGCGGTCTCGAGCTCCCAGGCGACAAACGCATCGGCCGTGGCAAAGATTGGCGTATCGGCCATCAGGTCGAAGGCGTACTCGGCCCGCGAGCCGGCCTGTTCGGCCGCCGAATAGAAGCCGATCGCCTCGAAGGCCAAGAAGTCGTAGAGCGTAGGGCGATAGCCATCCGGCACGTTGCCCTTGGTCAGCAGGGCGTCGTACTCGCCGACGGGGATCTTCTTCAACTCGGCTTCCGCGGCCAGGGCGATCGTGAAATGCCGGTCGATCTCGGCCAGGATGCGCTTCAAGTCCCACGTCAAGATATCGTCGCCAGGCGGCTCGGCCGTCGCCGTTCGCTGCATGAACCGCCAGCGGTTGGCTTGAAAGTACTGCCAATACCAATGGGCCAAGATCGCTTCCATCGTCGGCCGCATCTGCTGCGGGGCCTTGGCGATCTCGGCCTCGAGCCGCACGATCTTCTCTTCCGGCTTGTCGCCTTGGATCTGGCCCTCCAGGGCGATCCGCTGGCCGATCGCCTTGATCGCCTCGGGATAGGCCTTGTCTTCGATCGCCTTGGCAATGATCGGTTTGAGCCGCTCGATGGCCGTCTTGGGCAATGCCTTGTCCGGCACGCCGCCCTCTTCGGCGGCCAGCAATTCTCCGGGGCCTCCGCTGACCTGGCCGAGCGGATTCGACAGCTCGACCATACCGCTGAGGATCATCACGGCGGTTAGTGCGCGAAACGTAGACATGGGACCGACTCCGGGGGGATTAGGGTCTGAGGGGTCGACGGATGGATCTTGTCGGTTACCGACGTCCTCAACGGCCGCCAGTTGGGCACGAATGTACGATTGCGACGCTTGTGTGGTGGCCGTGCCGGCCGGGGTTTCGATCACCAGCGGTTCGCCCGTCCGTTCAACGCTGACGAACAGTTCGCCTTCCTCCAGCCGAATCCGTCCGGGATCGAGGATCTCGTAGCGGGGCTCGCCGATCAGCCGGATACGGGCCGACGCCATCTCGACGTACCTGGGGCCGGGGGCCGGGGCGTCCACGACCTGCTCGTCTTGCGGTATGTTGGGCTCGTCTACCGGTGGATTCGCGATCTGGCGCGGCCCCGGCTGTGGATCATCCGGTGCCGACGGCCGCAAGACGTTCAACAGCAACACGACCAGCAGCACACTGGCCACGATCGACCCGCCGGCCACGCCCGCGAGAAACGAACGACCGCTGGGCAAACCGAGGCCGAGGGGAGAAACCGGCGACGCCACGATCTTGTCGGCGAACACGGCGCCCCGCTCCAAACCCGACTCGGCAGGCGCCAGCGCACCGAGCGCCTGCTCCAGTTCCCGCTCGGCCGGGCTCAGTTCGAGTTGTTCCCAATCCGGCTTCATGGTTTTCGACTCAGGTTCGCTCGAAGGTCGTCCGTCGGCACAAGCCGCTTGCGAATGGCCGCCAAACCGGCCCGGTAGCGGCTGAACACGGTCGAGACGGGCGCTTCACACACCTCGGCCACTTCCGCCAGTTTCAGATCGGACCAGAGACGCAACACGATCACCTCCCGCTGCTCTTGCGGCAAGGTTGCCAAGGCCTCCTGTGCGGTGGCCGCGTCGATCGGATCGTCCGGCCGCGATTGAAACCACATCGCCCGCCCACTGGCCGCCCGTTGCTCACGCCGCCGACGCCGCCGGTCGCTCCGCAGGCCGTCGATCGCGGTGGATCGCACCGCACGATACAGCCAGGCGAGCATCTTCTCCGGCAGTTCCGGCCGCCGCAACAATCGCACGAACGCCTCCTGTACCGCATCGCGCGCAGCCGCATCGTCGAGCCACTGCCGGGCGAACAGCACCAGCGCCCGGCCGTGTGCATCGAAACACCGGCCCACGTTCTCCGCATCGTTGTCTCTCATCGGCTAAGAGTATAACGTCGCCGGCGAGCGGTTTTGCGAACGGAATTCGGAGATTTGCGCAACGTCAAGACACGGCGCGACTTCGGCAGCCGACGAGGGCTGGGAATGAGTGGCGGGGAATGGGTGGCTGGGGTCGAGCGCAGCGAGCCCCCGGAACGCCAGGGTGGCCGGGGCAAAGCGCAGCGGTGCCCCGGTGATTCACGGGCGCAACTGCGACCTGGGGCATCGCTGCGCTTTGCCCCAGCCACCCCTCGAAATCCGCCGCACGCCTACCCGTCGAGCGTCCAACCCTCGCGATACTCCCGGCCAATCAACGCATTGGCGGCTTCGTTGTTGGTCACTCGCCCGGTGCGGCCGTCGTACTGGATCTTCTTGCCGACGCGGAAGGCCACCAACCCCAGCAACAACTGCTCGATCATCGTGCCGCTGTAGTCGAAGTCGCAAGAGGTTTTGAGGTCTCCCTTGCAGGCGTTGACCCATTGGGCCTGGAATCCGCCCATCGCCGGGATCTGCTCGTCGGCCGGACGCGGCTTGTAGTGCGCCATGCCGGCCTGCTTGTCCAGGGGGAAGAACTCGTGGCGGCCGAAGTCGGCCACCATGCACGCCTTGTCGCCGTGGAACAGGGCCCCGTGGCCGGGCGCAGTGGGGACGCCGTCCAACAGCGTGTTCGGCTTGTGGGCGCCTTGATACCAGGTGACCGTGATCGGCCCGCGCCAGTCGTTGGCCGGGTGTTCGAAGGTCATCGTCAGCGCGCTGGGGGCCACGTCCGTGTTGACCGGGTCGCCGTGGGCGGTGGCCGAGGTCGGCACGCCGGCGTCGATCGCGTTCCAGGCCAGGTCCATCGTATGGCTGCCCATGTCGCCCACCTGCCAAGAGCCGAAGTCCCAGTACATGTTCCACTTCAGGCATCCGCCGAAATAACCCGGGTTGTAAGGATGCCAGGGCGACGGGCCGATCCAGAGGTCGTAATTCAGGTGCGGCGGCGGATCGCCGGCGGCGGGCAGGTACGACGTGGCGCCGTGGCGCCGGTTGCCCCACACGTGGACGTGCTTCAGCTTGCCGACGGCCCCGTCGAGCACCGCCTCGCGAACGCGGTTGAAGTTCGTCCCCGCGTGACGCTGCATGCCTACCTGCGTGGCCAGCTTGTCTTTGTTCTTCAAGTAGTTTGCCCGCACCACCCGGGCTTCCTCGACCGTGTTGGCCAGCGGCTTCTCGCAGTAGACGTGCATGCCGCGGTTCAGGGCCCAATTGGAGATGAACGCGTGGGTGTGATCGGTCGTGCTGCAGACGACCGAGTCGATGTCTTTCTGTTCGAGACACTTTCGCCAGTCGGCATAGTGCTTTGCGCCGGTGAACTTCTTGGCGGCCGCGTCGATCGCCTGTGCGTTCACGTCGCACAGGGCCACCACGTTCTCATTCTCGACGGCCCCGAAGTGTGCCCGGCCGCGTCCGCCCACGCCGATCAGCGCCACGTTGAGTTTGTCGTTCGGCGAGTTTGGGCCGGCCAACGCGCCGGAAGGCAGGATGGTCAGCCCGGCGCCGACGGCCGCGGTCGTCTTGAGGAACTGCCGCCGGGCAACGGTTTGGGAAGCGGTACGTGTGTCGTGCGTTTTGGGGCGTGAAGTCGACATGATCGGTAGGTCCTCGTGGGGTTGGTCTGCTTGGAAAATGTGGCCGTGGCCCGCGGCCGATGCCGGGCGTATGCAAACGATCGTAGCACGTGGTATCGAAAATACCAGCAAGAAGGCGCCGGAAGCAAACGTCGACCCCCACCGGAAAGGGGGCGGCTGGTTGCGGCTTCGCTTTCGGCGTCTCGCCGCTCGTCATCGGATGCCGTCGATCAAGCTTCCTGCAGCGCAAGGAACCGGGCCCGATATTGCTTCATGAACCGTATCGGCTCGTCGCTCGGCCCGACTTCCGCGTCGCAGTAGCCGCCGTAGCCGTGCTCGCGCAGCAGGGCGAACAGCCGGCGATAGGGATAGACCGGGTCGTTCAGATCGTGGATATGGAGGTTGCGGATGCGGTCCTTTACCGAATTGAAGTTGGCCTGAAAGCCCGGGGCTTCGACGTCGGTGCGGTCGCAGTTCCAGTTCATATAGACGTGCTCACAGTCGGCGGCGTCGAAGATCCGCTTGACGACCGTCACCCGATTCGTACCGCGGCCGTGATTGGCCAGGCGGATTTCGACGCCGTGATCCGCCGCAAACGTGCCTACTTCGACGGCCGCGCGTGCGATCTGGGCGATCGTCTTCTGCTGGGAAGTCTCCGGACCGGACGGCAGGGCGTTGGGAAACACGCGGATGCCGATGGCGCCGACGTCCTCCGCCAGCAGCGTGTACTCTTTCGTGCCGTCGATGTGCTCGCGCAACTTCTTGGCATCGTCCCAATGGTAGGCAAACCCGCTGGCCAAGCTCAACTTCAAACCGGCGTCTTCGATTCGGCGGCGAACGTCGCGTCGCTGGACCTTCGAGAGCCCCACCTCGACGCCGTGGGCGTGTGTGGTGCGCAGCTCGACGTGCTCGTAGCCCGTCTGCGTGCAGTTGCGGATGACCGTCTGAAGGTCCCAATCGCGGGCCAGATTGTAGGTCATCAGGCCCAGCTTCAGCAGCGGCGGTTTGGGCTCGTCCGCGGCTCGGGCACACTGCGAACGCCATCCGAACGTCGATGCACTCACGCCGACGGCCAGCGAGGACGTGAGAAACTGTCTTCTATTGATGTGTGCGTTCATGGTCGATGTAGCCTTTCGAGGAAGATGGGATCGGCGGGCAGTTTGGGGTTGATCACGACTTGCGGTTCCGCCAGCAATGCCTCGGCAACGCGGGACGCGGAAATGCCGCTTCGGTAGCTCGGCTGCCATAAGAACTCGAACTGGAATTCGAGCGCGCCGTGGCTGTCGGCCACGAAGTTGGTGACCCAGACGTTGTTGTAGACCATGGCCAAGATGCGGCCGGGGTTCTCCGGGGCCTCGTCGCGCCGCGCGAGCACGTTGTGGCTGCCGAAAGTGACCAGCGGGGCGTCGCGGCTGGCCCAAAGCCAACGGCCGTCGCGAGTGCCATAGGCCACCCAATCGTCGATCGTGAAATAATCCCGGCACGTGCCGGGCAACTGGTCTTTGTACGCCACGAACGGCACGCCGCCGTTGGCGGTTCTCGGCAGCGTCGTGCGGGCCGGCAGGTCGCAGACGACGAACAGCACCTCCGGCAGTTCGTTTTCCACGCGATGGAACCGCACCGTCAGCCGCGCCCGTGCTTGGGCGTGGAATAGCTCCAGCCGCCGCACGGCCCATTTGCAGCGGGGATGCTCAAGTGCTTGCGTGTAGACGGTCGTATGGGCGTTCCGTTCGACGCGTGTCGCTTCGGCCGGCACGGAAACGACTTCCTTGAGCGCTTCGCGCCGGCGGGTTTCGCGTTGTTCGCGATCGCCGATGCCGTGGATGTCGGAATAGACCCAACGTCCGGAGAACTCGTCGACCGCCACCGAGATCAGATCGCCCGTGCCGGCCTGAAACAGCGGCCGCTGCATGTCGAACCAACGTGCTTCGGTGGGCCAGTTGTGATCGTCGACTGTGATCCTCAGCTTCGCGGCAGTGCCGGGCTGATCGTCGGTCTCCGAATCCTCGACGGCGTCTTCGCACAAGCGCCATCGCCGGATCGACATCGGCTCCAAGTTGTCGATCCAGAATCGGACCATCTGATTGGCGGCCCGATCGGGAAACGTCTCGGAGGTGTTCTGCCGCGAGAGGACCCCCGGTCCCGACGGACGGCCGAACGATTGGAAACCCGGCCGGCGGATCAGCGGGGTCTTCGTGCCATCGGCCGGGTCTTCGAGCGAGTGGAAGTCTCCACGCAACGCCGACGCCGGCATCGTTACCCAGCCGCTATAGGGGAGCACTGCCGTGTTCGCCACATAAAAGCCTTCCTCGCGCGGATAGACTGCCGAGCGGGCCCGCTGTGCCAAGAGCATCTTGGCCAGCCCCAGCGGGCGATACGCCGCCCGGGACTTTTCGTTGTACTGGGCCCAGGTTTCCAACGAATGCGGGAGGCCTATGCTATCGACCGATCCCCACGTGTGCTCGTCGAAGAGGCAAAGGTCGCGGTAGATTTCGTCGGCCGCGGCCAGGGCGCGCTGGTCGGGATGTCCCCAAACGGGAGCCAGGGCTGCGGCGGTCAGCCGTTTGGCCTTGCGGCTGGCGGCCACCTCTCGCGGGCCGGAGGCCGTGCCGTTGGCCCACCAATCCGTCCACTCGCCGGAGTACTCGGGCAGCTTCGCGCCGACCGCTTCCTTCAAACGGTCCATCGCCTCGCCGGCCGTCGAGAGGTGCAACTCCGGTTTCAGCCCCAGGCGCCGCCACGCGGCCACGAACTTTGCCAGCGCCGGAAAGGGCGGGTCGTTGTCCATCCGCCATTCGTTGGTTACCGAAACGATCAGCGACGGATAGTCGTACCCGTCGGCCTGCAACTTCCGCAAGCGGCCCAAGAGGTGTTTGTGTGCGGCCCGAACCGACGCCTCATCGGCCCGAAAGAAATCACCCGGCCGCGCGGGGCGGTAGCGCGTGTCGGTCGATTCGGGCACCGGGCCACGTCGCCAGCTTGTCGCGTGGAAGTAGTAGAACCCTTGGGCGTAGTGATCGCCCAGCCAAACGAACATCCGCCGACCGCAAGGCAATTTCCACCAGAAGGCCGAGGGCCGCTCGAACGGCGGGCCGCCGTTGTGGTTGTTGATGCCCATCATCAAGTGGCCCACGCCGCGGTCGAGCAGCTTCATCGCGCCCGCCCGAGGAAAGCCGTTGACGTCGTTCTGGATCGCCACACGTGGCCTGGCCCGTTGCCATAGCTCTTCCGGCAGCCAGCTCAGCATCGTGTTCCACTGTTGCGCGCCCATGGCGGGCGTTTGGTTCATCGCCAAAGCGGCCACTTCGAGCCGGCGGGTATCGAGTGCGGCGAGAAGGTCTTCCCGACGTTTCGAGTCGGCCGCGCGCCACCAATCGTCGACGGCCAATGTGGTCTCGGCCGTCCAGTAGAATTGCTCCTCGGGCGGGAGGTCCGCGGTCGCCAACACGGCGTCGATCGCAACGTCCAGATACCGCATCTGCTGCCGGCGGCAGACCAGCGGATGGTCGGTGAAGCCGACGTCGGTGTGCGTCATGTGGACGATATCGATACGGCGGATCGTGTCCGGCGACGCCTCCTCTTGGCCGTACACGATGCCGAAGGCCGTCAGCCCGAACGATACGACGACCGTGAGCGCGTGGGCCAATTGAAACCGACCTGATAGGGCAACCGACGTCTTGACGCCGGCGCACGACTTACCGTCAATCATCGCTCGTCCTTTCGCCGCAGGATAGAAGACCGCCGGGTAGTCTACTGTTCTGCTGCGGCGAAAGTCAACCGAACGGACAACTCCGCCCGTGGCGGCGAAGCTGCGGAATGTCAATCTGCCTCGCCGGTGCCGTCTTCGTCTGTGGTGTCTTCGTCTGTGGAGTCTTCGTCTGTGGCGTCTTCGTCTGTGGCGTCTTCGTCGGTGGCGTCTTCCTCGGTGGCGTCTTCGTCTGTGGCGTCTTCGTCGGTGGCGCCTTTCTCGGTGGCGCCTTTCTCGGTGGCGCCTTCCTCGGTGGCGTCCTCCTCGGTGGCGTCTTTGTCGCTTCCGTCGTC
>CAYYNP010000236.1:0-15911 GCA_964472545.1 uncultured Planctomycetaceae bacterium | reverse complement strand
CGGAGCGGGGAGTGGGTGGAGCCTGAAAACGGGGACTGGCTCCGTCGCGGACCAGTGTTGCAGTGGCCGCTGTTATTGCCGACGGTGCCTGTCCCCTTTTTCGGGCGGGGCGCCGATGGGGCGCGGCGTGGGCAAACGCAAATCACCAATCATGAATCATCAATCATAAACCCAAGAACCTCCCATGGGCCTTTTCGATAAGTTCAAGCGTGGTCTGAAGAAGACGACGCAGTTGTTGAATACCGACATCCGCGACCTCTTCAAGTCGGAGGGCCGGCTGGTCGATCAGGCGTTTCTCGACGAACTGTTCGAGACGTTGATCAAGACCGACATGGGCGTGCAAGCGGCCCAGGAAACGGTCGACGAAATCCAGGAGGCCTTCCACGCTCGGAAGGTCCAAATGGAGGAAGTTCTCCAGCGGATCAAGCAGAAGCTCAAGGAACTGCTGGCGCAGCCGGCCACGCCGATCGCTTACGCCGCCAGCGGACCGACGGTGATCATGGTGGCCGGCGTGAACGGCTGCGGCAAGACGACCTCGATCGCCAAGCTGGCCCATATGTTCATCGGCGAGGGGAAACGGGTCGTGCTGGGGGCGGCCGACACGTTTCGCGCCGCGGCGGTCGAACAGTTGACCGTTTGGGCAGGGCGCTTGGGCGCCGAAATCGTCACCGGCGACCACGGCGACTACCCGGCCAGCGTGGCTTATCGCACCGTGACCAAGGCGCTGGAAATCGACGCCGACGTTTGCGTGGTCGACACGGCCGGCCGCCTGCAAACCCAGCACGGTCTGATGCAGCAACTCACCAAGATCCACCGCGTGTTGGGCAAGCAGATCGACGACGCCCCGCACGAGACCCTGCTGGTGCTCGACGCCACCACCGGCCAAAACGGGATCAGCCAGGCCAAGCACTTCACCGACGCGGTGGAATGCACGGGGCTGGTCCTGGCCAAACTCGACGGCACCGCCAAAGGCGGCGTGGTGGCGGCCATCCGCCAGCAGGTCGGCCTGCCGGTGAAATACGTCGGCGTCGGCGAGCAGGCCGAAGACCTCGCGCTGTTCGAGCCCGATCCGTTCGTCGACGCGATGTTCGAAGATCTCGACGCGTTCGAAGTGTAGGGTGAACTCTGACGGCGCCGGGCTGCACTATTGTCCTGGAAGCGTCCCGGCAAACGCCGTCCGACCGTTTCGCGGATCGATGACGAAGATCTGGCTCTCACATCGTTCACCGTCCGGAGTCCATGTCTGCCGCGGCGGCGTGATCACCACCAATCGGTCTCGGACCGGGATGAGTTGCGGGCTGCCGTCGCTCACAGACCAAAGCAGTGGTTCCGATAGCGGCACCGCGTCGATCAGTGCCCCGTGTGGGTTGAGCTTGCAGAGCATCTTGATGCTGCCGTCAAACGTCGGCTGCACCAGGCCGTAAAGTGTGTCTTCCTGCTCTACATAGGCAAGGCCGCCGATATCGCACGAGCACTCGGCCATCATTTGCCACTTCTTCGTGGTGAGATCGTAGGCGTACGTATATCGGCCGTCAATCCTCACGCCGATTCCTCGATGTTCGTCCGTGCCGTGAACCAACAGTCGATGACGCTTCGTATCCATCGCCAATCCCGTGCCCCGAAGCGAATCGGGAATCGTCTGCTCGTCGGTGATTCGCGTAGCCGTGCCGGAGTCGGCATCGAGCCGGTAGACCTTCGAGCCGATCAGGCCGTAGTAGGTCGGCCCTTGCGGATCGAAGGCCAATTGTTCGGCGGGCTCGGACAAGGCTCTCTCGGTACCGGGCAGCGGGCCGCCCAAGGTGAACTCCGCGAGGCACGAACGGGCCTGGTCCCCGTGGCCGGTTCGCTGGATTGCCGAGAACTTGGCCGTGCGGAGATCCTCCAGCATCAGTTCGTTTTCCATCTGCGCGGCAAAGGAGGCCACGCATTTGCCGCGCCAATCCCGATCGCGCGTACCGATTCGAAAAGGCGTGCCCTCGTATCTCTGCTGGTGTTGTAGGGTCGTCACCTCCGCGCCGAGCATAGCCCGGACGCATGCCCGAAATTCGCCGGGACCGTCTTGTTCCACATAGCGGAGGTAGTTATCGCGATCGGCCCGTTGGGACAAGTCCAGGATCGTCGTTCCGTTCGGCAGCCCGAGGATTGGCTCTTGCTCCCGCGCATACCCGCACAACACGACTTTGTCGAGCTTCGCTCCCTCCTGTAGCTCCACGTGCCATCGGACCGTCTCGTGATTTCCCAACACGAGCGTGATCGGCTTGCCCACGTTGGCTACCCGAACCGTCGCCTCTTCTGGCTGCGTATCGTCGCCCTGCCGCTGCCCATGGTATACGCCAACCACGTGCATCTCCGGCCGGCCGTCGGCTGCCGGCGCCTGAAGCCGCTGCTGCTCTCGACGAATTCGATCGAGGTGATCGGACAGCATGTCTGCCCGGTCGGCCGAGCCGTCGGCACGGATGGCCGCGATCCGGCTCTCCCATGCGGCGCAACAATCGGCCGTTGGAATGGCCGGGCGGTCGCGAGGCCAGCAAAACTCCATCGCGCCGCCTCGCTGCGACCGCGGCTTCGACTCGCCCGAGAAGACGACGTTGCCCGTCTCGGGGTCGAGCACGTAGATGTGTGCCCAGGCCACCCGATCCGTTGGCTCGAACGAATCGTCGGAGCCCATTCGAGGTGGCGTCAATACCAGCAGATAGCCGTCGGCGTAGGCCAACTGGGCGAATTGGCGGCCCCAGCGGCTGGTATCGGGAAAGTCGCTCGACTCCTCGCCGTCGACCGTCGAGATCAGCTCCCCGTACGTGTCGAGCTTGTGGATTCGGAAGCGGCGGCCTTGGTCGGCTTCCGCTGTGCCGGTCGAGTGCCAGTCGGGCTCCGGCAAATCGATCGCGTAGAGAACGTCCTTTTCCCGAGCGTAGGCGAGCCCATCCAATACGAGGGCCATCTTCTTCCGCGAGAGCCAGCGCCGTTGCTCTGGGGAGTAGGCGCAAAGATATCCATCGCCGGAGCACACCATCACGCGGCGCCGCATTGAATCGTAGGCCAGTCCGTTGATTCGGTTCATCGACGGAACGCGCCCGATGGCTTCCAGCGAGCGCCAGGCATGCGTTTCGGCATCGATCCGCCCCAGCCCGTCGCCCGCTCCAATACAACTCGCTGCATCCGGAATTTCGATTGCCCGGAAGAGGCCGCCGGCCCCCGGCGGGCGAAGCGTCTCCACAATCGGACCGCCGGCGGTGAACTCGCCAATCGCACCTGCCATGAGTGCAGGCCTGTTCCCCGTTCTGATCACCACGGAGTGTACGGCGAAGAATCGAAGGTCCTTTAAGTCCGCCGGGAGATCCGGGGCGGCCGGCACTTGCTCCGAGCCGGCCGGCGGCGGAGACGGGCCTGCAACGGTCGGACCCTCGGTAGTCGCCGCACCGTTTCGCAGTGTGTAGTTTGCGGCAACGTAGAGCAGTCCGGCAATCGCGGTCGCGACGGCGATCAACGCCGGCAGGCCCCGTCCGAATCGACTGCGCGGGCGTGGCCAATTTGTAGAATTCATGCCGTCGTCTCCCCGGTTGTGTTGAGAACCGTGCTGCCGACTCGCTTCTCCTCGGTCAAGACGCTTGCTGCTACCGTGGGCGGCCTTGCCTGAGTTCGGACACGTCCCAGAGCAGTGCGTGGTTGCCGTGGACGCTTGCCAGGATCTTGCCGTTCGGCGAGAAGGCCAGCACGCCGGCCCAGGAATCGAACTCCCGCAGCTTTAGCAGTTCCTTTCCGGAGTCAACGTCCCGCAGCAGGATGGCATACTGGCTCTGGCGGTCCGCGACGCCCTCTTTGACACTCTCGGCAATCGTCTTCCCGTCGGGCGAAACGGCTACGTGATGCAATTCCAACCGATGGAGCACGTTGCCGGTCCACGCGTTCCACACGTGGGCAACGTGATCGACGTCGATGGCGGCGACGACGCGGCCGTCTCGGCTGACGCTGACCTCCGTGACCCCTCGCTTCGGCCCCTCCAGGGTGAGATTCGGCCGAAACGTCTCCGTGTCCCATACCACGACCGTGCGGTCGGCGCTGCCCGAGACCAGCGTCCTGCCGTCGAAGGAGAAAGCCAACGCACTGACTCGACCCCAGTGCTCATCCAGACTCTTCAACTGGCCGCCCTCATCGTCGAGCCGGACCGTGAGTCCGCCGTCATAGTCGGCGCAAGCAACAAACCTGCCGTCGGGTGACGCGACAACGCGCCAAAGCCGCCCGGGCAACTTCTGTGCGATCGTGCCGTCCTGAGTGATCGCGCCGTCTGTCAGGCTAAGCCGCTTGTCCCCGGCCACGACAACGTGTTCCCCCGGCGAAAAGGCGAGCGACCAGGAACTCGCAGGACGGAAGACATGAGTCTGCTTTCCCGAAGGGACGTCCCAGACGCGGACCGACCCCGGCGTCAAATCGGACGTCGCAATCCGAGTGCCGCTTCTGGAAAAGGCCAAGCCGCGGATCTCGCCGTCGTGCCCCTCCGGTGGCACAAGTTCCTTGCCGGTTTCCATATTCCAGATCCGAAACCGGACGCATCGTCCGTTTTGGATCCCTGGGGCTGCGGCCAACGTCGCGCCGTCGGGCGAAAAGGCCATGCGAACGTAGATAGGTCTCATCGGTGGCAGGAAGGTGAAAGCCTGGATGGCCTGGCCGGTTTCGACGCTCCAGACTTGAATATCCCAGTCGGGGGACTGCCCCGACCAGTAGCCGTTCGAGTGCGCAACGGCAACTCGCGTGCCGTCGTCGGAGATTGCCGCGCCCACCAGATTGTACGGCCACTGGATCTCCCGCAGCATCCGCCCCGTTTCGGTTTCACGTACTTGCAGGCTGCCCGACCGCGCCACGACAAATCGGGCGCCGTCCGGTGTGAAGACGATCCGGGGATGCGAGCGGTCGTCGGGGTCGGTGAGTTGCCGTGGAGCGAGTTGCTTCCCCGTGGTGATATCCCAACTCCTCAGGAACCCGTCGTTTCGCACGTAGGAGTAGAGCCTGTTGGCGCCGGCGGCCAGCCCAAGAACACTCATGCCCTCCGGCGGCCCGGCGAACTCGCGGATCATCCGCCCGGCCTGCAGATCCCAGACTCGGATGCTGTCGTCCCCATACGTGGCAATCAGCAGTTTGCCGTCTTGTGACACGGCCATCCGCCCCAGCGAAGCCTGGGGCCCCGGCAACTCGTGTAGCAGTCTTTGCTCCGTTAGGTCCCAAACACACACGTTCCCCTTCGTTCCCTCGTCCCTCCCAGAAAACGCGCGGCCGAGTCCAAGAATCCGGTTGTCCGACGGAAACGCAAACGCGTCGAAACGCGAGACCGAAGTTGGCCGGAAACGCACAAGCGGCTTCCACGTGCCGACATCCGAGACGAGGACTTCATTCGCACTCGCCGAGACGAGAACACTCCCGTCCGGAGAGAACGCAAGCTCGCTCGCCCCGTTAACATGATACAGCAGATTCGTGCCCAGCCGGGCAATCGCCCGCGGAGGAAGCGACGTGATCGTGGAGGCTGCCCGGGCTGCGTTCTCTGCCGGGGCTGCGTTCTCGGCCGTTTTCGCTTCGTCCGCGGCCTCCGACTCGGCCGACGACAACCGAATGCTCGCCAGCGGCACAACCACGCTTGCAACAGCCAGCAGGAATACTGGTCGGAACACGCCCCAGGCCATGCGAATCTCCTCCCAATGCTACTGAATTAGCACATGCTGATATTCTGGCATTATCGTATCGCCTGTCAACGCCGATTCCGGCGATTTCCTCCCTCAATGCCACCTGATGATGAATGTGTGTGGATCGAGGGCCACACCGTCACCGCCGTACGCGTGGTGCCCGACTACTCCCGGTACGTCATCAGCAGCTTGTCTGCGGCGTAACCGGCCGCTTTGGATGCCTTGCACGGCCGGACGCTCGCGTCGGACGGTTCGTGCTCGGCAAGCCAGGGCATCGCCATAGCACCCGTCGGTGAGGACGCAGTTTGCGCCATTGCTTCTCCGCTCGATAGATCGAGCAGCGTCAGGGCGGTCAGGAAGTTCGTCTGGTTGTTTCGCACCAGCAGCATATCGGTGGCGTTTACTCGCTGGTCGCGGTTGTAGTCGTAGGGGAACTCGACGCCGGCCGGGTCGAGGAAGTTGCGGGGATTGTTGCGGGCTAGCAGCAGGTCCGTCGCCGTGACCATCGCATCGCCGGCCGAGTTGCCGGCGTCGCCCACCGCGTTGCCGAAGTAGAAGACGTCGTCGGCCGGCAGGCCGAAACGGTCGGCCGGCAACGTCACTTGCAGCCAGCGATTGCGGATGGCATAGTCGGGCCACACGAGCGTGAGGCGGTCGGAGCCGTCCGTGCCTTCGCCGCGTCTGAGAGTGACCGACGCCGGAGCCGGCGCGTCCGTCCAGCCGGCCGGTTCACCGGAGTTGCCTACCCTTAGCACGAAGTCGTCGGCACTCGGCACGGCGCCGTCCGGCAGCCCGACCAGATCGACCATCACGCCGTTGATCCCGCGACCGTAGCTCGTGTAGTTCGCAAACGTGGCCTTCTGCTCGGGCAACAAGGGCGTCTTGTCGACGGCGATGGCTGCATCGGCCGATGTGGGGGCCGCGGAATCGCCGAAGGCCGAACGGTCGTAGAAGACGTAGCGGCCGACGACGGGATCCCGGGCGTGAAATCGCAGGACAAAATCGCCGCCCTCGACGCCGTCGCCGGAGGGAATGCCGCCGGGGGCGCCGCCGGGGCCGCCGTCGAGGTCGTGGCCCAGCAGGTCCCTAAAACGCTTGCCGCCGCTGCGGAGCGTCAACGTGTAGGCGTCTTCGGGCAGCGCGGCAAACTCGAGGGTCAGCGTGGAATTGGCCGGATCGTAGTGAAACAGCGTCGGTTCGTGCCGGCCGCTGAACTCGCCCTCGAGGATTACGTTCCAGGCGTCCAGATGCTCCGTGGCGAGTTCCTCGCTAAACTGGGCAGTGTACGTCAAATCGCCCGCCGGAATCACGTCCCAAAGCGCGATCGACGAGGCGATCACCACCGGCGGCGTCGTATCGACGGTGAAGGAAGCCGTGTAGGCCTCGATCGGTGTGCCTTGAAGGTCGGCGGCCGCCCCGGCGGCGATTCGCACTTCGTTGAGGCCTTCGAGGGGTTCCTCGGGCAGGCGAAACGTAGCCTTGTTGCCGGTCGACATGCTGACGCTCGCGCAAGCGACGCCGTTGACGGTCAGGTTGGCGGCTTCGAGCGTACCGGCCGGCAGGATATCGTCGAATACAACCGTCAGCGTTTCGGGCGGGGCGGTCAGCCGGGCCCCATCGGGCGGATCGATCGTCGCTACGGCAAAGGGTGCCGTCCCCGTGTGGCCCCCGATGTGCAGCGCGTAGTCGCCGTTCGCCCACCCGGCCGAACGGACACGGACGATGTACGTGCCGCCGTCGTTGGCCGCGTGCTGCAGCAGGGCGTAGCGGCCGTCGGCCGCGCTATTGTCGTCCGTGGCGACCAGCGTCCCTGTGGCATCATAGAGTTCGACCACCGGGTCGAACGTTTCGTGCGAAGCAGTCCGTACTTCGCGCGGCGTAGACGTGCCGATCCGCAGCACGTCGCCCGGTTCGACGGCCACGGCGTAATCGTCCTTGCCGGGCGTGAAGAAATAAACGGATCCGGAAGACGAACCTTGATCGTCGTCGCCGTGGGCACCGACGATCACCGTTTGGCCGTCGAGGCAAGCGCCGTGCCCAAAGCGGTCGCCGCCGGCCGCGTCGGAAGCGGCCAGCTTTTCTTCGAGCGTCCACTGGGTGCCGTCAAAGGCGTAGACGTACGCCGCACCCGTGCCATCGCGCAGTGCGTTGTTGTTCTCGGCCCCCACAACCGCCCGATTGCCGCTGATCGAGATGCTACGGCCGAAGAGGTCCGAGCTTTCTCGGTCGGTGCCGATGAGCTTCTGCCGCGGTATCCACCGGTCTCCGTCGAAGTGGAAGACGTAGGCCGAGCCGGCGGCCGTGGGAGCCGAGTGGTTGTCGGCGTACGCTCCGACGAGCATCGTATCTCCCTCGACGGCCAGGCTGCCGCCGAAGAGCCCGCTCTCGGACACGTCGGAAACGGCGAGCTTCTGCTGCGGGGTCCAGCCGTTGCCGTTGTGACCGAAGACATAGGCGGCGCCGCCCGCTTCGGCGTGATCGGCCCCGACCACCAGCACGCCGTCGGCGAGGGCTACGGCGCTGCCGAATTGTTCATCGTCGGCCGCGTCGTCGCCGCGCAGCTTCTGGCGCTCGACCCACTCAGTGCCATCGTACTGGAAGACGTAGGCCGCGCCGGCGTCTTCTACGCCCGCGTCGTGTTCCTCGGCCCCCACGACGCAGACGTCGCCAAAGACCGACACCGCATGGCCGAAGCGGTCGGACTCCGCGGTATCCGACGCGGTGAGCGTCTGCTCTTCGACCCAACGAGTGCCGTCGTGGCGGAAGACATAGGCTGCGCCGGCAGCGTCGTCTGCGGCCGACCCAACGACTACCGTATCGCCAGTGAGCGACAGGGAGTATCCGGAGAGGCTGACCGGCAAACCTTCGGGGGGCGTGAGTCTCTGTTGCTCGATCCACCGGGTGCCGTCGAAATCAAAGGCATACACCGCGGCGTCTCCGGGAGCGGCCACCACGGCCCGGTCACCGTCGATCGCAACCGTCTGGCCGAAGTCGTCGTCCCTGGACAAGGTCTCGAGCACGAGCTTCTGGTGTTGCATGAACTGCATGTGCCCCAAGGCCCCGAGCGCCGGGGTGACGTCCTGTCGCTCGCCGGGACCGATCGGGGGGTCGCGCTCGAAATCGGCGTCTCGGGTGACAGCCAGGCTGTACTCCCGCGCAGGCCAACCGGAAACCTTGATGAAGTAGAGATCGGCGGCGCCGTCGGTCGTCGGGTCAACGAAATTGGGGATCACGCCCGCTTCGTCGTCTGCCGGAACGCTGACGGCCAGCCATTGACCGCCGACGTCGTAGAGGTCCAATCTGGGATGCCCCTCGCTCATCGCCATCCCGATCACGGTCGCCGATTGACCATCGTCGAGGCTGAAACTGTACCAATCCCGATGTCTATCCTCTGCTTCCCCCGCAACCGCTGCCCACTCGGCCGATGCCCATCCCAAGGAGATGAAGCCGTCGTCAAGGTTCTGGGCCAACTCCTCATAGTTGTTTGACGGCCCGCCGTACCACTCTTCCTCGACCGCGGCATTGACGATGACGCGTGCCGTTGCGTTGCCGACCGTGCCGTTGGTATTGCCAAGACGAACGGTGTATGTCCCCGGGGCTACCGTGGCGACGGACTGCAGCAAGACATCCGCGCCCGGTTCACTCGCCACGGCCGTGGCCAACGAGGCGCCACTCGGATCGAGCAACTCCACGCTTGCCTGCAACGTCTCGGCGGTTTCGACGACGACCGAAACCGTCTGTCCGGCGAGCAAATCGACAGCGAAGGCGTCTTCGATCCCCGGTGCGGCAATCAGCCCTTCGACCCATTCGCTTCGCCAGATCATCCCGGCGCCCGGCTCGACGGGCGTCAGCGTCAGCGTTTGGACGGCGGCGGGAGGCACCACGTCGAGACGCACGACGAAATCGCCTCCGGCCGTGTCGTCGCCGGAAGGCAGGCCGTACTCGCCGTCGAGGTCGTGGCCGGCCAGCCCCTCGAACTGCCCGTCGCCGCTGTGCAGCCGCAGCCGGTAGATCCCCTCGGCCAGATCGTCGAATTCGAGCGTCAACAGAGCGTTGCGGCCGTCGGCCGCGCCGTTGTCGTCGCGGGCAACGCAATCGCCCGCCGGATCGCAGAGGATCAGCTCCGGGTCCAGGGAGTCGCCCGGCTGCCCGGGGCCGTCGCCGGGGGTGGTTGTGGCCAGATGCAACTCGTCGCCGGCCTCGGCGTACAGCAGCAGGTCCTTCGTTGGCGGTTCGAAGACGGTGACCGAGCCGGTGTGCGAATCCGGGAGACTCTCGTTCGGGCATCCGACCATCACGGTGCCGTTGCCGAGCGAGAGACTGATCGGGGCCGGCGAGACAGCGAGGCGTTGTTGCTCCGCCCAGTGATCGCCGTCGAAGCGGAAGACGTAGACGGCCGGGCCAGGCCCGTCTTCCACGTTCCGCTCTAGGGCTACCACGGCCGTTTCGCCCTCGAGACAGACCGCGTGGCCGAACTGGCCGTCGGAGTCCGCGTCGGACGCGGTCAGCTTCTGCTCTTCGACCCATTGATTGCCGTCGTGGCGAAAGACGTAGGCCGATCCCCTCCCGGCGTCCGGAGTTCCCAGCACGAGCACGTCGCGGCTGAGTGAGATCGCGGAGGCGAACCCGGTTCCCGTGGCGGCGTCGGAGGCGGTCAGTTTCTGCACTTCGGTCCAACGGCCGCCGTCGTATTCAAAAACGTACGCCGCTCCCACGTCGGCCTGCGCGCCATCATGCCAGGGGCCGTCACGACGGCCGTATCGCCGAGAATCGCTGCGGCGTATCCGAAGGCGTCGACGGCGGCGCCGTCGGAAGCGACCAGCTTCTGCTGAGCGCAGCGGTGCCCCAGGTGGTCAGCGCTCGGATAATGCTGCGGGCTACTGGAGCACCGCTGCGCTTTGCCCCAGCCACCCAACCGACAGAATTGGCTGCAATGAGGTACTAGTCCATTCCGGTCGCACGGCCTATCTGCGCTTGAGAGCCGGCCGGCAACACGATAGAATGCGGCCTGTCTGTTTGCTCGCGATTGGAGGTAGGACGGATGCGACGACAGCGAGAGGTTCGAGATTCTTCGGCCGTGCCCCTCGGGCAATCTTCCAGCACGGCCCGCCGCCGAAGCCGCTGGCTGTGGATGACCGCCCAGTGGCTGCTGGTTGTCGGTCTGTTTGGGTTTGTGTTCTATCTGTTCTGGGACAACCTCCGCCGGCTGCCGGAACCAGACGCCGATCGGCCGCCGGCGCCGGAAGAAGGCGTCCCTGCGGAAGGTGCCCCGAAGCAAGACAGCGCCGCTCTAATCGCCGCGGCAAGGAGGGACGCGGTGAGGCGGGAAGTCGTGCAAGCCGGACTGGAATACCGGCGTACGCCCAAACGAACCACGAACTCGATCGGCATGGAATTGGCGCTGATCCCGCCGATCATCACGGCCCAAGGAAGAATCGAGATGCGGCAAGGAGAGTGGGAGTTGGAGCGGGCGGCCTACTACTTGGGCGTCTACGAGGTGACGCAAGCGGAGTACGAGGCGGTGATGGACGAGAACCCGTCTACCGTGCAAGGGGACGACTTGCCCGTTCACAACGTCACTTGGGAAGCCGCGATGCGGTTCTGCCGCCGGCTGAGCTCCCTGGAACGGCAGACCTACCGCTTGCCGACGGCGAAGGAGTGGTGGCACGCTGCGACGCTCGAGATCGTTCCGAGGCATGCCAAGCCTCTGCTTCCGCCTCCGGCCACTCCGCGCACCGAGGATCGTGGCCCGATCCTTCCGGTCGGTTCGCTCGAGGCCGGACCTCGAGGACTCTTCGATATGCGGAGCAACGTTTGGGAGTGGTGCAGAAACATGGACACGGACATGGACACGGCGGCCCGGCCGCAGCGAGTGCTGCGCGGCGGCGGCGATCCCGAGGCGCCGGACAATCCTCCGTGGGGGCGGAGCACGCAGTCCGTGGCCACGACGCCCTGGTACGGCTTTCGCGTCATGCGTACGCTGCACGTCGAACAACACGCCGCGTCGGCCCGCTTCCGGGGAGACACGGCCCGGAAGATGATCGAAGCGGTCGACGAGGCGTTTCGCCTGCCCGCGGCGGAGTTGCCCTCCGGTGTGCTCGTCTTGCCGGTCGTCGACGCACGGAAACGTGTCCTGCCCGGGGGCGTGTCGATGAGCGTCGCGGCGATGACGTCGGCAACGTATACGGCAACCTCCCCGCGGCAGAGGCAGCTCGCCATGCCGATTACCGCATTGCACGAATTGCTCACAACCGACGACTTCTTCCCTCAATATCGCACGCTCGATCAAGACGCAATCACGGCCGTGGCGGCCGCAGCCGACTTGCCGGCCTATGCGTTGCCTCGGCTTCGACGCGATCCGGTTCGCGGCCGCGGCCGCGGCAGCCGACAGGAGCCGTGGATTCTCTCCGTAGACTTCTTCGCAGGCGACCCGCAAACGCCCGACCGGACGTTTCGCCACACTGTGACCGGCTGGGACGAAGACCGGGTAGCGTCGCTGATCGCCGACGATTTGCAACAGTACATTGGCGTTTCTGCCGCGCCGCAAGATCCTCTCGCCGTCCCGCCGGCCGGCGGCAGGAACGCCGCTCAACCGCCTTCCGCTTCCTTCAGCGCGGTCAGGGAGCATCTCGCGGCGGGCGACGTGATGCAGGCATTCGACCGGCTGTTGCAGCTCGTGCCGACCCATCGCGACGATTCCGCGCTGTATCCACTGCTGGCGGAGACGGCGATTGCGTCGGATGAGGACCGGCTGGTCGAACACGTCCTGGACGTTTGGCGCCGCGAACGTCCGGGCTACGTCGGACAACTCGGGCGAGGGCGAACGATGCTCGACTGGGCGCAGCGGGTCCCCCCGGTGCCGGGGAACCGGAGACCATGTCCGAGTCGAATCGCAGCGCCTTCGAGGCCGGGTTGCTCCGTGCCAAGCAGGAACTGAAGGAGGCCGTAGCGTCTAATCCTCACGACTGGATGGCACACGTTGAACTGATCGCGGTGGCCGACGGTCTGAACCTGCCGAAACAGTACGCCGAATCGCATCTCCACGCCGCAACGGCCGTCCATCCCGGCACGCTCGGCGCCTATCGGGCCGTTCTGGACTACTTCCGCCGCCGGGGAACCGCGTTCGATCTGCTCGCCGTGGGCCCCGAGGCGGCCGATCTGCCCGGCGGGCCGTGTAACCGCGAGCTTCCGGCGTTGCTTCGCGAGGCCATTGCAGAAGCGGCCTGTTGCCCGCAAACCGGGGCGTTCGACCGCGCAGTGATCGAATCGCCCGAGTTCTGGAAGGCGCTGGAAGCCCAGGTTGCACTTGCCCAGCGGAGCGATTTCCGGCCGGAACGGGCCGCCAAGTTCCTCGCCGTCTGGGGCGCCCGGGCCGGCCATTTCGCCGAGGCCTTCGAGGCGTATCGGGGACTGGCCGAGGACTGGATCGACCACCTGCACTTGGACGTCGTCAGCAAACGACACATCGACGACCTGTTGCACGCGCAGGCAGGCGGCGGGGCGAAGCAGCAGTTGGCGCAGATCCGAATTGCCCTATCCGCCGCCCGATTCGACGAGGCGAGTGCTCTGATCGAGGCAGCGGCGGCCGCGCCGCAGATATCCGCCCGCGAATTGCAGCGTTGTCGACGCGCATTGGACCTGGGCAAGAGGCTCCATCGCGATGGGAGAATCACCCTGACGGCCCGCGATATGCTCGACTCGTGGACGGTCCTCGACGGCCAGTGGGAGGTCATCGACGGCAAGCTGGCGGGCAGCCTGACCGAGCCGTACCGGGCGGCAATCGCATGCCCTTTCGGCTTTGGCCCCGCAGAGATCACCTCGGCCTGGGAAGCGGAAGGGTATTGGGAGCAAGTCCGCGTTTTCGGACGCACGCAGTCGTGGACGAATCCGGTGGAAGTCACCTATTTCCCGCCACACGATCAGGCGGCGATCGTGCGCAGTGGCAAGCGTTACGCGAACCGACCGTTCTCGTCCAGCGCCGAGTCGTTTCGCTTCCGGCTGTCGCCGCATGCCGAACGGTTCCAGTTGAGTACCGGAGATACCCTCGAGTGCAAGGTCCCCGCCGAGGCCCCGGGCGGCGTGGCTTTCGTCGGGTATGCTCCGCGAGGCGCAGCCAGGTTGTGGATTCCCTTGGTGCGGATCCGGCTGATGCCGCCGGTTGCGGGCGATACGAGCCCGGAGGAAGTCTCGTCGAACGACGCCGACGTGATCGCCTTGCCCCGCTTTGGCGAGCCGCTTAGCGGCGCCGATCTGGGACGGCTCGATCGGTTTCCGGCCCTGGCGGAACTCGATCTGGCCTTCATGCCGATTGACGATGCCGATCTGGAGCCGCTGGCCAAGACGGCCCGGCTCAAGCGGCTCTATCTCGACGACACGCAGATTACCGATCGGGGCCTGGCGCACATTGGGGAACTCGAAGGCCTGGAAGAGTTGAGTCTGATCCTCACCGACGTTACCGATAGCGGGCTGCAGTCGCTGTCGAACCTCCCGCAACTTCGCTCGCTCGCGCTCGACGGCACGGCAGTCACCGACGCGGGCCTCGCCGCGCTGAGCGCTTTGAAGGGGCTGCAAGAGGTCGGCCTTTCCAACACCCGAGTGACACAAGAGGCAGTCGACCGGCTCCGCGGCCGGCGTCCCGCGTTGGCCGTGCGATTCCTTGAACCGGCCGAACCACAGCCGGATGGTCCCGTAGACCAAATGCAAGGCGCGCGGCGCCGGGCGTCTGCGGCCTTGGCAGAGCTGGACGTTGCGGTCGACGACTCCGGTGAAGAGACGGCGCGCCTTTCGCTGCGCAGCGCGCGTGTCACCGACGCTACTTTGGAGCACGTTGCGCTCTTCCCAAACGTGATCGAAATCCACCTCAACAGTACATCCGTTACCCCCGCCGGCTTGCAGTCGCTCGGCCGGCTGCCGAATCTCCAGAACCTCAACCTCAGCGGCAACGCGGCGCTGACCGGCGAGGGCTTGGTCCACTTGCGCGGGCTGCCGAACCTGAAGCAGTTGAACCTGGACGGCTTGCCGATCGAGAACGCGGCGTTGGCCCACCTGGCCTCGATAACCACGCTCGAGCAGTTACGCCTGCACGGAACCGACGTGACCGACGCAGGCCTGCAACACCTGCAAGATCTGGCCCATCTCCGCGTGTTGATACTCTCCGGCAACGACGTCGACGGGAGCGGTCTGGAGTATTTGGGCGCACTCGAAGAACTCTCGCTCAGCGGCTGCCCGCTCGACGACGAGGCAATAAGCCACCTGGGGCGGCTGACAAGCCTCCGGCGGCTGCGGCTTGACGATACGCCGATCACCGACGCGGGATTGCGTCATCTCGCCGGGCTTTCCCAGCTTCAGGTTCTGTCGCTGGAGAACGACAACGTAACCGACACAGGGTTGGGCCACCTGGCCGGGCTCACCGACCTCGCAGAACTCGACCTGCAAGGAACCAAAGCAACCGACGCCGGCATGGTCCACCTCGAGAACATGCGAGCCCTGTGGAGCCTGGACCTCAGCGAGACGGCGGTTACGCGCGGCGGCCTGACGAACTTGCTGAAACGGCTTGCGTTGGAGCGAGTCTACATTACCGAGTAGAGACTACGCCCTGGCAACGATCGTTTGCTGCAACGTCTGTACGTTCGGAGCTATCCGACGTTTTGCCGATCGACGACAAGTCGGCCGGCAACCGTGGCGACGACGTAGGTGCGCGCCGCGCAATTAGCCGATCCGGCGGTCCGGCGTGGCTCCCCGCAGTAGGCCGAAGGCGGCGCCAAAGGCCGGCTTCATGGCGTACTTGCCGACCAACTCCTGCAGTTGCTCGTCGAGCGACTCGCTGAACTGCAGATACCGCCGCACGTCGACCCGCAAGGGCACGTCCCAATGGCCACGCGGCATTAGCACGACCTGGGCGAGCTTCTCTTTCTGGCTGCTCATCTTGGTCCTCCCTTTCCGTGCCTCCTGTCACTGTCTACGTAAGACACGGCGGTTTGGGTTGGGTTCGACCGGCAGAAGAAAGATATCCGGCGAGGCAGCCGGCACCCGCTGAAGGGAGGAGAGGAAGGGAGGAAGGATGAAGGAGGAAGGAGGAAGGATGAAGGATGAAGGATGAAGCGCAGGCGTCTCGCGCAAACACGGCGGAACTGTCCGAATAGCGCGTCACTCCCAACTCCCAACACCCAACACACCACCCCCCCCCCCCCACCCCCACCCCGCCACCCCACACACAAAACCCCGCCCCCCCCACCCCCC
>CAYYNP010000235.1:0-16058 GCA_964472545.1 uncultured Planctomycetaceae bacterium | reverse complement strand
GGGGCCCCTGGCCTCGGGACGCCTGGGGCACCGCTGCGCTTTGCCACCAGCCACCCATCCGCTTTGCCCCAGCCACCGATCCGGCACGGCGTGTTTTCCGCAAGACGCCCCTGGGCCTATTCGTCGCCCGAGCCCGATTATGGTGCGATTGAGGCGAACTGGCCGATCGGCTACAATGTCCCGCCCACCACACGATCCCACCCGGCGGTCCCCCGCCATCGACGGAGAACTTCCATGCAACGGACGCTGATCCTGCTGAAACCCGACACCCTGCAACGACGTCTGGCCGGCCAGATTCTCACCCGATTCGAGCAGAAGGGGCTGAATCTGATCGCCCTGAAGATGATCTCCGTTAGCAAGGAGTTGGCCGCGCGGCATTACGCCGACCACGTCGAGAAGGGCTGGTACCCGACGTTGGAGTCGTTCATCACCAGTTCGCCGGTAATCGCGGCAATTCTCGAAGGCCGGGAGGCGATCGGCGTCGTCCGCCGGATGGTGGGCCCGACCGACGGCCTGGAGGCGGACCCCGGCACCATCCGTGGCGACTTCAGCACCAGCGGGCAGAAGAACCTGGTGCATGCCTCCGACAACGAGGCATCGGCCCGGCGCGAGATCGACGTCTTCTTCGATGCGTCGGAGATCCACAGCCACGAGCCGGCGCTCCGTCCGTGGTTGGTGGCGGTGGATGAGGATTGACGCGCGGCGGACTTGCGACACGGTTGAAGTGAGATAGCCGGGCCAAAGCTCAGCGGTGCCCCTGGGAACGGTCAACGGATCTTCTCCAGCACTTTCGCCGTGCCCACGGATCTGGCTTCCCTGCCGCGATTCTTGCCCGGGCATCTGGCAAGCGGCTACAATGGAACGCTTCGTTGATCGCCCGCACCTTGGCAGGAGAAGACTATGACACGCCCGCCGGCCGTTGGGAAGACGTTTCGCACACACTGCACGGCCCTCTGTCTGGGGGTCTTTATAGGCCTGATTGCCTATCCGGCCCCGGTATTTCCGGCGAATGTGCCCGCGGTGGACGCCATCGGCAAGGCCACCGGCATCCAGGGCGGCCTCTGCGTTCAAATCGGCGGCGGGAACCTCGAACTGCCGGTGGCGCTGGCCACCTCGGGCCGGTTTCTGGTCCAGACGCTCGACACCGAGCCGGCGGCGGTCGCGTTGGCCGAGCGCACGTTGCGGTCGCAGGGTGTCTACGGGCTGGCGTCGGCCGATCGGCTGCGGGCGGGCGAGGGGCTGCCGTATGCCGAGGATCTCGTCAACCTGCTGATCTTCGACGGCCCGGCCGAGTGCGACTTTTGGCCGACGGAAACCGTCCGCGTACTCTGCCCCGGCGGTGTGGTCATGGCTCGTGGCGATAAGATGACGCCGGGCGACATGAAGGCAGCCGGACTAGTCGACGTGCGGACGGTCCAGCTTGACGGTGATTGGGTTCTTGCCCACAAGCCGTGGCCGGACGGCATGGACGCCTGGCCGCATCCACGACACGCGGCCGACGGCAACGCCGTCTCGGACGACCGGCTGGTCGCCCCGCCGCGGCGCATCCGCTGGGTGGCCGGGCCGCCGCAGGAGATCAGCAACATGGTCACCTCCGCCGGCCGGGCCTACTACGCGGGGACCTTCGCCCGCGATGCGTTCAACGGCCTGAAGCTCTGGCAACGGGACCTCAGTCCTTCGCCGGCCCGGGGCGGGTACGGCTTCCGCCACCAGGCCGGGAGCGTGCGTCCGGTGGCCGTCGGAGAGAACCTGCTGGTCGTCACCGGCGGGAAGTTGACGGAACTGGACGGAGCCACCGGCCTGCCGCTGCGCGAATTCCCCGCCGCCGGCACACCGGCCGACGTGCTGCACGTCGACTCCACGCTGATCACCATCGACGGCCAATCGGTCCGCACGCTCGAGGCCGAGGACGGCAGCCTCCGCTGGAAGGTCGACGCCGTCAGCCCGAGGGCTTTCGCCGCCGGCGACGGGCACGTCCAGTTCATCCACGGCACTTCCCAGCGTGGCGGGAAGATCACCGCCACGCGCCTCGACGTCGCCACCGGCAAGCCTCGCTGGGCCCGCGACGATCTGCCGTGGTTGGGCGAAGTCGACCGTTGCGTCTACGACCGCGGCCTGGTGGCCTACGAGGTTTCGACTTTCAACGACAACAAAGAGAACAACCGCATCCACGTCGTGTCGGCCGCCGACGGCAAGCCGCTTTACAGCCACACGTTCGTTCCCGGCACCGCCCATTGGAAACAGGCCCGGGCGATGTTCATCGGCGAGAGGCTTTGGGTGCTGGACGATCACAAGTGCGTGGCGTTGGATCGGCTTACCGGAGAGGTGAAGCAGACCTATCCGGCCGGCTGGGGGCATTGTTTTCCGCCGGTGGCGACGAACCGGTTCCTCTTCTCCGGCGAGTTGAGCATGACAGATTTGCTCTCGGGCGAGGTCGACGCCAACCGGATCACCAAAGGCGCCTGCGGCCGCGACGCGGGGTTCGTGCCGGCCTACGGGCTGATCTACGTCTTCCCGAAACACTGCATCTGCTGGCCGATGCTCCGCGGCTACGCGGCGTTGGCGCCGGAGCGAACCGGCGGCGCGGCGATTCCCGCAGAACTCGATCACGGTGCGTTGGTCGTAGAACGGGCTGCACAGCCACCGTCCGTAGCGGCCACCAGCGGCTCGAACGGCGACGACTCTTGGCCCTGCTATCGCCACGATGCCTGGCGCAGCGGCAGCACGTCCGGCGCCGTACCCGCGGAGCTACGGGTCCTGTGGGCGGCCGAACAGGGCGGCCGGGCCGAAGGCCCCATCGCCTCTGATTGGACCCACAACCCGTTCCTACTCGGGCCGATCACGCCGCCGGTGGTTGCCGACGGCAAGGTCTTCGTTGCCCGTGGCGACGCCCATGAAGTTGTCGCTTTGGACGCCGAAACGGGCAAGCCCTGCTGGCGATTCACCGCCAACGGCCGCATCGATTCGGCCCCCACGATCCACGACGGAATGTGCCTCTTCGGCACCAAGTCGGGCTGGGTCTACGGCCTGCGGGCCGACGACGGGCAGATGGTCTGGCGGCTGCGGGCGGCCCCGGTCGACGAGCGGATCGTGGCCTATGGGCAGCTTGAATCGCCCTGGCCGGTGCCCGGCAGCGTGCTGGTGGCCGACGACGTGGCCTTCTTCGCCGCGGGGCGCCAATCGCTGGCCGACGGCGGGATCTTGCTCTTCGCCGTCGAGCCGGCCAGCGGCGAGGTCCGTTGGGTCAAACGCTTGGACAGCGTGCCCCAGCAACGCTTCTACGGCGGGCTGGGGCTCGAGTTCGACAACTTTGATCTGCTGCACCGCGAGAACGATTGCGTGACCCTCTCGCGCTGGCTCTTCCGTCGGCAAAGCGGCAAGATGCGAATCGAGCCGGCCAGCGGGTTCGCCCATCTGAGGATGACCGATGAAGGCACGATCGGCGGCGCGGGCGTGATGTTCCCGCGCGGCTGTTGGTCGTATGCCCCGCGGAACGAAAGCGAGAAGGTGAAGACCCGGCCCAATCTGCGGCCGCTGGCCGTCTTCCGTGGCCAGTCGGTATTCGGTTGCCTCGACGACAAGCGGACCGTTTATCGCCGCGACTTCGATCCGCCGAGCCTGCAAGGGTTCAACGCCGTCTGGTCCGTTCGCAACGCGGTCCGCCAAAGTGGCGACGGCAGCCGGGCCAGGCGGATGGCCAAGGGGGCCGCGTGGTCGACACCCGTATTGCAGGACGACGCGGCCGGCCAAACGATCCATGCCATGGTGCTGGCCAGCGACAAGCTGCTCGTGGCCGGCTCCGGCGGAAAACTGCAAGTGCTGTCGATCGAGAACGGAACAGCCCTGGCACAATGCGACGTGCCCGCGCCGGCCTGGGACGGCATGGCCGTGGCCGCAGGCTGCGTATTCGTAACCACCGCCGACGGCCACGTCGTCTGCCTGGGCAAGGAGTAGGCCACCGGCATGTTTGAACTCGTAAGTCCCTTTCAGCCGGCCGGCGACCAGCCGCAGGCGATCGAAGCGCTCAGCAAGGGCGTCCGCGGCGGCAAGAAGCAACAGGTGCTGATGGGGGTGACCGGCTCCGGCAAGACCTTCACCATGGCCAACGTGATCCAGCAGGCCCAACGGCCGGCGCTGGTGATGTCGCACAACAAGACGCTGGCCGCCCAGCTCTACAGCGAGTTCAAAGAGTTCTTCCCCCACAACGCCGTCCACTACTTCGTCAGCTACTACGACTACTACCAGCCCGAGGCGTATATCCCCCAACGCGACATCTACATCGAGAAGGACGCCTCGATCAACCAGGAGATCGACCGGCTGCGGCTGGCCTCGACCAGCGCGTTGGTCAGCCGACGCGACGTGATCATCGTGGCCAGCGTCTCCTGCATCTACGGGCTGGGCTCGCCGGAAGACTACCGGTCGATGATGGTGGCGCTGGAAGTGGGCCAGATGATCGATCGCGATCAGGTTTTGGCCAAGCTGGTCGACGTGCAATACGAGCGAAACGACGTGGCCTTCGAGCGCGGCAAGTTTCGTGTGCGCGGCGATTGCGTCGAGGTCTGGCCCAGCTACGAGGAGTTTGCCCTGCGGCTGGAGTTCTGGGGTGACGAGGTCGAGCAGCTTTCGATCATCAACCCCACCAGCGGCGAAGTGATCGAGCGGCAGCAGCAGGTGTTCGTCTATCCCTCGAAGCACTTCGTGCTGCCGGAAGAACGCATCGAAACGGCCGTGGCCGAGATCAAGGAGGAGTTGAAGGAGCAACTCGAAGAGTTCAAGGACCACGGCAAGCTGTTGGAAGCCCAACGGCTAAACGCCCGCACGCGGTTCGATATCGAGATGCTCCAGCAGGTCGGCTATTGCCCGGGCATCGAGAACTACAGCCGCCCGCTCTCCGGCCGCCCGCCGGGTTCGCCGCCGGACACGCTCTTCAGCTTCTTCCCGGACGACTTCCTGTTGTTCGTCGACGAGTCGCACGTCACCGTGCCACAGGTCCGCGGCATGCACGCCGGCGACCACAACCGCAAGGCGACGCTCGTGTCCCATGGCTTCCGGCTGCCCAGCGCGTTGGACAATCGCCCGCTACGGTTCGAGGAATGGGAGGCCCGGGCGCCGCAGGTGGTCTACGTTTCCGCCACGCCGGGGCCTTATGAGCTCGAGAAGACTGAAGGCCACGTCGTCGAGCAGGTGATCCGGCCGACCGGGCTGCTGGATCCCGAGATCGAGGTCGCCCCGGCACGGGCGCAAGTGCCGCATCTACTGGAGTTGATCCGCGAGCGGGCGGCCGTCGGCGAGCGGGTGTTGGTTACCACGTTGACCAAACGGCTGGCCGAAGATCTCTCGGCCTATTTCTCCCAGCAGGACGTCCGCTGCAAGTGGCTGCACAGCGATCTGGACGCGTTCGAGCGGGTCGAGTTGCTGCGCGAGTTGCGTCAGGGCAACTTCGACGTGCTGGTCGGCGTGAACCTCTTGCGCGAAGGCCTCGACCTGCCCGAGGTCTCGCTGGTCGCCATTCTCGACGCCGACAAGGAGGGCTTTCTCCGTAGCGAGACCTCGCTGATGCAGACCATCGGCCGTTCGGCCCGAAACGTCAACGCCAAGGTGCTGCTCTACGCCGACAAGGTGACCAACTCGATGCAACGGGCGATCGAGGAGACCGCCCGGCGGCGGAAGATGCAGCAGGAGTACAACCAGAAGCACGGCATCACACCCGAGACGATCCGCAAGAGCATCCGCGCCGGCATCGAAGCGGAGGCCGCCGCCCACGCCGAGTCGAACGCGGCGGTGGGCCGCAGCGACGAGGCCCAGTACATCACCGAAGAGTACCTCTCGGAACTTGAGGCCGAAATGCTGGCCGCCGCCGAGGCACTCGAGTTCGAGCGGGCGGCGGCGCTGCGGGACCGCATCGAACAGATGCACGAACAACTCGGCACGCCGATCGCCGAAGCCAAGGTCGAACATTCCACCCGCCAAAGCCGCGGCCGCCGCCGCAAGCGGAAGAAGTCGACCGCTCGGGTGCCGAAGCCGAAGAAGATCTGAGTGTCGAAGCCGTCCGTTGGCGGCGTAGGCTTCCGTTTAGCCGCCGCCGGCACGGCGGCGAGTCCACGTTCGGCCAACCGCACTTGCACTTGCCGCGATCTCTGCCTAAGCTAACACGCGTGCCGTTCGAGTTGCAACTCCGGCGTGCGCCGCGGTTCGAACGGCGAATATCACCAAAGAGGGATCTCGTGCGAGGACTGCTTGCTTGCCTGATACTGGGATTGCCCGCTCGTTACGCCGTGGCCGACGACGCCCAACGTTCCCCCACCGAGACGCTACTGGACCACGGCGTGCGGGAGATCGTCTTTGCCGACCGCTCGTTCCCCGTCGACGGACACTGGTACGCCAATTTCGGCTACTACTTCAACGGTCCGCAAAACACTATCTACGGCAAGAACGGGCGGCTGATGAAGTTCGACGTCGAGACCGAGCAGCTCACCACGCTGCTGGAAGATCGCGAGGGGACGGTGCGCGATCCCTGCGTCCATTACGACGCCGAGAAGATCCTCTTTTCCTATCGCAAAGGCGGGACCGAGCAGTTCCACCTCTACGAGATCAACGTCGACGGCACGGGCTTGAAGCAACTCACCGACGGGATCTTCGACGACATGGAACCCTGCTATCTGCCCGACGGCGGGATCGTCTTCGTCTCCAGCCGGTCGAAGCGTTGGGTCCAATGTTGGCAAGTGCAGGTGGCCACGCTACACCGCTGCGACGGCGACGGCTCGAACGTCCGCCCGCTCTCGGCCAACGGCGAAATGGACAACACGCCCTGGGTCCTGCCCGACGGGCGGATCATCTACATGCGGTGGGAATACGTCGACCGCTCGCAGGTCGAGTTCCATCACCTTTGGACCTGCAACCCCGACGGCACCAACCAGACGGTCTACTTCGGCAACATGCATCCCACCGGCGTCTTCATCGACGCCAAGCCGATCCCCGGCACCGACCAAGTCCTGATCATCGATTCGCCCGGCCATGGCAGCCGCGAGCACTCGGGTTTCGTGTCGGTGGTGACGGCCAAGAGCGGCCCGGACGATCTCTCGGCCAAGCGCCGAGTCAGCTCGACGCAGTATCGCGATCCATATCCGATCGCGGCGGACTGCTTCATCGCGGCCACGAATAACGGGATCGACCTGCTCGACGCCTCCGGCCGGGCGAGGCGGCTGATGGACTTCGACGGCACGATGCACGAGCCGCGTCCGTTGATCAAGCGGCCGCCCGAACGGCTGATCCCCCCGCGGATCGATCTCACACAGCCGACCGGCACGCTGATCCTGGAGAACGTCAATTTCGGCCGCAACATGCAGGGCGTCGAGCCCGGCGAGATCAAGAAGCTGCTGGTCGTGGAGACACTGCCGAAGCCGCTGAACTACGGCACCGGACTGCACGATTTCCTCCCCATTAGCCACGGCGGGACATTCACGCTGGAGCGGATCCTGGGCACGGTGCCCGTCGAGCCGGACGGATCGGCCCATTTCGAGTTGCCGGCCAATCGGCCGCTGTTCTTCGTCGCGCTGGACGAGAACAACGCGTCGGTCAAGCGGATGCACAGCTTCCTGACCGTGATGCCGGGCGAAGTGCTCGGGTGCGTCGGCTGCCACGAACAACGGACCGACGCCCCGCGGCCGGCACCGGTGGGCCTCCGCACGGCCATGCAGCGCAAGCCGAGCCGGTTGACGCCCGTGCCCGGCGTGCCGTGGATGATCGACTTCCCCCGCCACGTGCAGCCGATCCTCGATGCGCATTGCGTCGAGTGTCACAATCCCGACAATCCCGAGGGCGGCGTGTTGCTCACCGGCGACCACGGCAGCGTCTATTCGGTAAGCTACTTCACGCTCACGGCGCGGGAACTGGTTTCCGACGGCCGCAACCGGCGCGGCAACACGGCCCCACGAGCCGTGGGCGACAGTGCCAGCCGGCTAATGACGATGCTCGACGGCTCGCACTACGACGCCAAGGCGTCGGCCGAAGCGATCGAAATGATCCGCAACTGGATCCACGTCGGCGCTCCGTATCCTGGAACCTATGCCGCACTGGGAACCGGCATGGTGCGCCACAACAACCTGCCGGCCGGATACGGCGACGCGCGGAAGGCGGCCGAGGCAGCGCACCAGCGGCGCTGCGCGAAGTGCCACAACAGCCTGCCGTTCTTGGAACGCTACAGCATCGGCGGCGAACCACGCGACGGACTCCGCAATACGCACCTGGCCTACAACCTGACCCGGCCGAAAAAGTCGCCCATACTGTTGGCGCCGCTGGCGCGCAAGGGGGGTGGTTGGGGCATGCAGAAACGCAACGCCGACGGCGAACCGGAAGGCGATATGGTCGAGGTCTTCCAAGACACCGACGATCCCGATTATCAGGCGATTCTCGGCTACATCGAGATCGGCCGGCTCTGTCTCGAAGAAAACAAGCGTTGGGACATGCCCGGCTTCAAGCTCCACCCGTTCTACGTTCGCGAGATGAAACGCTACGGCGTGTTGCCGGAGTCGTTCGATCCGGACTCCGTCGACGTCGACCCGTTCGCGATCGACCGGCGTTACTTCGAGTCGAGTTGGCACTACCCCAACGGCGACGGCCCCGCGCTATACGAAAACGAGCGGCTCCAACGCCGACTCGTCTCCTCGCTCGCGGTGGCCGGCATCGCCGAGGCGGGCGTAATGGAGGGCGAATCGCTAAAGGTCGTTCGCTGCGACGGCGGCCAACACAGACCCCAAGGGTTGCGCTCCGGCCCCGGCCGCTTCAGCGGCGACAAACACCTCCTCTGGAGCCACGGCAAGCCGGGCCAGTCGATCGTGGTGGAGTTCGACGTGGCCGGGACCGCCCGCTATGCCTTGACCGTTCGCATGACCAAGTCGCGCGACTACGGCATCTTCCAGCTCTATCTCGACGACGAGAAGCTCGGCAAACCGGTCGATCTGTTTGCCACGCAAGTCAAGCCCGCCGATCCGATCACGTTCGACCCGCGGCCGTTTACCGAGGGCACGCACACGCTGCGCGCCGAAGCGATCGGTTCCTCTTCGGACGTGAAACTCCCCCACGAAGTAGGCATCCATCTGTTCGGTCTGGATTATTTGGCGTTGGAAGAGAAGTAGCCGTTGGCATCCGAAAAGGGGGGGCTCATCGTATCAAACGTGATCGCGACGGTAGTCTCCTCGCCATACCAAGCTCCCGTGTCGCAGAGAACAGTTCCCATGAATACCGCACGAAGGCTGTCCGTCTGTCTTTTCGCAGCGATGGCTCTAAGCGCCGTGGGCGCTTTGGGCCCGGCAGCCGAACCCGCGCGCGACGTGGGGTACTTCCTCAAACGGCTGCAGACGCTGGACCATTTACCGGAGTTGGAGGACAGTCACACCGCCATGTCGAGCACCTGGGATCGCACCGGCGGAAATATCGACGGTTTCGATTTCAAGCGTGTCGAGCGAGACGGGCGAAATGTGCTCCTCGACGTCGACGGCCCCGGCTGCATTCACCGTATCATGGCCGCCTGCCAACAGCATTCAAGGCGGCAGGGGTTTTCCGAGAAGCAGAACGGTACGCGCATCCAGATTACTCTCGACAAGGCAGACCGGCCGACGATCGATATGACGCTGGACGATTTTCTGATCCTCCGCGAAAGCACGCCTTTCCCCTATCCGCTCGTCTTTGAAAAGACCTACCCGGGCTGCCTTCACCCGATTCCTTATGCAGAGCACTGCCTCGTGCAGTTGGTCAATTCGGATTTCCAGCCGACCCAAGAGAACTACGACATGTTCGACTGGAAGGAGAAAGCGATCTGGGGCGGCTGGTGGCAACTGACCTATACCACCTACTCGAAAGAGGTCAACGTCAAGACGCTCAGCTTGCCGCTGGAAGAAGACGACCGCATTGAACAGGCTGCCGTAGCGCGCACCTGGCTACGGGCCGAATCGTCGCCGCCAGCGGCGCCCAAGACCTGGAGCGTCGCTCGAAGAGCGGTGGTTCGCCCTGGAGAATGCGCGGACGTCCGCCTTGGGGGGACGGGAGTCATCCGACAGTTGCGCATGGCCGTCGACCCCGGCGACCCCGCATCGTTGAAGTCGCTCCGGCTGCAGATCTTCTGGGACGGCAGCGAGCGGGCAAGTGTCGACGTGCCCGTGGGCTACTTTTTCGGCCACGCCAACACGGGCCACAATGCTCGCCACGAGTCCGCTGGGGCCATGCCCGCCGGTATGGAGCACATGCCGCGGGGCAAAGCGTTCGCGTACGGCTGCAATTTCAACTCGTTGCTGATTGGCGTGCTGCCTGAGGAAGCCTATGCCCGATTTCCAATGCCGTTTTCCGAGGGAGCGGTCGTCCGGCTCCGCAACACACATCCCACAAAGGCCATAGCGGCGACAATCAAACTCGACGTTCAAGACCGTGAAGAACTTCCTGCCGATTGGGGACGTTTTCACGCGACCTTCTCCGAAGAGCGTGCCGCCGGCGAGCGGTCGGCGAAACTCGGTCCGCAGAACGTCCCTGCCAAGATCGTCTTGGAGCGAGAGGCACGCGGCAAATACATCGGCGCCCTGATCCACGTCGATTGGCCCTCGACGAGTTGGTGGGGCGAAGGCGACTGGTTGATCTGGTCCGACGAGAACCAGTGGCCGCCTTCCTATCACGGCACCGGCAGTGAAGAGTACTTCCAGGGCGGAGGAGGTCAGTTCGATCGTAAGGCCGTCTCCGGCTTCGTCACTCTCCGCCCCGGCCACCCCACCGTGTACAGCTTTCACTTGAACGACGCGTTCCAGTTCAGCAGGAACATCCGAGTCGCCGAAGAGCAGATGGGCTACGGAGTCGCCGATCCCTTGATTCGCGACAAGACGCCCATCTGGAGCAGCACCGCCTTCTGGTACGCCGACAGGCCACTGCCGGCGAATTCGGGCAACGTGTTAGACGGCACAACGCACTGAGGTTGCCAAGACTTCCACGTGGCCGTTGTCAGTCGAAGCTGCCACAAGAACTGCGTCGGTTCATTTGCTTTCCTTCAGCGCCCGGAGTAACGGGCCGAGATGCTTCTCATACCGCTTCCAACGGGCCACCGAACTCGTGTAAACCGGCCGGCGGACTTGCAGGCTGCTGGCCGATTGCACCGCCTCGCGGTTTTGGTGGAAGTCCAAACAGGCGGGGTCCCACGCCAGTCCGCAGAACGCGATCAACTCACCGGCGATCCGCTCCGGCTCGGCGACCAGTTCCTCGTAGCGAACGTCGTAGATCGGCAGCGGCCCAACCGTGCGCCAGTGTTCCATGATCCGCTCGTATTGGCGGTAGTAGAAGGCCAGGCCCTCGAGGCTCACGCTGAAGGCGGCCTTGAGGTTCTGGCAGTAGCACGAGAGGCAAACGTCGCGCGGGTCGCGGCGGCAGTGGACCACCCGGGCATGCGGATAGAGCACCGAGAGGAACCCCAGGTAGTTGAAGTTGGTCGGGCGCTTGTCGACCACGCGCAGGGGCCGAAAAGGGGACTGGTCCAATTTGCCGGAACGGCCCGAAGGGTGCTTCGCACAAATTGGACCTGTCCCCTTTTCGTCCACTGTCCCCTCTTCGTCCGCCCCGCCCACAAGGTCCGTCAGCAAGCGGTCGTGACGATCAACCAGACCGTCAACGATCGGCCGTGAGATCCTCGCCATGCAATTGGGATAGACCCCGCCGATGGCCCGCTGCAACTCGACCACGCGCCGGCCGACATCGACCAACTCGCCCACGCCGGCGATGTCCGGGTGGCTGGCCAGAATCCGTTCGACGAGCGTGGTCCCCGAACGCGGCATTCCAACCACGAACACGGGACGTTCGCTGTCCGCCCCAAAGGCCTGCCATTTCCGCAGCGATTCGGGCGTGTAAGTGGCGATCACCCGATCGACGAACCGCCGCTGATGGGGCCCATCGAACGCTTGGCCCTTGCTGCGCAGCACCTCGGCCTTCGAGTCGTTGGCCTTTCGATAATGAGAAAACGCCGGGTCGTAGTCGCCGGCCGCGTGCAATACGTCGGCCAGCGCAAAGTGGATCAGGCTGGCGTCGTTCGGCGCGAGCGTGTCGCCGTCAAGCAACGTCCGCAGATGCGTTAGCTCCGCATCGGCCAGCCGGATTCTCCCCCGCGCGGCCAGCGTGCCCAGGCCGTGCAACGGAAGGCCGTAGTCGGGCCGGATCTCGACGGCCCGGCGGTAGGCCGCGGCGGCCTCGTCGGCACGGTCCTCGAACATCAGTACGTTGCCCAGAGCGTTGTGGACCTCGGCCCGATCGCCGTCGAACTGCAACGACCGGCGATAGCAGGCCTCGGCCTCGGCGATGCGGCCACGGTTCTTCTGCGCAATGCCCTGCAGATAATGGGCGTTGGCCAGTTGGGGGTTGATCGCCAGGGCCGCTTCGCAGGCGGCAATCGCCTCATCGGGCCGGCCGGCCGAGAGCAGTGTATTGCCCAAGTCGGCATGAAACTCGGCCACGGAGCCGTTGGCGTCGATCGCCCGGCGGAGGAGGTCCTCGGCGTCTTGAAACCGGTTGCGTTGGAATGCGATCAGCCCGAGCAGGTGCAGCGCGTCCGGCTGGCGCGGTTTCGCACGCAGCACTTGTCGGTAGCCGGCCTCGGCTTCAGAGAGTCGCCCGGCCTGATGGTGTGCAACTGCGGCCGATAGCATTTGGGAGATCGTCGACACGTCTTCATTCCATCACTGCGCCGTCGGCCACTCTTGTCTTTCGCCCAACCTCCCCGCGATTGCTTCGCCCCAAAGCACCCCCCTTTGGTCTCTTGCTTGTCATCGGGCCGAACGAAGGGAATTGCCAGGGTCCGGTCTCTCCTTCTCCAGATACCACTGTACGTATTCCTGGTCCTGGTTGCTCAGCCCAAGCTTGAGAGCTTCCTCAAGCGCACAGCGTACCTCGTGTAATCTCTTCGTCGCGACGTGGACTGCGGGGTGTTCTGCCACGAGCGCGACTCGCACGGCGGTCGTTGCCGCGTATCCCCTTACGTCCTTGTTCTGCTCCTCTTGAGCCAACTCGACGGCAATCTGAAGCAACGAATCTGCGCAATCAGGGCAGCACCGCAGTAGCGCAAACAAGACGTACAAACCGTTGATCGCTTCGCGCGGAGACAGTGTACCGGAACCAATCTCCTTTGCTATTCGGTCAAAGGCCGCACGGCCATGACGTAAGAACGGCTGTTCGAATCCGACCTTTACTCGCTTGCGGTCCAGCCGAGCGATTAGGTCGTCCATTGAGTCGGCCATCTAACGGGCCCTTACTACTCAGAACGAGGGCTGTTCCACCAGTTCTGATGTTGATCAGTATCGGCCTGTGGTCTCTGTGTACTCTGTGCTCTCTGTGGTTTGACTATTATCACACGTTCACGGGCTATCGGACCTCGAAAACCGCCTCGATCTCCACCGGCACCCCAAGCGGCAGCGACGCCACGCCGACCGCACTACGTGCTCCCACGCCGGCCTCGGGGCCGAAGACTTCGACCAGCAGTTCGCTGCAACCGTTGATCACGGCCGGCTGTTGCTGGAAGTCGCGTGTGCAGTTGACCATGCCCAACACCTTCACCACGCGGCGGACGCGGTCGAGACTGCCGAGTTCCTTCCGTAGCGTGGCAAATATCGCCAGCCCGGTCAGCCGGGCAGCGTCGTAGCCGGCTTGGCGGTCGAGGTCTTCACCGATCCGCCCGACCACCAGCGAGCCGTCGGGCCGAAGCGGCAGATGGCCGGCCGTGTGGGCCAATTCGCCCACGATCACCAGCGGACGATAGACGCCCTGCGGATCGGGGGCGGGCGGGAGTTGCAGGCCGAGTTCGGCCAGTCGGGCGTCGTATGACATCGGCGATTCCCTTCGAGTATGGTCGGCCATCGACCGTTTGGCCGCCGGCACGGCGGCGTGATTGTCGAACCCGCTACGAGGTTGCGTCGCCGTGCCGGCGACGGCTAAACGCTCGACGCGGGCAACGTTAGTCACAACAGCCGGTCGCGCCGGCAAACGGCGCTAATCGGTCTTCGCGCCGTGCAGCTTGAAATCGTCCCAGTTGCCGTTGTCGTCGAACGAGCCGATGCCGACCTGGCCCTTGGTAAACGTCTTGTCGACGGCGGTCATCATCGGCTTGTCCATGTCGTCGAAGTAGATCGCGATCGTGCCGTCTTTGACCCGGCGAACGATTTTGACCGTGTGCCAGTCGTCGTCCCAGGGAACGCCCGGCGTCTTATTGTTGGTGATCATCTTGCGAGCGGCCTCGTTGACGATCATGATCTGGCTGGAATGCGGATCGGGCCGCGCGCCGAGATGCACGTAATAGAAGTGGGCCGAGTCGACGTAGTTGAAGAATAGGCACATGTCGCGGTGGGCACCGGCGCCGGTGTTGGTGCTCTGCACCTTGACGGTCAACGTGAAGTCGCCGACCGAAACGCCCTTGACCAACGAGATGTTGTACGGGCTTCGATGCGGGCCGCGGTAGTTGCTGTTCTTGAACTGGTTGTAGACCTTGCCGCCGTCGGTCTCGGAGATTCGCCAGGCGGCCGCATCGGTCGGCTGCCAGGCGTCGGCGCCCTTTTCGAAATCGTCCTCGAAGACCAACGGCAGGTCGCTCTTCTCGGCGGCCACGGCCGGCAGCGCGAGCGCGGCCACCGCCGCAAAGACCAACAGCAGAAAACAACGTGACATGGCAGCATCCTCCGGGAGTGGGTGGGGTGTTGTGGAAGGCAGGGGTTCCTACAGCGCCCCAACCCTACCACTCCCGGCGGTGCCAGTCAATAAACGCGCCAGTCAACAAACGTGCCCGTCGGTCTTTACCCGGCTAAGGGATCCTCTCGCCCGATTCAGGGGAGTTGGATCACCGAGATCGTATACGGCTTGTCCCAGGTCGTGTTCACGCCGCCGGGTACGGGGAAGTCCATGTTCGAGGCGATGACTTCCTTGCCGCGGACGAGCACTTCGCAGGGCTGGTCGAGCTTGCCGCCGGTGCCGTTGTTCTCTTCGTCGACGGCCAGCAACTGCACGGTGCCGTCCTTGGGATCGACGATCTGCACGGCGTTGGCAATGGAGTCTGCCACGTAGATCTTGTCGGTGGCCGCGTCGTAGAAGATCCCGTCGCAGGACTTCATGTGCTCGGCCTTCGTCCAGATCGGGGCCTCTTTGCCGGCATCGAGATCCTCCGGCGCGATTTTGTGCATCGTGCCGTCGGCGAAGTTACCGCAATAGAGGTTGCCTTCGCTGTCGAAGGTCAGCCCGTCGGCTCCGAAACCGCAATCGGGGTTGAAGCTCTTCATCGTCGCCACCAGATGCGGATCATCCATCAGCGGCAACGTCAGCTTCGTGCCTTCTTCGTCGAGCTTCACCCGGAAGATGCCGCTGACCTGCGGCTCGGCGGGATCGGTCGGGTCGGTCTTGGGCACCATCGTGGTGTCGGAAACGTAGAGATAACCGTCGCGGATGATCACCGCGTTGGCCACCACCATGCCCTCGATTACCACGACCGGATCGCCGGCCGGGTCGTAGTTCTCGTCGAGCGGGATCCGCAACACGCGGGAAAAGTTGCCCGGGGCGGCCGTGTTGGAGAACCATTGCAGGTCGGTGATAAACAGGTTCTTGCCGTCCTTATCGATGCACATCCCGAACGGGAAGGCCGTGCCGGTTTCCGGGTGCTTGGGCGGATCGTAGTACTTCTCCAGCTTGTTGTCCTTGGTAATCTTCATGATCAGCGGCGGAGGATCCTGCGGCGGAATCTCTATCATGTCCGGCGTCTTGCCCTCGTTGAGCTTCGCCGCGTCGGCCAGGAACGTGTTCACGTTGGGTACCGCCAGCAACACGTCGTTGTTGGGCAGCAGGCACATGCCGTCGGGCGTGCTGCACGTGTCGGGCAACTCCAACAACAACTCGGCCTTGGCCAGCGGCTTGGCCGCGTCGGAATCGTGGGCGTGGCCGTCGGGGCCGTGTTCATGAGTATCGGGCCCGTGCTCGTGGGCGTTGGGATCTGGCGTCACGGGATCTGGCGTCACCGGATCTGGCGTCACCGTATCCGGTGACGCCAGATCCCATGACGCCAG
>CAYYNP010000234.1:0-16307 GCA_964472545.1 uncultured Planctomycetaceae bacterium | reverse complement strand
CTCGGGGCTGGGGGCTCGGGGCTGGGGGCTCGGTCAGCGGGCTGCGCGAAGAAGACCTTGCCGTGGGAGCCGTCCAGGCGAAGAATCCTCTTAAGCACGGCTCGAGAAACAAGTGGCGTAAGCTTCCAGCTTGCGATGGCACTATCTCCCGCAGGCTGGAAGCTTACGCCACGGAGAAATCGGACAGTTGTTTCTCGAACGGTTCTAAGTACGTCCGTCGGTGTTGAGAGAACAACCGCGGGGGATCCAATCCAACTCAACCAGTAAGGAGCATGGATAAATGACGAAACGAACACTTCTTCCGGCGTTGGCCGCCGCTTTGATGATCGGCACGGCCGGTAGCTGTGCGGCCGAGCCCGATGCCGGCAAATCCGCAGGCGCCCAAGACCCCGAAGGCAATCCCCCCATTCGGGTCGTCGACGAACGGGAGTTTGCCAAAGTGCTCAAATCGCATCATGGCGAGGTGGTGCTGGTCGATTTTTGGGCCACGTGGTGTTTTACCTGCCTGGAGCTTTTTCCCCATACGGCCGAGCTTCAGAAGCGCTTCGCCGATCGGAAATTCACGGTGCTCTCGGTCAGCCTCGACGAGCCCGACGAACAGGAGGCCGTGGCCAAGGCACTGCGCCGCGGAGGCGCCAAGTTCGAGACGTTCATCAGCCGCTACGGATCGGCCGACAAATCGTACGAGGTGTTCGCCATTCCCGGCGGGGCCCTGCCACACATGAAGCTCTTCGGCCGCGACGGGAAGCTGATCGCCACGTTCGATTCGGACAGCGATACGCTGGACATCAAGCAGGTGGACAAGGCGGTGGAGGAAGCGGTAGGCAGTGGGCAGTAGGCAGTGGGCAGTAGGCGATGGGCGGTTGGTGCTTGCGTGGAGGGGGTTCGCCGGGGTATGCTTCAGGGTGCCCCGTGGTTGTGGCGTTCGATTTGCCGCGGGGGTGGGGTATAATAGCCTGTGGGATGCACCGGCAGTTCAGTGCGTCTCTACCCCGGTCGTTCAACGCAAGAATGCGTGCCGCTATGAATCCACTTCAGTTCGCCTTGCGCCTGCTGCGGCGTGGCAACCGATGCCTCGCAGTGCTGGCGCTCACAGTGCTGTTAACGCCGACGCCGGATTGTCCGGCCGCCGAGGAAGCAGAAACCTCTGCCGAGGACGTGCGGGCGCGGGTCGACCGCTTGATCGAGGAACTCGGCCACCGCGACTATCACATTCGCCAACAGGCCCAGGCCGAGTTGGTGAAGCTCTCATATCGGGCGTTTGATGCTTTGAGTATCGCCACCCGGCACGAAAACCTCGAGGTCGCCTCGCGGGCTGCGTTCCTGTTGCGCTCGATGCAGGTCGACTGGAGCAAGGCCGACGATCCGGCCGAGGTACGAGAGATTCTGGCCGACTACGAAGCCCAGAACATGCCGACCAAGCTGGTCCGCGTGCGGGCGTTGGCGGCGCTGCCGGACGGGACGGGCGTGGCCGCGCTGTGTCGATTGATCCGTTACGAAAAATCGATGCTGATGTCGAAGCACGCGGCGCTGGAACTGATCGAGAACTTCCCGCAGGACGATCCGCCGGCCGCCGAATTGAACGGCCGCGTACGGCAAGATCTGCTCGGCAGCGATCGGCCGGGTCCGGCCTGGTTGTCGGCGTGGCTGTCGCCGGCAGAGGAACCCGACGCCGTCGTCGCCGATTGGGCCAAGCTGGTCGACGCCGAGAATGCGCTGCTGATCGCCGCGCCGGGGCAGACCAGTTCCAACGTCGTGGCTCGGCTGGTCCGTCTGCAGATTCGCGTGCTGCGGGACCTCGATCGCGACGCGTTGGCCGTGGCGGCCATGCAACGTTTGCTGGAGTTGGAGAAAGGCAACCTGGAAACGTTGGCCGAGCTGTTCGCGTGGCTAGGCGAGCGAAAGGAGTTCGACGCCGCCGACGAGTTGGCCGCCAAACACACGTCTCGCCTGGCCGAGAAGCCGATCATGCTCTACGACCTGGCCGCCGCCGAGGCCGAGCACGGCGACCGCGATCGGGCTGAACGCACGGTCGCGCTGGCGCTGCTGCTGAATCCGGGGCCGACTTCGGCCCAGTTGACCAGGCATCGCACCGTGGCCCAGGAACTTCGGGCGCGGGGGCAACTCGACTGGGCCGGGCGGGAGTATCGGCACATCGTCGAGACCGGCACGGCCGGCGACGCGATCGTGGCGTCTACGCTGGGCGAGTGGCTCGATTGGCTCGTCGATCGGCAGGCCTGGCAGGAGGCCGACGAACTGGCCGAACGATACGCCGCCAAGTTCGCCGGCGACCCGATGTTGCTCTATACGCACGCCCGGGCGCAGGCCGGGGCCGGCAAGACGCAGCAGGCCGAAACGACGGCCCAACGTGCGCTGGAGTTGAACCCCGGCGAAGAACCGGCCGCGCTGCAGCGGCATCTTGCGGTAGCCCGCACGTTGCGCACCCGCGGCTGGACGAAGTGGGCCATGCGGGAGTATCGACACGCCTTCGAGACGGGCGCGGCCGACAGCCCGCTGGTCACCGTGACGTTGATCGAGTTGCTCGAATTCATGGTCGAGCAGACGATGTGGGAAGAGGTCGACGAGTTGGCCGCGGCCGTGACGCCCCGCTTTGCCGACCACGCCGTGCTCCACTACACGTTGGCCCAGGCCCAGCGCGAGCGCGGCCAAACGGAACAGGCAGAGCAGACCGCCGAGAAGGCGTTGGCGTTTCGTCCCGGCAAGGCGTCGGCCGACGTCAACGCCCACCGCATGACCGCCCGCGTCTTGTGGCGGCGGCGGCTGTTCGATTGGGCCGTGCGGGAGTATCGGCAGGTGGTCGATCGGGGCATGGACGACGTCGAGACGCTCGGCGAGTTGGTCGAATGTCTGATCGCGCAGAAGGCCTTCGCCGAGGTCGACGCGCTGGCCGGCCGCTTCGCCATGCGGTTCGCCGGCAACCCGATGCTGCTCTATGCCCACGCCCAGGCCCTGGCCGAATCGGGCAATCGGCAACGGGCCGACGAGATTGCCGCCAAGGCGCAGCTACTCAACCCGGGCAACGACAGCCGATCGCTGAACGAACATCGGCTCACGGCCGGACGCCTGCGCGATCGCGGGCTGTTCGCGTGGGCGAAGCGCGAGTATCGCCAGGTGATCGATTCCGGCAGCCCGGACTTCGTCGTCCGCATGGCCGCCCAATCGAGCCTGATGGAGATGCTCCACGACCAGGGCGACGACTTCAACGCCGCCGAAGAAGCCCGCAAACTGACCGTCTTCGTCGAGACCCGCCCCGATATGGCGGGCCTGATCCGGCTGGAGGCCTCGGCCGTGCGCTCCCGGGCGCATTTCTTCCGGGCGTGTCACTGGCAGAGCGTCGGCGAGGCGGAGAAGTGCCGCACGTCGCTGAACCAGGCGATCCAGGCCGATTCGGGCGATCTGGACGTGCTGATCGCCTGTTATCAACTCCCCGGCCAAAACCCCCGGCAGCGCAAGGAAACGCTCCGCTTGATCCAGGCCGAAACGGCCTCGCTGCGGCAGCAGATCGCCGAGGAACCCGACGACGCCAGCCCCTACAACCAGTTCGCCTGGCTGGTGGGCAACACCGAGGGCGACTTCGACGAGGCCCTGCGATACTCGAAGCGTTCGATCCAGCTTCGGCCCGGCTTCGGCGGATACCACGACACGCTGGCCCACGTCTACTTCGGCAAGGGCGACTACGAAAACGCCGTGAAGACGCAGACCAAGGCCGCCGAACTCGATCCCCATTCCGGGCTGATCCGCAAGAAGCTCGAGCTCTTCCGCGAGAAACTCGAGCAGCAACAGCAAGCGCCAGCCGGCGAAGGGAAGGAACCTGAGGATGCCAAGCGAGACGGATCGCCGTAGTTTGCTTGCCGGAGACGTTCGACTCTCGCTGGTCGACCGCGGCAGTGGATTGCCGGTGCTGTTGACACACGGCTTTCCGCTGAACCACGCCATGTGGAACGCCCAGATCGACGTGCTTGCGCGGCAGTACCGCGTGATCGCTCCCGACCTGCGCGGGTTCGGCGATAGCGACGTGACCGACGGCGTGGTAACCATGCAGCAGATGGCCGACGATCTGGCCGCGTTGCTCGACGCCTTGCAGGTCGACCGGCCGGTCGTTCTCTGTGGATTGTCGATGGGCGGCTACGTGGCGCTTGCGTTCGTGCAGAAGTACGCCGCACGGCTGGCGGGCCTGGTGCTCTGCGACACGCGTGCCGCCGCCGATGCGCCCGAGGCGATTGCTGGCCGTAGGGTGATGGCCGAGCGCGCGTTGGCCGAAGGGCCGGATTTCCTCGTCGACGCGATGCGGCCGAAGCTGTTCGCCGCGGAGACCTTGCGAGAGCATCCACAGACGGTCGATTCGTTCGAGCAGATGATCCTGGCCACCGACCCCAGAGGCATTGCCGCGGCCTCACTCGGCATGGGCCGACGGCCGGACTCGACCGATCGGCTGGCAGAGGTTCGTTGTCCGACGTTGGTCGTCGTGGGCAGCGAAGACCCGCTCTCGCCGCCGCAAGAGATGCAAGCAATGGCCGCGGCGATCGACCGTGCCCAGTTCGTCGAGATTCCCGGTGCCGGTCATATGTCGCCGATGGAGCGTCCGGCCGAGTTCAACGCGGCGTTGTTGGAGTTCCTCGGCTCGCTATAGCAGTCGTGTTCGTGAATTGGGGTGGGATCGAGGTGTGAGGAACGAGCCCTCAGGACCGGTTCGTCGGCGTTGCACTGCTTCGGAGATTCCCATTCGGGCCTTCGCTCCCGGCCAATTTGCATCCTCGTTCTCGTTCCGCTACATTGGCACGGCTCCGGTACGAAACATTGGCAGATTGGGGTTTCCAATGAGACGAGATGCGTTTTCCTTTGGCCGCGGTTGCCGGCTGGGGTTCGAGCGGTTGGAGGATCGTCGGATGCTGTCGGCCGGGTTGGCCGGCGAGCCGGCGCCGGCTGGTGATTCGGCCGTGTCGTTCGTGGTGGTTGGAGATTTCGGCACCGGAGAAGAGACCTCGCAATGGGTGGCCGACATGGTCCTCGGCTGGGAGCCCGACTTCATCGTCACCACCGGCGACAATATCGGCACCGCCGACGTGACCGTCGGCAGTGCGGCGTGGAAGCAACACGTCGGCGACCTCTACGGCAGCTACATCCTCGGCACCACCGACGACCGCCATCCGGAACAGACCAGCGGCGAACAACGCTTCTTTCCTACCGTGGGCAACCACGACAGCGACGGTACCTGGGGTGAGATCCCGGGATATCTCGACTACTTCCACGACGACCCGGCCGGCGACCGTTTGCCTTCCGGCGTACACGAGGCCGGGGCGAGCTACTACGATTTCGAGATCGCCGGCATCCACTTTTTCGCCGTCGACAGCGAACACGCCGTCGATCAGGGCGACGACGCATGGCTGTTGGCGCAGCAAGCATGGCTGCGCGACGGTCTGGCTGCCTCGACGGCCGACTTCAATTTCGTTTACTTCCACCACCCTCCGTACTCGTCGTTCCCGCTCGACACCGATTCGGTCGTGATGCGATGGCCGTTTGCCGAGTGGGGGGCCGACGCGGTTTTTGGCGGCCACCGCCACTTCTACGAACGGCTGCTCGTCGACGACCTGCCCTACATCATCAGCGGCCTCGGTGGGCGACCAATCTATCCAACGATCGGCGTATTGCCCGAGAGCATCGTGCGGTACACCGAAGCGTACGGCGCGCTGCTGGTAACCGTCGACGCCGGCCTGGCCACGATGGAGTTTCTTTCGATCGACGACGGGGCCCTCGGCGCCAACGGCGGCAAGCTGATCGACACGTTTTACCTCGATAAGTCGGCCGGGCCGCAGGTCGTCACCCGCGAGGTGTTCTACAACAACTCGGCCTTCGACGGCAACGATCCGGCGGCCGACGCGCGAGACGACGCGGCCGTGGCGATCGACAAGACGGCGTTGTGCCCCGGGCAATCGGCCACGCCGAAGAACGTCGTCAGCTACGATCGGGGGATCAACGGCGTGATCGTCGACGTCGCCGGAGCAGCCCGGCCGCCGGTGGCCGACGATTTCTCCGTAAAGGTCGGCAACGACGACGACCCGGCCGACTGGGCCGACGGCCCGGCGCCGGACGTCGCGGTTCGTCCGGGCGAGGGCGTTGCCGGCTCCGACCGCGTTACGCTCACCTGGCCCGATCGGGCGATCACGAACCAGTGGCTCGAAGTCACGGTCCACTCCGCAGGGCTCGCCTTGGACGCAGACGACGTCTTCTATTTCGGCAACGCCGTGGCCGACGCCGGCAACTCGCCGACCGACCTTCAGGTAACCGCCACCGACCTGCTGCTGGCACGAAACAACCCCCGCACCTTCCTCAACCCCGCCGCGATCGACCTGCCCTACGACTACAACCGCGACGGCCGCGTCGACGCCACCGACGTGCTGCTGGCGCGGAACAACCCGACGAACTTCCTCACGGCGCTGCGGCTGATCGATCTGTCGGTGTCGGTGGGCGGTTAGCGGTTGGAGGATACGGGCATGTTGGTAGTTGGTCGATGACGTGGTTTGTCTCGGCGGTCGAATGAAGCGTCAAGAGATCGAAAGACCGGCCAACGCCCGCTCGATCAGATCGCGTCGCGCCAGACTCTCTCGCCAGCGCACCGGGATGCCCGACTCGCCCCAATAGGCCCCGGCGAGCTGACCACAAACGGCGCCGGTGGTGTCGGCATCATCGCCGAGATTGACCGCGCGAAGCACTGCGTCGCTGAAATCGTCTGCCCCGCAAAACGCCCATAGGGCCGCCTCGAGGCTCTTCACGACGTAGCCGGAACCCTGGATTTCCGGTGGTTGCTTGGCCCGGAAACCCCCACCGGCAATTTCGTCGACCTTCGGATGCAAACGGAGTTCCCGACGCAGCCACGTCATCGGTTCTGAATCGGGCGAGAGCGCATCGTCGCGCGAGTGCCCATGGATCAGGCAACCAAGCACGACGGCCAGATACGCACAGGCCGACAAACACTGGGGACTGCGATGGGTGGGCAAACTCGACTCGACGGCGAGTTGGGCCAGTTGATCCAAACGGTCCGGGAAGAACTGGGCGTAACGAATCGGCACGGGCGCCAGCCGCATGATCGAACCGTTTCCGCTGGCACGCTCCGACGACGCACCGGATGACTTTGCGTTGCCCGTTAGGCGGAACTTGCACAGGGAACGACGGGTCGTGATTCCAATGTCGAAGCAGCGGCCGTTCACCGAATACTCGCCTCGCCGCCACCACGCGACGTAACGGGTGGCCTGGTCCTTCAAGTCCCACTGCCCCGTGCCGAGGCTGTCGGCCAAGGCCAGTGCCATGCTCGTATCGTCGGTCCATTCGCCCGGCAACAGTCCGTGAGGCCCCCCGGCACGATAATCCGTCACGGGAACGAACGAGCCCGGCGGCTGAAACTCGACGGCTGCGCCCAAAGCGTCGCCTACGGCGAGTCCGATCAGGGCGCCGCGTTTGCGGTCTCGGGTTGTTGTTGGATCCGCCACGAATCACCCCCTCCCACCAAACTGTTGCTGGAAACAGCCGAGGATCCGCTCGTCCTTCGTCCCGTCCAGCACGGCGAACAGGACCGTATCGAACGCCCCGCGGAACGTCCCATCTTCGTGCAGCACCTGATGAAACCACTCGGCCACCTTTGCCGGGTCGTTGCGAAACACGCCGCAGCCCCAGGCGCCGAGCACGAGCGTACGGTAGCCATGTACCACGGCCAACGAGAGCACCCCCTCGATTCGGCCCAACATCACGCTCGGGATCTTGGCAACGTCGTGCGACTGGTTGCGCTGCACCGCGCCGGCGTTGACGGCCGGGGAGGTGATGAACGACGCGTTGTAGGAGGCCGGGAGCAATCCGTCCTCGTCATCGCGAAACACGGGAACCGCGGGCGAATAGATCATGTGATCCGTGTACAGGCACGTGCCGCAGGCGCGGTTCGTCTCGTAGTAGGCCTGCTGGGGGTTGATGCAGGCGTAGAGCGCCGACGCCCGGGCGAGGCTCTCCTCTTGGGCCTGCGACCCGCCCAGGAACCCGCCGCCGGGGTTCTTGGCCGAGGCAAAGTTCAGGCAGAGGACCCGCTCGGCCGGGTCGCCCTCGACGAGTTCCCGCGCGGCGGCCAGCGTCGTTGTGTTGCCTACGCGGTACTTCGTTCCGGGCGCGTTTGCGCTATCGAGCTTTGCCAAGATGCGGCCGCGTTGCTCGAAGACGTCCTCGAAGTCCTCCGGCGCATAATGCCGCGTTCCGGCGATCGCCCGGCGGACGTCGTCACCAATCCAAACCCACTCGCCGTCGGGCAATTGGTAACGCCCGCGTGCGACGATCTCGACGGTCTGTTTGGCAATCAGGGCTCGCGTCTTTCGGCTGGCCATCTCTGGTGTCCCTTTCTGTTTCCAAGTTCAACCGTTCTGATGCAAGTGCAACGGCGTCTCCTTATCGCCGCTGATGCGGATCAGGCGATCGGGGTGCTGGTATTGGGCGACCAAGTACCGCGTCAGATCGACTTGCATCTCTCGCATCGAGGCGAGGTACTTCGTCCGATCCGCGTTGATCGCCTGCTTGTGTTCCAGTTCGATCCGGTTCTTCTGCCGCTGGGCGTCGGCCTCGGCCTGTTGTTCGGCGGCCAGGCGTCGCATCTGCTCGTCGTGTTGCAAACGCTCGACGCGGACCTCATGCTCGGCCTGCTGCTGCTGGGCCTCGCGTTGTCTTTCGGCGCGAAGCTCCTCCCGGGCTTGCTTCAAGTCGGCCAGGTCCTGGGCCTGTTGTTCCGTCTCCGATTCGAGTTGCAGCCCGGTGCGAGTCTCGATCGCGCCGTCGTGCATCGACTGCAACGTGTCGCTGGCCAAGTAGCCGCGATAGACGACCTTGTTGACCTGGTAGCCGATCCGCCCGGCTCGCGTCGTGAGGTTCGGATACGTCGGCAACTCGTTGAGTTGCTCGGTATCCTGTTTGAACTGCTCGAACGTCCGCGCGGCCACGAAGTCGATCACGTCGGCGGTGACCGCGTTGATGAAGTCGGCGATCGGGTCGTGTGTCTGGTCGAGCATCGTCTCGATGTCGGCCAACTCGAAGAAGACCATCAGCTTCACGGTCAACAGCGCGTCGTCGGCCGTGCGTACGCCGTCGACCTGATCGTACATCTGGTCGGGAATCACCCGCAGCCGCTCGAAACGCAAGGCCCCGGGCACCTTCCGCCGCGGGTTCTTCCGATCGGCGCCGTGCCAACGAAATTCGTGCAGCCACTCGTCCTGGCTGGGCACAAACAGGGCCGGGCCACGCTCTACGCGCCGCTGCACTTCGCCGCCGTCGCGGCGATAGACGACGATCGCCTCGTTGGAATCGAGCCGCAGCGCCTCGCGGACCTCGATCGTCTGGTGTTCGACCGGATCGAACCAGATCGCCGCCGGCCCGCGCACGTGCTCGCAATGCCCGTCGACGTACTGCACGGCCAGAAACTGATCGGCGTGGGCGCTGTGCCGCGAGAGCCGATGCACGGTCTTGCGAAACAGCAGCATCCGTTTCGGCCCGTCGACGTAACGCACGCGCCCCTGGTGGTCCCAGACGGCAACGCGCTCGCCTTGACGGACGGTTCGTAGTTCGAGCATGGAGAATCTCCTCATCGGATATCGAGCGGTTCGCGGGCAGCCATGAAAACGCTCGTCCTCTCTATTCGGGAAACTCGATAAACTCCGGCGGCACGCGATTGGTCAGCCAGACATCGTTCGGCGTTACGAAGAACTCGTATCCTTGCCGCGCCATCTCCTGTGCCCTCACTCTCAACAGCACGGGCTTTCCACGGCGCTGCCCGACGGCCGTCGCGGTCGCCTCGTCGAGGTGCAGGTGGACGTGGTGCCGGTCCATCCTTTTCAGGCCGTCTTGGCGGATCGCGTCGAGAAAGCGGGTCGGTGTGCCGTGCAACAGGATCTCGGGTGGCTCGGCGGCCGTGTAGCCCAGCTCGACGCCGACCGAGTGTCCTTGATTGGCCCGAATTCGCCGGCCGTCTTCACTAAGAGAGAAGCGTTGCTTGTCGTTGGTTCGCACCACGTGGTCGAGCAACTGGCGCGAGATGCGTTTTCCGTGACGCGCCATGGCGTCGAGCAACACGTCGACATCGATCCAGCCGGCGTCGTCCAGCGAGATGCCGATCTTCTCCGGCTGATGGCGCAGCACCAGGCTGAGGAACTTGCTGGTTCGTTTTGTCTCTTTCTCATTCATCATATCTATCCAATATCCGAACACCCGCCGATTTCAACTCTTCGATCGCACGCTGCACGTCGCCGGGCGTAAGCTCGACACCACGGCAGCCCTCGAGCACCACATGCACCGAGAAACCGAGTTCGGCAGCGTCCAAAGCGGTGAACTTCACGCAGTAGTCGGTCGCCAATCCCACGATGAACACGTCGCTGACGCCGCGGCCGCGGAGGAAGTCGCCCAACCCGGTCGACTGCCGGTGTCCGTTGTCAAAAAAGCCGCTGTAGCTGTCGATCGTTCGGTTGGTGCCCTTGTTGATTGTGTGGTGGACGCCGGCGACGTCGAGCTCGGGGGCGAACGCGGCTCCGGGAGTTTCCTGCACGCAGTGGTCCGGCCAAAGAACTTGATCGAGCCCGTCCAGGTCGATCACGTCGCCGACCTGTCGGCCTGAATGCCGGCTGGCAAAGCTCGCGTGATCGGCCGGGTGCCAGTCTTTTGTGGCCGCGACCAGCGGAAAACGCCGCATCAGCCGATTGGCCACCGGCACGACCCGGTCGCCCTCGGCAACCGCCAAGGCACCGCCGGGGAGGAAATCGTTCTGGATGTCGACGAGGATCAGGGCGTTCATCGGTTCAAATCTCGAAGTTGAAGCCTTGCTTGCTCATCCGGCGATACTTCCGACGGTCGAAACGGTACAGCCGGGCCGCCCGATGGGCCACGTCGGTCTCGACCTCGTCGAGCTCGACCAGAATGTCCATGCTGAGGATCTTCTTGCGAAAGTTCCGCTTGTCTAAAGGGCGGTCGAGGATGACTTCGTACAGGTGTTGGAGCTGCCGTAGGGCGAACTTTTCCGGCAAGAGTTCGAAACCGATCGGCTGGTAACGGACCTTGCTGCGCAGCCGCTGGTGCGCCACGGGCAGGATCTTGTCGTGGTCGAAGGCCAGAGCCGGCAGGTCGTCGATGCCGAACCAGGCCGCCGCCCGGGCGTCGGTGGCGGCGTGGACGCGATGGTCGGACAGTTTGACCAAGGCATAGTAGGCCACCGTCACCACGCGCTCGCGGGGATCGCGGTCGACGTCGCCGACGGTGTAGAGTTGCTCCAGGTAGACGCGCTGAAGCCCGGTCTCCTCGTTGAGTTCGCGCAGGGCGGCCGCGTCGAGCGTCTCGTCGACATGGACAAACCCGCCCGGCAGCGCCCAACGCCCCTCGAACGGCGGCAGGTCCCGCTGGATCAACAGCACCTTGAGCTCCTCGTCGTCCAGCCCAAAGACCACGCAATCGACGGTCAGGGCAGCTCGGGGGTATTCGTAGCTGTAACTCATCTTCGGCCTCCTTGGTGTTGTTTCTACACTAATCATAGTGTGCTCCAGACACTAAGTCAAGAGGCAAAATGGAGATTGCCGAAAAAACGGCAAGAAACCCACGTGCCACTGCTTCGTAGAGGCAGAGTTTTCCATGAGAGGAATGGGGCCGCATCGGGGGCACTGCTTCTGCGAAGCAGTGGCACACGTCAACTCGACGGTGGCTCAGCCCCGCCTTCCCTGCTCAGTTTCCGCAGCTCCCCCAACTCCACCCCGAACCCTGCCGAGAGGATCGGAAAACGGCACCACGTCTTCGGATCGAGGTTTTCGTCGTCAAGGTGAAACGACGGGGCGTAGCGCTCTCGCTTCCATTGGTTCCGGGCCCAGAGCCGAAAGAACCGCTCGATCCAAACGGACAGTTCGTCGGCCGCATAGTCGGGAAACTGCACCCGCATCAGGCGGAAGACGTCCAACGGGCCGTGCTTGTCGCGAATCGCGCAGCGTTCCACGGCGTCCAGCACGTCGTAGGGCATGAGGTCGTCCTCGTCGGTCTGCCCGGCCTCCGGCGGCCGCAGTTCCGCGGTGGGCTGCTGACGCACGACCACCTCCAACTCGGACAGACTGCCGATGCCGGCCGGACCTTCCTCACACATCCACTTCAGCCACTGCCGCAGGAACGCCTTGTCGATCCCGGCGATCGGCGAGAGGCTGCCGCAGGTATCGCCGTCCATCGTCGCATAGCCCACGGCGGCCTCCGATCGATTGCTGGTGGCCAACAGCAGCGCCTCGCGAACGTTGGCCAGCAGCCAGGCGCCGGGCGCTCTGACCCGCGCCTGGATGTTCTGCAAGGCGACGTCGTCCTCCGCCCAACTCAGCGATCGCCCGAGGCCCCGCGAAGCGAGATCGACGTAGGAGCGGACGATCGGCTCGACGTCGAACTCGAGGAAGTCGGCCCCCAGCGCCCGGGCAACGGTGGCCGCCGCGTGGCGGGTTCGCTCGGAACTGTTCTCGGTCGCTTGATAGACGCACGTCAGCAGCCGCCGGACGATCGCCTCGGCGTCGTCGGTCTGTGGCAAGCCGTCGATGTGCGCCAGCTTGCGGAGCATCTCCTCATGGCCGAGCCCGCGCAGGGCGAACTGCACCGCCAGCCAAACGAGCACGGCGACCGCCGACGAGTCGGCCCCTCCGCTGAGCGACACGACGAACCCCTTGCAGCGGCTCTTGCGCAGGTAGTCGAACAGCCCCAACGTCACCGCCCGGGCGAACTCTTCTTCTTTGACGGCGCTGCCCGACTCCCACTCGGCCGGCGAATCGTCGGCCGCTTCGGGGGTCGCGTCGGGAATCTCGAAGTCGTGCCGGACGGGAGCCGCCTCGGCCTCTTCCTCGTCGGGCTGGTAGCTTGCCAGGCGTGCGCGTTGCATTCGCGTGGCGTCGACGTCGACTACGGCGGTGGTGACCGTATGGTCGGCCATCGAGAAACGCTCCCCCTGGGCCGCCAGTTGGCCGTTGCTGGCGATCAGCGTGCCGCCGTCGTAGATTACGCGGCCGGCTTCGTTGCCCAACAGGTTCGCGTACACGTAGCTCACGCCGAACGCCCGCGAGCCCTCCAGCACCAGCCATCGGCGGACCTCCTGCTTGCCGAAGGCGAAGTGGCTGGCACTCGGGTTGAGGATCACGTCGACCGCCGACAGCGCCAGTCCGCTGCCCGGCCGCCGCACGGCCCAGGCGTCCTCGCAGATCTCGAACCCGATGCGCACGCCGCCGCAGTCGAAGACCAAGTCACCGAAGGGAATCTCGCTATTCTCGAAGTCGATCGCCGCCGCTTGCCCCGGCGGCCACGGCTTGAACCATCGCGGTTCGTAGTGGATTCCGTCGCCGGCCAGATTCTGTTTGGCGACCAGCCCGAGGATCTTGCGGTCGGCGATCAGGCACGAGCAGTTGTAGAGCGCTCCGAGATAGACGCACGGCAACCCCACACAGGCGATCAGACCTTCGGTGTGCTGCGCAATCTCCCGCAGCGCCTCCAGGGCCCGTTGTTGGACGTCCGGCGAGAGGAACGCGTCCTCGCAGCCGTAGCCGGTGATGCACAGCTCGGGCAAGCAGACGACGCGCGCCCCAGCGTCGTGCCCCGTGTCGCGTGCCGCGGCGATCGCCGAGAGGATGTTCTGGGTGTTTCCCCGCCAGTCCATCGGCGTCTGGTTCAACGCAATGGCGGCCAGTTTGATCAATCGCATTGCACGTTCTTCCCGCGTCGGCAGACGACCTGGGCCTTCTCGACATTCAGCTTTGGGGTCACCAGTTCCGTGGCGTGAGCTTCCAGCTTGCGTCTGACGCTGCCGGACGAACGCAAGCAGGATGCTCGCCCCACTTCTGCATGGTGAGGCAGCACGAGACCGTTCCCATCGTAGCAGATCGACGGTCGCCCTGCGTCTCTTGCCGAACCAACGGGAGGGCCATTCATGGCCCTTTCCGCCGCAGGCGGTCTTAGGCCCGGCGTTTACGCCGGGTTGGGTGGCTTGGGAAAACCGGGCTCGCCAACCCGTGCTAAAGCACGGGCCTACGACCGCTTCGCGAAAAGGGCCGTAAACGGCCCTCGTGCCGGTGGCGGCGTCGCAAGCGCCGAGACGGTACCGGGGAAGACCTGTAGAACAACCAGGTCACGGCCCGGTGTAAAGATAGGCAATCTGCCCGCCGGGATTTCGTCGAGCACTAACTCTTCAGGGTGGTAAAAAACGTCCCATTACCGCAGCAAGACCGTTGACATTCTGAGGCGAGCTGGTAAACTAGGCGGTTGATGTGAGTTTTCGTTCGCCCCATTGAGGCAGTTTCCGGCGTAACCATACGGCGAGGCAGCGTCTACGACACCCTATCTGGCGTAGTGGTTTGGTCCATTGCGATCGTCTGTGGGTGATAGGTTCGGGTTGACCGAACAGGTTTCCTTTGAGTTCCAACGGCGGAGATGATCCGTCTGTACATAGCGTTTTGGTATCGAGGCTTGATTGCATTCCGAAGGAGGCATGACGATGTTTCGGCTCACGGCAGTTTCTGTGATCGCTATGGTGATATTAATGGTGGGGGTGGGACAGGCAGCGATGATAGATTTTGAGGGGCTTTCTCTACCTGAAGGTGCATCCGTACCCGAGATAGATGGCGTGACCTTTGATGCGGCGGTGGTACTGCAAGGCTCCCCACAACGTGCCTTTGCCTCACCTCATGGAGAAGACACAGGGAACACAGAACCGTTTAGCATTGCGGGCAACACCTTCATCACAAACGTTGGTGGGCCTTCGACTCCCGAAGGAAGAAAGTCGGTGACGGTTTCGTTTCCCGCTCCCGTGAGTGGCCTCAGCTTTCGAGTGGCAGATGTTGATTCCAATTCAGGTATTCGGATCCGAGAGGTAGTGCAAGCCCAGGTCTTTGATGCTTCCGATTATTTGCTTGCGACTCGCACACCACACTAGCCCAACAACTGGATCACGAGGAGACGGAGAGGTCCAACTGATAGACTTCGGTGACACCGATAACATCGTGAGACTGGAAATCGAATTGTACAATACCGCTTCAAGCTACAGAGTTCTTGGTTTTGGGGTAGACCAATTGGAATATGAACCCATCCCCGAACCTTCGGTCTTTCTCCTTTCAACCATCGGCACCGTAGGGCTACTAGCCCTCGGCTGGCGAAGACGAAAACAGGCATAGTTCAGTACAAGGCATTCTCCTCTCAGGCGATAAGCCAGAGGCAGCTCCCCCGACACGCACTCTTACGTTGCGGCTCTTCCCGTGATGATCGTCTGGCGTGTCGAAGTGATCCGTACGGCTGCGGGTTAGATTCCCAATTGGTTTTCAAGGCGGAGAATCCGTCTGTGTATAGCGTATTCGTATCGAGGTTACAGCATCAAGGAGGTAGGACGATGTTTCGGCTGACGGCTCTATTGGCACTGGCAATTGCCCTCACTGCTGCGGACCAGACTCTAGCGGAGCCGGTTCCATGGAAGTACGAGGACGGCGGGAACGGGCACTGGTACGAAGTTGTCGCGCCTCAGGGCGGGATCAATTGGACCGACGCCAAGGCGGCCGCACAGAGCAGGACCGTCCTGGGCACACCGGGACATCTGGCCACGATCACCAGTCAGGCGGAATGGGATTTCCTGCGGACCATTTATCCCGGGGGCTACGGCTGGATCGGACTCACCGACGAAGTGCAAGAGGGGCGCTTCGTGTGGGTTACCGGCGAGCCGTACGAGTTCTCCGTCTGGAGACGCAACGAGCCCAACAACGCGGGAAACGAAGACCACATACACTACGACAGCGGCGGTTGGAACGATTTCCACAACCGGGCGACCGTCTACGGCGATCCGCATCACTACGTGGTTGAGTATGCCGTCCCCGAGCCCTCCACTCTCATCCTGCTAACCTCCGGCCTCAGTGCCCTCGGGCTGATCGTCTGCCGCAGGCGGAGACGCTGTCGCGGATAGTCTGCCACACAAACCCAAGATCGATGAGACACAACCATGTTGTTCAGAACGGCCTCGCTTGCAGCGTTCGTCATGTTGGCGGCAACGGGAGAGACGTGGGCAGCAGGCGTTAGTTATTCGGAAGCCGTTCTGGCTGATGATCCGATTGGATACTGGCGACTTGGCGAAACCAGTGGTGTCACGGCCGTTGACATGGCTTCCGACGGCCAAGACGGGAGGTACAGAGGCGGCGTCTTGCTCGGCCCGCCTGGGGCCCTGCTGACCGATACGGATACGGCCTGTAGTGTTTCAACTCAAATGGCACAAAGTGGAGGGTAGGTGACGATCTCCT
>CAYYNP010000233.1:0-16339 GCA_964472545.1 uncultured Planctomycetaceae bacterium | reverse complement strand
GGGATGAGGGGTGAGGGATTAGGGGTGAGGGATGAGGGCGGAGCGCGATGAAGGTGGATAGTTTCCGTGGGGTGAAGGTGTGGCAGACGGGGATGGAGTTGGCGCGGCGGGTGTACGCTTTGTCGGGGCAGTTTCCGAAACACGAGGTGTATGGACTGAGCAGTCAACTCCGTCGCGCTGCTGTATCGATTCCGGCGAATATCGCCGAAGGACACGCACGTAGTTCAACGAAGGACTATCTCCGGCATCTATCGATCGTACGTGGATCGTTGGCCGAACTTGAGACCCTTCTGACGCTTGCAGATGACCTTGGTTACTGCGCGTCAAACAGCGTGGGCGAGTTGCTCGCTCTCTGCGACAAAGAAAGCCGCATGCTCAGTGGCCTCCGACGCCGGCTTAGAGAGAAGATCGATCCGCCCCCATAGATCGAAGCCCCTCGTCCCTCATTCCTCGCCCCTCGCCCCTCGCCCTCCAACAGCCGCGTACCGAAATGGCTCCCGCCCTACTTCATACCCGGGACGCATTGCCACGTTCAGCACAAGCCCGAGGGCGATGGCATGGGCCACCAGCCCGGACCCGCCGTAGCTGACCAACGGCAGTGGGAGCCCGGTTACCGGCAACAGGCCGACGGTCATGGCGGAGTTGACCACGACTTCGACGGCGATCAGGGCCGCGACGCCGGCGGCCAGGAGCCGCCCGAACGGTTCACGCGTGGCGGCCGCAACGGCCACGATCCGCCAGACCAAGAAGCCGAACAGCCCCAGCACCACGGCCGTGCCCAGCAGTCCAAAACGCTCGCCTAGTACGCAGAAGATGAAGTCGCTTCGCGCATGCGGCAGACGATAGACGGCCGGGTCGTCGGTGAGTTGGCCGTCGGCGAGGCTTCCCCATGGGCCGCCCAGTGTGCGGACTTGCTTGGCGCGATGTAGATGGTAGGCGTCGTTGCTGGGTGTCTCTCCGGCCGGGACCTGCTCGAACAGGGCGGTGACCCGGGAACGTTGTTCTCGGCTCATCTGCGTCCACAGCAACGGCGTTGCCAACAACCCGACCAACAACATCAGCCCCAAGTCGCGGCGTCGGGCGCCGGCGGCAAAGAGCATCACCAACAGCACCGGCAGAAAGACGGTGGCCGTGCCAAGATCGGGCTCCCGGAGTATCAAGAGCACCGGCACCACGGTCATCGCCAAGGGAAACACGAGCCCACGCAAACGCCGGTAGTTCTCGCGGAACATCAGATACCGCGACAGCGCCAGGATGAACGCCACCTTCGCAAACTCCGAGGGCTGCATTCCGATTGGCCCGATACGGATCCAGCGGCGTGCCTGGTTGATGGGCGGAAACGCGAACACGGCCACCAGAAACGCCAGCGAGAGTAGGAAGATCGGATAGGCGGCGCGGCAGAAGAGGCGGTAATTCGGCATCGACGCGGCGACCACCGCACCAACGGCCACGACCGACCAAACAAGCTGCTGTCGCAACAAACGGCCACCGCCATCGACAAAACCGTCGAATCGGTCTATGCATATCCACCCGACAGAGGCAAGTAACACCGCTGTCGCCACGATCGCCCAGGGAAGTCGGGATGCCCAAGCGGCCAGTTTCACGATAGGGACACAGCTCTGTAGTGCAAAGTTATTGACGGAGGAAGATTCCGAGGCAGGGCAGGGGGATTATACGGAATTGAGGGTCTTCGGTGGGAGATCATTCGGCAGGCTCTAGCCCAGAAGGTCCAATCGATCCCACCAACAAGAAGGGGCTCTCTACTCCTCCCGCATCAACAGATGTCCGCATTTCCCCTGGTAATGACAAACGTCAACCTCTTCCCTGTCTCCCCAAGACGCTTGATTTCCGTGCTAGGCTTAGTATGCTACGAGAGTGGGCAGGGGGTTGGAGTAAGGATTTGGGGAAGGGGCTCGTTGCGTTGGGGATAGGGGGCATTGGTACGACTGTCCGCTTTGCTGGGAAGGAGTTTAGTTGCGATGTCTGGAACGATTTGGAAGCTCTGCTTGATTGGTGTCGTTGCGTCGGCAATGCTCTCGATCGGCGCGCCGCAGGCCGACGCCTGGGGATGGTGTGGTCAGCCGGCCTTTCTCGGACAAGGGTGCTGCCCGTCGTACTCGCCGTACGGCTCCTACTATGGGGGCTATTATGGATCGTATTGTGGGGCGGGCTGCTCGTACGGCTATTCTCCCGGCTGGTACTCGACCGGCGATTGCTATGTCGGCTGCCGACCGGGACCGATCCGCAGAGCCCTCTTAGGGCCGTATCGCTACTACTGTGGCGGCTGTGGTTCGTACTCGGGATGTAGCTGCGGCTACGGTGTTTACAGCAACGTGGGCTTCACCGGCATTGTCACGAGCGGTGCAACGACCACGGTAAGAGGTGGTGCGATGCCGGCCGAACCGACGCCCGCCCGACCCCCGGCGAATACGCCTCCCATCACGCCGGATCCGGGCGTGGGTGCCCCGACCAATCTGGACCCGCCCCCGATCACGCCACCGCCGATCGATCCGGGCATCCCGCCCATCGATCCGGGCATCCCGCCGATCAATCCGGGCATCCCGCCGATCGATCCGGGCATCCCGCCGATCAGTCCGGGCATCCCGCCGATCGATCCGATTCCGGGTTTCGGCCCGTCGGATCCGCCTCCGGTGGGCGTCCCTGGTGTCACGCCCACGCCGGCGACCACTCCGGCTGGCGGAACAAGCACGCCGGCCCGTGGCAATTCGGGTACGTTGACGATCTCGGTGCCCGCCGGCAGCAAGGTGTTCATCAACGGCATGGAGACCACGAGCACGGGCAAGCAGCGTGAGTACGTCTCGCACGGCTTGCAGCCCGGGCTGGAATACAAGTACGAAATCCGTGCCGAAGTGCTCTGCCAGAGGACCCAAGGCCCGCAGGTCGTCGAGAAGCGGAAGATCCCCTTGACCAGGACGGTCTATCTGCGGGCGGGCGACCACGAGCACTTGGCGTTCAGCCCCGACGTAGCCACGATCGCCGGGGTTTGGCAAGATCCGGAGCGTGGCGATATCCCGTACGAACAGGTATTCGTGATCGACGACGAATTGAAGCGGATCCAAGAGAGAGTGGCTGCCATCAAGCAAGCCCCTGCCGGCGACCGGCCGCCGCATTGGATCAACCCCACCCCGGTACGTGGATACTAAGCCGAACCATCGGACCCTTGCGTCGCCCAGGTGGCGCAAGGGTTCTGCTATTTCTTGGCCCGCGCGAACCCGTTGAGGTGCAATCGGCGTCCTGATAGAATGCCGCTTCTGCGCCGACGGGTGCATGCGCCGGTTGTTCGAGGCAGATCGGTCCCACTGGGGGAAGGCGGTCACCGAATATGAAGTTTGAGGAGATCAGAGGTGTTTGAGAGTATTGCAGTCGTAGGCGCCACCGGCGCCGTGGGAACGCTGATCCGCGAGTTGTTGCAGGCCCGGGATTTCCCCTACCAGAAGATCAAGTTCCTGGCCTCGAAGCGGTCGGCCGGCAGCACGTTGCCGTTTGCCGGCAGCGACGTCGTCGTTGAGGAGCTTTGCCCGGAGGCGTTCGACGACGTCGATCTGGCCATCTGCAGCACGCCGGACGATACTGCCCGCGACTTCATCCCCGACGCCGTCAGCCGCGATTGCGTGATCATCGACGAGAGCGGCTATTGGCGGATGGACCCCAAGGTGCCGTTGGTCATCCCGGAAGTGAACCCCGAGGCAGCGGCCAACCATCAGGGCATCATTTCCAGCCCCAACTGTTCGACCACCCAACTGGTCCAGGCGATGAAGCCGCTGCACGACGCCGGCCGGATCCGCCGCGTGGTGGTCAGCACGTATCAGGCCACCAGCGGGGCGGGCGTGGCCGGCAGCCGCGATTTGACCGGCGGGACCAAGGCCGCGCTGGCCGGCGAAGCGTTCGACTACGAGTGTTTCCCGTTCCCCATCGCGTTCAATTGCATCCCGCAGATCGGCTCGCCGAAGCACGAGGGCTACACGTCCGAAGAGATGAAGATGGTCTACGAGACCCAAAAAATCCTCGGCGACGATACGATCCAGGTCTGTCCCACCTGCGTTCGTGTACCGGTCGACAACTGCCACAGCGAGAGCATCCTCGTAGAGACCGAGAAGAAGATCACCGTGGAGCAAGCTCGGGAGCTGTTTGCCGCCACACCCGGTTTGCAGGTAATGGACGACGTGACCGCCAAGGTCTATCCGATGCCGGTCAACTGCACCGGCAGCGACGACACCTACATCGGGCGGATCCGCGAGGACCTGTCGTCGCCCAACGGCCTGGCGTTCTGGTGCGTAAGCGACAACTTGCGCAAAGGGGCGGCAACGAACGCGGTGCAGATTGCGGAGTTGTTGAAGAGAGGGGAGTAGTGGGGAGTTGGGAGTCGGGAGTGAAGCGCGTGGTTGGAGGGCATAAAGCCGCGACCGGTGGTCGCGCCCCGCTGGAGAAGCCACCATTGCCCATCGGACCGACGCAGTGCCGCCGCATCAACGCCCACGCGTCGTAGCCGTCCGGGATACAGGGCAAAGGCGTCTTCTCGGCGTCCTGCAGCTTGGAGGTTGCCGTGCGGTTCTTGCTGGTTGTCGGAGCGATGTTGCTCGGGGCGCGGGGAGTTGATGCTGCCGAACCCAACGGTCGGCCGTTGCGGCCGGCGGTGGAAGTCGAGGAAGACATCTACCGCTTCCAGCCGGCCAACAACGGGGCGGGGCCGATGTGGTGCGGCGGGTCGACGTGCCTGGCGCGGATTGGCGATCGCGTCTTTGCCAGCGGTATCGAAACGCTGGCCGAGGTGAAGCCGCTGAACAACTGCCGCTGGATGCTCTTCGGGCGAGGGCAGGGGGGGTGGCAACGGCTTCAAGCCGATTCGGAAAGGCGCACGCGCGAGCCTTGCCCAATCGTCGGCTTTCCCGACGGCCGGCTGATGATGTCGGTCAACCCCACGCTGGTCGACGACACGAACGCGTACGGCGGGCCGGCCCGGCCGGAGATCCTGCAATTTGCCGCGGCCGATGCGAAAGCCGCGTACAAGACGATTCTGCCGAATTGGAAAGGCACGCCGCCGTTTACCGAACACTCCTACCGCAGTTTCGCCGCCGACGGCCCGGCGGGCGAACTGATCCTGTTTCAGAACATCGGCTACACCCACGCCGAATGGGCCTTTCGCGACAAGCAGGGCCAATGGACGTCGGCCGGGAAACTCGCCTGGCCGTTCGGCGCCGAGTACGACAAGCCGCAGCCGATTCGCGTCTGCTATCCGAACGTGGCGCTGAAGGACCGGCGCGTCTACTTCTGCGGCGTCAGCGATATCCTCGAACCGTACGCCAAGTGGCGGGAGTACAAGCAGAAGCTCACCGGTCGCGGCTGGGACTACGACTTCCGCCGGCTGTTCTATACGTTCAGCGACGACATCGCCGAGGGCAAGTTCCAGCCCTGGGTCGAGATCGCCAGCCGCGACAAGACCTGCGGCTGGATCAGCCCCGGCGATCTGCACGTCGCCGACGACGGGACGGTGCATCTGCTGTGGACCGAACGCGCGATCGACGTCCGCTTGCGCGAAGAGTTCTTTCCCGATGCCAAGCAGACCCACGCCCTGAACTACGCCGTGGTTCGCAACGGCGAGGTCGTTTCTCGCAAGACGTTGGCACTGGCCGGCGAAGGCATCAGCGACGAGGTGCCCGACCGCGGTCGTTTTCAGTTCACGCCCGAGGGGCGGCTGTTCGTTTTCTATTACGTCAGCGGAAAAGATGCGTCGGGCAAATCGGTGTCGGAGAACCGCCTGATCGAGTTGCACCACGACGGCACGGCGGGCGAGCCGGTCAAAGTGCCGCTCGAGAAGCCATTCCGCTCCTACTTCACGGCAACGCCCCGCGCGGGTTCGCCGCCGTCGCGCACATTGGAGTTGCTCGGCCAGCGCGTCGGTGCGTCGGGCGTGATTGGCTACGCTCGGGTCAGATTGTGGTGAGGGTTACGGATTCACGATGCGCAGCGTCAAGCTCACTCTCGCCTACGACGGCACCGCCTACGCCGGCTGGCAAGTGCAACCGGACTGCACGAGCGTGCAGGAAGTTCTCGAAACGGCCGTCGAGAAGGTCACCGGCCGGAAGAGCCGGGTGTTGGCCAGCGGACGGACCGACGCCGGCGTACATGCTCTGGGGCAGGTGGTCAGCTTGCAGACCGACAGTACGTTGGCGCCGGAAGTGCTCCGTCGGGCGCTGAACGCCGAGTTGCCCGGCGACGTGGCCGTGCTCGAGGTGGCCGAGGCACCGGACGGGTTTCACGCGATCCGCGATGCGGTGCGAAAACGCTATCGCTACGTGATCCACGACGGCCCGATCCGCGACGTCTTCGCGCGGCACTACTGCTGGCATTTCCGCCACGGCCGGCTCGATGCAGAAGCAATGCACCGCGCCGCGATGGTCTTGCTGGGCACCCATGACTTTCGCAGCTTTCAAAGCAGCGGAGCAGAACGCGAAAGCACGGTGCGGACGGCTTCCGATATCTTCGTCCGCCGAGCCGGAGCCGACGTTGGTTTCGTCGGACAAGACAGCCTTCCAGGGCAGGGCAGGGCAGGGGGGGGCGAGCGTATCGCCCTGGAGGTTGAGGCCGACGGCTTCCTGTACAATATGGTTCGGGCGATCGTCGGTACGTTGGTTGAAGTTGGCCGTGGTGCACGCAACGAACATTGGCCGGGCGAAGTCCTGCTTGCGGCCGATCGAAGCGCCGCCGGCCCCACCGCGCCGCCCCAAGGGCTGTTTCTGGTGAACGTGGACTACGATGTCTAGTCCGGGGATCGATTGCTTGGGCGGCGCAGCTGCGAGCATCCCCGCCGCAGGATCGACTACAATGAAGTAGTGAGAACCATGCGCATTGCCCACGTCATTACCCGGCTGATCCTCGGCGGAGCCCAAGAGAACACGGTGCTCTGTTGCGAAGACCTGATTCGCGAGCACGGCGACGACGTGCTGTTGATTACCGGTCCGTCGTTGGGACCGGAAGGCAGCCTGTTGCAGCGGGCAAGGGCAGGGGGGGTGCCTTTGCAGGTGATCGGATCGTTGCGTCGGGCGATTCACCCATGGCGCGACCTGACGACCTATCGCGAGATCAAACGTGTGCTGCGCCGATTCCGGCCCGACGTCGTACACACGCACAGCGCCAAGGCCGGCGTGCTGGGGCGTGCCGCGGCCGCGGCGCTGCGCGTGCCGGCGATTGTGCACACGGTGCACGGCGCGCCGTTTCATCCCTACCAGAACCGCGCCGCCCGATGGCTGTTTCGCACCTGCGAACGCTGGGCCGCACGCCGCTGCCACGCTCTGGTCGGCGTGGCCGATGCGATGACCGAGTTGATGGTCGACGCCGGCGTGGCATCGCGGGAGAAGTTCACCACCGTTTACAGCGGGATGGAGGTCGAGCCGTTTCTGCGATGCCAGGAGCATCGAGACCGTGTGCGGCGACAACTCGGCTACGGACCGCAGCACGTGGTGATCGGCAAGATCGCCCGGCTGTTTTCGTTGAAGGGACATCAAGACGTCATCCGCGCCGCCGGAGGGCTGGTGCGAACTCGGCCGGAAGCGCGTTTTCTCCTGGTCGGCGACGGCGTGCTGCGCGGGCAACTCGAGCGGCAAATCGCTTCCGCAGGACTGGCGGGCCATTTTCAATTGCTCGGGCTGGTTGCACCGGAGCAGATTCCCGAGTTGATCGCCGCCATGGACCTGCTCGTACACGCCAGCCTGCGCGAGGGGCTCGCCCGGGTGCTTCCTCAGGCGCTAATCGCCGGAAGGCCGGTCGTCAGTTACGACATTGACGGCGCTCGGGAAGTCGTACTCCCCGATCGTACAGGTTTTCTGGTTCCGCCCAGGAGTGTCGAGTTGATGCGAGATTCACTCGATCGGCTGGCAAGAGACCCTGTTGTAAGGGATCGGTTTGGCGCCGAAGGCCGACGTCTTTTCGCCCAACAGTTCTGCCACCTCCGCATGTCCAAACGACTTAGGCGCCTTTATCAAGATCTGCTCGCCGGCGACTTGAGGGATGCGCAGCCTGGGGCAATAGGGAAAGATGGGGGGTATCGAAAGGAAGGGTGAGTCCCCGCTTGTCGATGCCGCTCCATCTCGGTAGACTTTCAGAAGTATAGTGGTGATGGTCTGCCTTGGCCGACCGTCTGAAAAGGCACGTTTGCGAGCGAATCACCCTTAGGAAAGCGTTTCCCGTGGCTTCGACGACCCCCGGATATATTGGTCCCTACCGGCTGTTGAACGTAGTTCACAATGGCCAACAGAGCCAAGTCTGGCAGGCGATGCACGATGGGAAGAAGAGGCTTTTCGGCGTCAAGACACTCAGCAAAGAGTACCGTAAGAACAGGGAGCACGTAGGTTATCTGAAGCGGGAGGCCACCATCGGGCAGAAGCTCGACCACCGCCGCGTAATCAGAGTCCACGAATTCGGCATCGATCGTGGCAATCCTTACCTGGCCATTGAGTGGTTCCCTTCCAGGAACCTGAAACTGCGGCTAACCGACGGGCTCGAGCGGATTGGCCATCTGGTGCCGAAAATCGTCGAGCAGGCGGCCGAAGGCTTGCACTACCTCCATTGCCAGGGCTGGGTCCACCGCGACGTGAAGCCCGACAACTTTCTGGCCGACGACGACGGTAACGTCAAGCTGATCGATTTCGCCTTGGCCGTGCGCAGCCGGACGGGTTTGATTCGGCTGTTTGCCCGCAGGTCGAAGAAGGTGCAAGGCACACGCAGCTACATCTCTCCGGAGCAGATTCGTTGCCGGCCTTTGGACGTTCGTGCCGACATCTACAGCTTCGGATGCACGATCTACCACTTCCTCGCCGGCAATCCCCCGTTTACGGGGGGCAGCGCCAACGAATTGCTCAACAAGCACCTGAAGGCTCCGCCGCCCTCACTGGCAGCGATCAACGCCAACATCACCCCCGGTTTTGCCGACCTTCTGCGGCAAACGATGGCCAAGGACCCGGAAGACCGCCCCCAATCGCTCGACGAGTTCCTGGCCGAACTACACGCCACCCGCGTTTACGTGCGGATCCCCCGCCCCCCCGAAAACACACCCAAGGTCGATTCGCCCGAGAAGGAAGCTCCCCCGAAGCAACGGGGCTAGCCGGCAGCCAAGCCAGTTTGCAGCGGGGCTAATTCCTGATCCGGACCGAAGACCACGACCGACGAAATAACAAGTGCGTCTGTCAGAAGGGTGATAGCAGTGCTATCGCCTCGATGTCCGGCGCATGGGGCCGGAATCGAAAAATCAGGCGAGGACCTATGGCCACCACCACCCACCGCCTATCGTTCGAGCGGCCGATCTACGAATTGGAAGCCCGGCTGCAAAAACTCGAAACGGTTGCCCAACAGAATCCCGAGGCCCGGGACGAGGTCCGCCGATTGCGGCGTGCGTTGGCCGATCTGACGCGACAGATCTACAGTCAGTTGACGCCCTGGCAGGTCGTCGAAGTCGCCCGGCATCCCGACCGCCCGATGACCGTCGACTACCTCGAGCTGGTCTTCGACGAGTTCGCCGAACTCCACGGCGACAAGCACTTCGGCGACGATCGGGCGGTGCGCGCCGGTTGGGCCAAGCTGGACGACATCCGCGTGCTGGTCGTCGGCCATCAGAAGGGCAAGACGCTCAAAGAGCGGCAGACCTGCAACTACGGCTTCGCCCATCCGGAGGGCTATCGCAAAGCCTTGGGCAAGATGCGGCTGGCGGCCAAGTTCAATCTGCCGGTGGTCTGCCTGATCGATACCGGCGGGGCCCATCCGGGCATCGGGGCCGAGGAGCGCGGCCAGGCCCAGGTGATAGCCAATTCGATGTTCGAGATGTCGCGGCTGCCGACCCCCATCGTCTGCGTCGTCATCGGCGAAGGCGGCTCAGGCGGGGCACTGGGGTTCGGCGTGGGCGATCGCGTGGCGATGCTCGAGCACGCCTACTATTCTGTGATTAGCCCTGAAGGGTGTGCAGGGATTCTATGGAAAAGTAAGAGTTATGCCGAAAAAGCCGCCAGTGCCCTGAAGATGACCTCCGGCGACCTGCTTCGCCTGGGAGTGATCGACGAGGTGATCGGCGAGCCGCTCGGCGGGGCCCACCGCGACCCGTACCGCATGGCCTCGGCACTGAAGCTCCACCTCCGCTCCCGGCTCCGCGAACTCAAGGGCCGGCCTATCGACGAACTACTCGAACACCGCTATCAGAAGTTCCGCCGCATGGGCGTGTTTCTCGAATCTGCCAGTGGCACGGCGGGCGACGAGGCGGCGGACGACGAAGCCGCGGACGACCCGGTTCCGCCACCCTCAGCGCGGGAGTCGGCGCCGGCGAACTGATGGGGCAATTCTTGAAGTTCACTGGCTGGTGGCCGGCGGTCGAGGGCCGTAGCTTGGCGACTTGAATCCCCGCGAGATTCGCGTGTTTCAATCCCCGACCAAGGGCGGGGCAACGTCCGATAATGTTTCTTATGTTCGGTCAGTCAGGCCAAGAAACGCCGTAAAACAAGGGGTATTGCATTCTGGCCTGCTGAGGCGTTCGGCCACACTCGGCGCGGCGCCGGACCTTCGCCAACGTGGGCGTCTCTGTACGGCCGAGGGTCCAAATCACGTGGCTGGCGACGTTGGCGGGGGATGCTCGGTAGCGGCGTCTCGCTCGCGGTATTTCTCCAAGTAGCCGCCCAGCAGATCGGCCAGCTTCGGTGGCAGAGAAGGGGCCGCCCGGTGGATCAGCAGGGCCGTGTAGTAGCCCGATCGGGAGCGGAGCACGTTGTCTCGGGCCGACGCGGAGAGGGTAACCACGAAGAAGGTGATCACCGCGCACCAGACCACCCCTTTGACCGCCCCGAAAGCCGCGCCGACTTGCCGGTCGAACTCCTTCAATCGGACCCGGTCGATCACGTCGGACACCATCCGGAACACCAGCCAGATGACCAGCGCCGTGGCCGCGTAGAGCACGCCCATCGCCACGCAGACGTCCCACGGCGATTGCAACTTGATGAGGCGGGCCAACGGAGCGTTGAATCGCAACGCCACGGCCGTGCTGGCCCCCAGCGACGCTAGCGCGGCCAATTGCCAAGCCATCCCCTTCCATGCGCCGAAGACGATCGACAGCGCCAGCACTGCCAGCATCACCAGGTCGTAGGGTTGCAACGGAAAGCCGTCCACGCGGGAGCCCTCGTCATGGGCCTCGGGTCGTGTTGGAATCGCGTCCTCGGCAAGGGCGCGGGGGAAGTATAGCGGGAATTCGAGACGGAGCGAAGAGTGGATTCGGCGTTGCGTCAGTCGCGCCCGGATGCGATCGGCGGATCTGACCTTGGCCGAATGTCGGGTTTCCGATAAAAGCACGCCTGCCGAGGTCAGTGTGGGGGCGCCGGTTCGCCGAGGCCAGCCGACGGGTCCCCTACCCTGCCTTGCCGCGGCGAGAATATGCAGCCCACCCACACGGGTGATTTGTGCGTGACTGGCATCGTTTGCACGTCACGAAGAGGGGTCCCCTCGTTGTCGAAGCGACCGGCTTCGTCGACCGAGTATCCAGGATCCGTTTTGGCAAACTTCAAGACACATATCGGCTTCAGCACGTTCCTGGGCGTTGGCTACGGCGGCGCGGCCTACTTGATGTACGAGGTGCCCGCCTCGACCTGCTTGCTGGCGGGCGGGCTGTGCAGCGTGTCGGGGATGCTGCCCGACGTCGACAGCAACGCCGGCGTGCCGCTGCGTGAGAGCATGGCCTTTGCCGCCGCCGTGGTGCCGATGATGTTGGTCGATCGCCTGCAAACACTCGGCTGGTCGAGCGAGTCGATCGTGCTGACCGGTGCCTTCGTCTACTTGCTGATCCGCTTTGTCGTGGGCGACTGGCTGCGGAAGTACACGGTGCATCGCGGCATGTTCCACAGCCTGCCGGCGGCCGTGATCGTCGGCGAACTTGCGTTCTTGCTGGCCTCCGGCGACGTGCAACTGCGGATCTACAAGGCAGGGGCCGTCACCCTGGGCTACCTGTCGCACCTGGTGCTGGACGAACTCAGTGCGATCCACTTCAAACGCGGTCGGCCACGCTTGAAACGATCCTTCGGCACCGCCCTGAAGCTCTTCGGCCGCAAGTGGTGGCCCAACATCTCCACCTACGCAAAGCTGGCGGTCCTCACCTACGTGGTGATGCGCGAGCCGGGCTGGATGCAGCAGCACTACCGCGAGAGGATCAAGCCCACTATTCAAGGCGCGGCAGGGCAGGTCGCCGGTACGCCAGCCGACGAGCAGGCCTCCGGCCAAAGCCGTTGAGAAATCGGCCGCGTCTACTTGTTCTCCACCAGCAGCGTGACCGGTCCGTCGTTGACCAGTTCGACCTGCATATGCTGGCGGAACCGTCCGGTGGCCACCTCAATACCCAGCTCGCTCACCGTATCGACGAAGACTTGGTAGAGCCGTTCGGCCAATTCAGGCTTAGCGGCGTTGGTGAAGCTGGGCCGTCGGCCCTTGCGGCAGTCGCCCAACAGCGTGAACTGACTGACCACCAGCATCGCCCCGCCGACGTCGCCGAGCGAGAGGTTCATCTTTCCCTGCGGGTCTTCGAAGATCCGCAGGCCCGCGATCTTGCGCGCCACGGCAATCGCGTCCGCCTCGATGTCGTTCTCTGCCACCCCCAGCAGGACCAAGGCCCCCTGCCCTACCCTGCCGCAGACCTCCCCGTCGACGGTCACGCTGGCCCGGCTAACTCGCTGAATACATGCTCGCATGCCACGACGATAGAGAATTCGGCCCCCCGATACAAGCGTAAGCTCACAAGCACGGCTGGCTGCCCGGCGGAGATTCCGTAGAATTATGTTGGATGGGTGTATCGACCCCTTGAGCAACGCAACAACCTCCAACAGTGGGCCGGCGGCCCTGTGAATTCTCGATGCCAGAGCGAAAACCGACCGTAGCACTAACCATGGGCGACCCGGCCGGCGTTGGCCCGGAGATCATCGTGGGCGCGTGGACCGAAACGGTGGTCCACGAGTGGTGCCGGCCGGTGGTTTACGGCCATCCCGAGATCATCCGCCGGGCGGTCCGGCTTTGGCAGACCGGCGTGGCTGTGGTTCAGGTCGACTCGCCCGAAGAGGCCGACCCCTCGCCCGGGGTGATCCCGTGCGTCGGCTGCGCGTCCGACGCGGCGCTCGACGTTCCGCCGCGGACGCTCGACGCCCGGGCCGGCCAGGCAGCCTACGACGCCGTGGTCGCAGCCACCCGGGCGGCACTCGAGGGCCGCGTCGATGCCATCACGACCGCCCCGCTGCACAAGGAAGCGTTGCACCAGGCCGGATGCCCGCACCCCGGCCACACGGAGTTGCTGGCCGAGATGTGCGGCGTCGACGACTTCGCCATGATGCTCTACCTCGGCCCGGACGACGTCGTCCTTGGCCCTGCCGGCTTGGCCGTGGTCCACGTCACGCTGCACACGCCCATGCACGAAGTCTTCTGGCAACTCACGCCCGAGGCGATCCTGGCCAAGGCTCGGCTGGCCGACACCTTCATGGCCCACCTGAAAGGCTCGCGGCCGCGGATCGGCGTCTGTGCCCTGAACCCCCACGGCGGCGAGGGCGGGCTGTTTGGCGACGAGGAGCGGACGATCATCGCCCCGGCCATCGAGTTCGGGCTGTCCGAAGGCATGCAGCTCGAAGGCCCCCTGCCCACCGACACCCTGATGGTCCACGCCCGCGACGGCCATTTCGACGCCGTGGTAGCGATGTACCACGACCAAGGCCACATCGCGCTAAAGCTCCTCGGCATGCACCGCGCGGTCAACGTCACCCTCGGCCTACCCATCGTCCGCACCAGCGTCGCCCACGGCACCGCCTTCGACATCGCCTGGCACCGCCACGCCGAGACGGGAAGCCTGCTCGAGGCGGTCTATGTGGCGAGTCGGTTGGCGGGGAGGTAGTGGGGAGTGGTGGGTGGTGAGTGGTGAGTGGTGAGTTGGGAGTGGTGGGTTGGGAGTGGATAGCCGTGGCCCGCGGGGTTTCCCAATCCCAAATCCTCAATCATAAATCCGAAATCCCGCCCCCCTGCCCTGCCCCGTTGGATTCGGCCCTCTTCAGTCGCTTCGCCGGCATGGATGGCGTGGCGTGATACTTATCCCGGATAAGGCCGGCGACCAATATCGGGCTCGGGATGGTCGGAATGTAAGTTGCTTCCAGGTATGGACTTGCGTCGATCGCCCGCCGCTCGCAGCCATTCCCCCGGAAGTGCTGGCGATCAACAAACGGCCGACGCCAAACCTAACCTGTTGGCTACCAACAACTTGCGCCTTTCGATATTGCCGAGCGGCTCGCCCCCGCACCGTAGATCGACTTACGTCGCCGGGCGATTCGCGGTCGACGTCACAACACCCTGTATGGCAACCGGTTGCGGCCTCGGACTTTCAGCGCCGATCGTCGTAACTTTCTTCGCCAAGACCTTGACGCATCCAAGAGATCGACTAATTGAAAGCCGTTTCCACGGTGATCAACTTTGCGGTAGGTAGCAACCGCCCGGTTCGTTTGGCACAATGGCCCCAATCACCAAGCGGCAGATCGAACGGCACGCCCGAGGTCGGCGGCGAACAGGAATCGCCCGGCGTTCCGCCCGCGGCGTGTCTTGGCAACCAGGAGGAATGATGGGCCAGAAGACTGTGATCTTCATTCTGTTCAATGCCTGCGTCGCCTGGGCACTCTGGCAACGGTTGCGCTGTGTCGTATCCAGCCGCGTTTCGAGGATTCTACATACGTTCTTTGTCGTCTTTCTCTTGTTCACTCACACGAGCCCGCTGGTGTGGGCCGTACAGACGGCACGGCTTTGGGCCAGCGGCGGCTTGGTGGCCGTACGTGGTCCGTTCAAGATCGACGGGGGAATCCTCCCACCAGACTTGGCTCTGCCCCTCTGGCTGACGACGATCGGTGCAGGCGCGATCTTGTGGTGGCTGGCGATCGGCATGTTCAGGGGGCACGCACGCGCGCGAGCCGTGCTTGTGGCATGGATGCCGGCTGTGTATCTGGTCGACTCCTACCTCGTCTATCTTCAGATGGTTGTCCGGCCGGGCAAGGTCGCGATGAACACGTGGGCTGCCTTTCTTTTCTCGCAGGCTTTCTGGGCCATCATCGTCGGTTGGGTCTATGTATGGATGTTCCTCTTCTATCGTTCTCGGAAGAGCGATGTGTTCTTCTCAGATTCCGGGCAGCAGGATTCACAGACGGCAGCAGTCGTCGCCGAACGACCGCAAACGGTTGCACAACATCTCGCCCGACCGCTGGGACCGCCACAACTGTTGGACGAGAACGCATCGGGCTTCGCTCGCCTTTTCGTGGTGTGGACAGTCTGTTCGTTGGTGGCCATTGGCGCCCAATTGGACGTCATCCGTGGGGCTGACTTCCGCCATTGGCTATTGTTCGTTGGCCCCCCTTTGATGGCGTGCGTGTTCAGCCTGTCTCCACAGTCGACGCGCGATCGAATCATTGCCAACGTGTTTCTTACGCTGATAGGTTTCGGCTTCGCCATCGCGCACTTCCCACGTCTCTTCCCAGATCTTGGTGGTGTGGCCCCAGACCTTTCACCGGCTCAAAACCGGGCCTTGACGTGGTACTGCGTCATCTACCTGAGCTACCTGGCTTGCGTGTTGCCGCTCCATTTGTTCTGCGGGTCGCTTCGCCAACACAAAGCCGGGCGCCCCGCCCGGTTCTCGCGGCCGACGTGCTATCTCGGGCTGTTCACTGCACTGCTGTTCTTTCCAGGCATCATAAGCCAATTCACGAGATTCTTTCACGTGTTGCCGGTCTTCCGGTAGCCACTACTGGCGACGTAAGTGCTGAACGACTACCGTCGTCTGCCTAGAGATGAATAGCGTTCCCCCCAGTCGTGAGCGTCACCGTTAACGTAGCCGAACGATTCGCCAAAGCCTTGGACGCCGAGGACTACGTTGCCGCCGAGGCGTTGCTGAGTGACGACTGCGAATACACGTGCCGCGGGCGCGTGTACCGTGGACCGGCGGAGACGATCGCGGCGTATCGGGAAGCAGGGCGTGAGGCGAAGGGGGCGTTTGATGGGGCGCGGTACGAGAGTGCGGTCGAGGAGGTGGCGGAGGGCGTGGCGGTGATTGAGTTCTCCGATCATCTCTGCCGGGGCGGGCGGTGGTTTACGTTTCGGTGCCGGCAACGGATCGAGGTTGACGGCCAAGGGCGGATCGGCCGGATTGAACACGTCGATCTGCCCGGGCAGCGGGAGGCGCTGGCGGAGTTTGTGAGGGTGACGGGGTGAGGGGGTGACAAGGTGACGGGGTGACAAGGTGACGGGGTGACGACGGGGGGGGGGGGTGGGGGGGGGGGGGGGGGGGGGGGGG
>CAYYNP010000232.1:0-16469 GCA_964472545.1 uncultured Planctomycetaceae bacterium | reverse complement strand
TGTCTTTTACTTTGGCAACGCGATCGGTGAGGCCGGCGATTCGCCCGACCACACCTATGTGACCGCCACCGACCAGATCCTCGCCCGAAACAACCCACATCTCTTCGGCGATCCGGCCGCCATCGACGACACGTACGATTTCGATCGCGACAAGAGAGTCAACGCCACAGATCAGATCATCGCCCGCAACAACGCAGCGTTCTTCTTCAATGCGTTGAGACTCATCACTGCCCCCGAGGCGGAGAAGAAAGGTCTTGGCCCGGCCTATGCAGGGGGGCTGAATTCCCCCGACATTCTGCCGGCCGACTTGGCGTGGCTCTCGGAGTACAATCCGGGCAGTCCGGCAAATGAACGGACCACGAAGCAGGAGCCGCCCACGGCAATGATCGACAGACTATTGGAGGCATACTGGCCGGTTCTTCGCGCCCCATGACGGCTACTTGATAAGCCTCAACGTGACAAGGTGTTACGTTGAGGCTCTTCTGTTGGCTTGGGCTCCAGTTTGAGGTAATCCAACCCCAGCATATGCCGCGGTTCGGCAGCGGGATGGCTGCCAACGATCTCGATGACTAGGCGGTGGTCGCCGGGGGCGAGTTGTCGCTCGGCCAGTGTCATCAGTTTGTCGACGTTCTCACGGCTGTAGAGGTCGACCGTCGAGCCGAGCTTCTCGCCGTCGAGGTGGAGCTGGAAGATGCCGTAGTCGAACGCCCGAGTGTTGTGCATCAGGATCTTGTAGCGGCCGGCTTTCTCCACCGGCAGGATCATCTCGAGCTTGTCGCCCGGCTTGCCGTCGCGCCACCAGAGTTGCCGGCCGCCGCTCCAGCGGCGGTTCGATTGGGTTTCGACCATCCCGCCGGTGCGGCCGACGATCTTGATGGTCTCACCCTCGATGGCCCCCGATACGCGCTTGGCCTCCAATGTGACTTCGTCGGCCGCCGGCACCTGCAACTGCTCGACGTCGGCCGGGCAGTCGTGTTTCACGCCGGGCTGGGCGTAGAAGTGGGTCGCCGCTGCGTAGGCCATGCGGGTCGCCTGCCAGTGCCAGACTTCCATATTCACGTCGATCGACCGGGCGAACGGGATCGCGTCGAGACTCCGCGATCGGGTGTTGATCGCGTGCCCCACGCCCCGATTCCCCTCGCCCCGCGGTACGGCATGAAACGGCGCGTGAAAATCGCCGCCCAGCCCGCCGAACGAGTAGCCGTAGTAGTCTTCGGTGCCGGTGCCGAAATGCGAGGGGAACGCCTCGCCGTCGACGAAGATCTTCTCGTCGCCTTCGCCCCACCATGCTCGGGAGCCGTTGCAGACGGCCAGCGTGTCGCCGACGTAAACGCCCTGGCCTTCGATGCGGATGTAGTTGAAGTCGGAGAAGGGCCGCGTGGGGATGCCGAACTGCTGTTGCCACGTCGAATGGAACGCCATCGAGCGGTCGTCCCACTGCCATGGGCAGACGCCGACCGGGCCTAGTTCGGCCTCGACCGGCCGCTTGCCGTGGTTGTGCAGTTCGATGCGGGCGGAGCGTTGATACGGCATGATCCAGTAGCAGGTCATCAGGCCGTCTTTGTCCACGGTGCGATACCAGCCCTGGTAGGGATTCAGCCCCACGCCGGTGCCGAAGAAATCGCCCACCGGGCACCAGACAGTTCGCCGACCATCGAAGGAGATCGCCAGCACGGTCGTTCGCAACGCCTGCTCCGTATCCTCCGCCTTCAGCCGTACCGACAACCGGCAGATCGCCTGCGGCCCGCCGGTGAGGCCGGCGGCCATCGCGGCGCCGGGCAAGAGGCGCTGCCGGGTAGCGTCGATCGTCTTCATTCCGCCGGGGCGAACTTCGGCAGGGTTTTCCAGGAGATGCTGCACGCGGTCGATTGTCGCCTTGGCGTCGTCGAGATCGGCCGGGGCGAAACTCCTCACGGCCGTGCCTTCGGCGTAGCTGCGATAGTTGATGATGTAGAACGCCCGGTCGACGCGTCGCCGGCCGTCGACCCAGAAGTTGCGGTCGTAGGTCACCTTGCAGTGTTTGGCGTAGGGGATCGGCAGATAGAGGTTTCGCCCGATCGCGCGGACGGCCGAGAGTGGCGGCCCGACGAGCCCGCCGTTGAGCAGTTTCTCGGCGGTCATTTCGAGTGTGGGCTCTTTCTGGCCGTCGAGATAGACCCGCATCGTGCCTAGGTTGGGCGTATCGGGGGCCGGGTTGCCCATCCAGAACCGCACGATGCAGCCCGGGCCGTCGGCGTCGAGCATCACCCATTCGGTGCGTCCGTCGCGCTGTTCAGAGCGGATGAACCGCGACCAGTCTTGGTTGGCGAACCAGCCGGCCTCGCCTCCCTCACCGCGAACTTTCGACGCCCGGTTGTAGCTACTGGCCTGCAAACAACGGTAGACCGGCTGCGGCAATCGGGCGACGGCCGAGCGATCGACCATCTCCTCGAGCAGCGATTCGGTGGTGATGACGGGGTCTTCGGCTTGGGCGGCAGAAGTTGCAACGAGGTAGACCAACGCGGCCAGACAAGGCTTCGCTGGAATACTGCATAGTAGCCATCTCGCTCCGCGAGATGGGGCTCCGTCTCGCGGAGCGAGACGCCTACTATCCACGAGGCCGACGATTGCAGTCACGGTGATCTTCCGCATGGTCATTCCTCCTTCGACGGGTGGGATTGCAGGAACTGCTGCAGAATCGGCACGATCTGCTCGTGGGCGTCTTGCACGACGTAATGCCCCGCGTCGGCCAGACGATGGGCTTCGGCATCGGGGAAGAATTCTAGGAAGCGTTCCAAGAATGCCGGCGTAAAGCACCAGTCGCGCATCCCCCAGATCAGACAGATCGGATGCCGGCGAAATTGCCCCAGACCGGCTTCGATACCGGCCAACGTGGCGTGGCTGGGATGGCGTGGGCTTAGAGGAATATCGGCAACGAACTGATGCACCGCCAGCCGATGGGCCCAAGAGTCGTAGGGTGCCAACAGCCCCGCACGCACTGTCGGCGTCATCCGCTGGGGCCGACGCACCGCCATCCGCAGCGCCGCTCGGGCGAACAGGTTTAGCCCTTGTACGCCCAGCCGCCCCAGCAGCGGCGTACGGCAGACGCGAATTCGCAACGGACATCGCCCGCCGCCAAAGGCCGCCGTGTTCAGCAAGACGAACCGGCCGAACCGTTGCGGCATCGCCACGGCCGCTCCCATGCCGATGGCCCCGCCCCAGTCGTGGGCCACCAGCGTGATCTGTTGTAAGTCGAAGTGCTCGATCAATGCGCCCAGGTCGTCGACACGTTGAACCAACCGATAGGAGTAGTCTCGGGCACTGGGCTTGTCTGAGAGCCCGCAGCCGATATGGTCCGGCACCACCACCCGATATTGTCCACGAAAGGCCTGCACCAGTTCTCGCCAATAGAACGACCAGGTCGGATTGCCGTGGACCATCAGCAGCACCGGCCCGGAGCCTTCGTCGAGGTAATGATAGCGATGGCCGCCGAGCCGCAGTTCGTGCGACTCGAACGGATAGAGACTTCGCCAATCGTCTGCGGCGGGCATGTCGCTGGTCGGTGGTGAGTAGGGAAAGCGTGGATGAAGGGATCGTGGCGTGACGGGTGGCTGGGGCAAAGCGCAGCGGTGCCCCTGAAGTCGCGCACTGGGGCACCGCTGCGCTTTGCCCCGGCCACCCAGCTATCAAGCCACCCAACTATCAACAGGACATGCCAGTATATCCCCGTCGGGCAGCTTCGGATAGCGGCCCTACTCGACCCACCATCGGGCCCGTTCCCGGCGGATCATCTCATCGAGATAGACCTGCTGCTCGCGTCGGTTGCGTCGGCCGCCGGGGGCGGAGTACATCGTGCCGCCGTTGTAGGCCGGCGAGGGGGAGCAGTTCAGGTCGAGCGTCGCGTAGAGCACCCCGATGCGGCCGACTTGTGCCTGGCGTACGTCCCTGAACGTGGTGCCGCGGACCGGCTTATGCGTGGGATCTGCTTCGGGATCGAGCACCTCGCGCCCGACGGTATCCCAAACGCCGTAGCCGGAGTTCCACGAACTGGCCACGATCCGCACGCAATTGTCGGCCGCCCGGGCGGGCATCAGACTGCGGTAGTAGCCGGCGTTCGGGAAGAGGACGACCTCTGCCCCCTTCAAGGCCAGCAACTCGACCACGTCGGTGAACCAACTGTCGTAGCAGATGATGAACCCCACGCGGCCGAAGTCCGTCTCGAAGACCGGCACCCGCTTGCCGGGGCTGATCCCTTGCTCGTTGAGTTCGGGGCTGTAGGGGTGCAGTTTGTCGTAGGTGCCGACGAGCTTGCCTTGCCGGTCGAGCAGCAGGGCCGTGTTGTAGTGGCGTCCGGCTGGCTCGTCGATGCGGACGATGCCTCCGGCGACGTACATTTCATACTCGCGTGCCTTCTCGGCCATCAATTGGAAGGACGGCCCCGACACGCGTTCGGGCTTCAATCCGCCCTGCATGTATTCCGGCAACAGCACCAGATCGACGTCGGCTTTGCCGGCAGCGTCGAGCACGGCCCGGCAATCCTCCAGCGTGGTGCGGCCTCGGGTACATGCGACGGTGACGTACCGTGGCCGAACCGGCTCGGTTTCGGTCAGCGAAATCTCGCGAATCCGCGCTTCGCCGCCGGCTTGCAGCCGGAAGAAGATCCGCACGTCGGCCTTCGCTTGGCCCTCACCGGGATAGTGGATCTTCTCTTGTCCTTCGATCCATCCGTCGGCCAGCCGCCGGAAGCGGAAGATGCCGTTGCGCGTGCTGCCGTGGAAACACTGGAAGAGCAAGTTCTCGTGCGGATTGAGGTCTTCGGAGATCTTTAGCCGCACACGGAACAGGTAGGTCTTGCCGAGGTCGACGGTGGCCGCCGTGTGGACGTAGCCCACACAGTCGGGATTGCCGCCGCCGCGGGCCGATAGCAGCCGCCGTCCGCCGTCTTCGACCAGCCGAAAGGTAGGCGCCAATTCGGGCCGCGCCGTCACGAGTTGCCAGCCATCGGGCAAGCCGCCGATTTGCCCCATCTGGAATTGGGCATTGGGAATCCGGTTGGCGGGCTGTTGAGCGGCCGGCTCTTCGGCCGCCCAAATCGCCGTCGCCGGGCCGAGCCATCCGCCGAGCATCGCAGCGGCGGTGATTGTCGTGCGGACCATTGTGATCTCCATGGGGTAAGCCGACATAATCCGTTTAGCCGCCGCCGGCACGGCGGTGAGACAATCGAGTACAGAACAACACCGCCGTACCGGCGGCGGCTAAACGAGGATTGCGGCTCCGTCGTTCTAAGCTACCAGAACCCCGGCGTTTCGGCCACAATGTCGAGAGTCACCCGGTATCGCTTGCGTTGGCCGTACGCCCTGCTAGACTCGGCGATGCGGTTTCGTGCGGCAGGTCGCCGGAAGTGAAGAAACGGCCCGTCAAGCCAAGGAGCGAGCCATGACGCAGATCACACGTAGAGGTTTCGTCGGTACGTCGGTCACGGGCTCCGCCGCGTTGGTTGCCGGGCAGTCGGCACTCACAGCAGCCACGCCGGCAAAGACCACTTCGGCCGCCGACAAAGTCGTCCTGGCGTTGATCGGCGCTGGAGGTCGCGGCCATTCGCTGATCCGGGGCATGACGGCACTGGACGGCGTGGAGACGAAGTACGTCTGCGACATCGATGCCGGACGCGGCGCAGGGCACTTGCGCGACCTCGAAGCGATCCAAGGCTCCGCCCCCAAACGCACCGCCGACATGCGCGATGTGCTCGACGACGCCGACGTCGACGCGGTGGTGATCGCCACGCCGGAACACTGGCACGCCCTGGCCACGATCCGAGCGTGTCAGGCCGGCAAGGACGTCTACGTGGAGAAAAATGTCTCAATGTCGATCACCGAAGGCCGCAAGATGGTCGCGGCCGCGCGGAAGTACGACCGCGTGGTGCAGTGCGGCGTGCAGGATCTCAGCGCCCCTTACGGGTTTTCCGCCCGTGACTACATCGCCGAGGGCAAGCTCGGCAAAGTGGTCCACGTGAAGGTCTTCGACATGCTGGCCGGCCGACCGTGGGCGCCGCAGCCGGACTCCCCCACGCCGGCCGGGCTCGACTGGGACGCGTGGCTGGGGCCTGCGCCGGAGGTGCCGTACAACCGCGGACGCCATCGCGACTGGTATTCCTGGTGGGACTATTCCGGCGGCACCTTTGGCGGCAACGGCGTTCACCAGGTCACGCTGGCACGCCGGGCCTTGAACGACCCCCCGCATCCGAAGGCGGTCTATTGCGCCGGCGGGCGGCTGGCGTTTGCCGACGCGCGTCAAACGCCCGACTTGCAGGTGATCACCTACGACTACGGCAATTTCACCATGACCTGTGAATGCACCGCCTTCCCGCCCTACATGAAGAAGTCGCAGGGCGACGTCCGCTACGGCGACAAGTTCCCCGATTGGCGGCAGAATTCTACGCGGATCGAGATCTACGGGACCGAGCGGATGATGTACTTAGGACGCGTCGGCGGCGGCTGGCAGGTGCTCGAGGGCGACGGCAAGGTCGTCGATTTCGAGTACGGCTACTTCCCCGACAAGTACCATCAGGCCAACTTCATCGACTGCATCCGCACGCGCAAGCGTCCCAACGGTGACGTCGAACAGGGCCATCGCGGGGCATGCCTGGTACACCTGGCCAACGCGTCGCTACGGCTAGGCAAGCGCGAGTTGCGTTTCGACGGCGACACGGAGCGGTTCATCGACAACGACGACGCCAACCGGATGCGCAAGCCGGAGTATCGGCCGGGGTATGAGGTCCCGGAGCAGGTGTAGAATCGGGTGGATGACCGGATAGTAGTCATCTCGCTCCGCGAGATGTCATGGCGTCTTGCGGAGCAAGACGCCTACTATGCCGGCAGGCAAGCCAAATCCCCACACCCAAGGTGATGCCCACGACATTCAGTGCGAAGTCGCCGAATTCCGGCGTTCGCCGAGGCACGAGACGTTGCAGCAATTCCGTGCCAGAAGCGCAACCGAACAACGCCAGCACGACCATTGCCCGCCGAATCGGCCATCGCGAGGCGAACGCTAGGAAGGTCAAGACCGTGAAACCCATCAGATGGGCCAAGGGGGCCGCCGTGCCACCGACGGTCTTCAAGCTCGACTTCCACGGGAGGATGCGGGCCGGATCTTCGGTCAACAGCAGCCATGAAAACACGGCCAGGTACGCAAGGCAGAGCACGCGCGGCCAGGACACAATGCGCGCGGGTGCAAGCGTCTCCAGACTTCGGGCCGAGGAGAACGAGAAACCGGCACGCATGGCTGCCTCTGATGGGGGGCGCGATGTGACGAGACAATACTCCCTATTACGCTATCTAGGTCGCAACGGCGCATCGGTCAAATCGTTTGGCCGTTTGTGGCCCAAGAAAGCAAGAGGGCGGGACGACGGCACCGCTACCGTCGCCCCGCCACAGACTCGGGGAGATCTCGCACGTTTGACGCCCAGGCACTCACGCCTGGGGCGCTCACGCCGGGGCCAAGGCCTCCAGTTCCTTGGCCAGCCGCTTCCGGGCGGTGTGCAGCCGGCGCTTGATCGTGCCGACCGGGGAGTCAAACTCCCGGCTCATCTCCACCAGCGAACGGCCGTCGAAGTAGAAGGCCAACAGCGTCTGGCGGTCGAGCGTCCGCAACCGATCGAGACCCACGTGGACCTGGTCCTCCCGCTCTCGCGTGAGCACGTTGCCCAGCGGCGTGTTGGTCTCGACGCAGCAGGACTCGAAGCCGTCCGACTCGCTGCAAGTCGGCGGCCCTCGCCGCACCGCCCGGTTGATCGCCATCCGGTTGGCGATCGACCGCAGCCAGCCGCCGAAGCAGGCCGGCTCGCGCAACTGGTCGATCTTCCGCATCGCCTGAATGAACACTTCCTGGCACAACTCCTGCGCCTCGGCGTGGTCGCCCAGCCGACGATAGGCGGCGGCGTACACCGTCCGCTCGTAGCGCGTGGCCAGTTCGCCGAAGGCCTGCCGATCACCGCGCTGCGCGGCGCGTACCAACTCCGCTACGGGAGTCTCCGGGCAAAAAGTCTGAGTGTACTGAAGTGCCATCGTTCTATCTCCGTCAAAACAGAATCTCCAAAGGGGGACGAAACACCGGTGAAGCGGGCAGCCGTGGGCAAGCAGCGAGGCAAAATGCCATCATCTGCCGGCTCGGCCGAGGGGCACGAGGGTCTTGCGAAGCGAAGTCGATTCCGGGCTTTTGGGGCCTAGGATTCGGCTCTCTGTGCTCCGCGTTTCCTCGGCCGTCGGCCACGGCGCGACCATGGCTTCCCGGGGCGATAATCTCGCCCTAGGTCGCCGGCCGCGCCGGCTTCGGCGCCGCCTGCTTGCACGGGGCCCATATGGCCTACGAGCAGACAGGCCGGCATCCGGCCGGTGAGCCGTACCGCTGTGGATCGCGCATGATCCGACGCGCGCAAGACGTGCGTCGCCAGACGGACCACAACGTTACCACTGGCCAAGCTGCCAAAGAGTGTGGTAATCGTGTCGTTAATCGTGGCAATCAAGCGACGCATGGTGACACCTTCCTGCGCGGTGCGCGAAACAACGGAAAAAAGAACGAATATCTCGACGTCGGTCGACCCCATTCTTATCGGCCAGCCGACGCAAGGACTCCTTAAATAGTGTGACACGGTGGACCCCACCCGTCAAGAGACGTGCGGCCCTCCGGCGGTATAGACGAGCGATTTTATCGGAAGGTTCGCGCGAATGGGAGACTTTTCGGCAAATAACCGGAGAAATCGGCGGCCCGGGGCGGAAGTTTCAGCCTCCGTCGAAGAACCTGCTGAAGCGGAGGGGTAGCTGGGGCAAAGCGCAGCGGTGCCCCAGTGATTCGGTGATTCACGGAACCGTGCGGGCCGCAAACCTGGGGCACCGCTGCGCTTTGCCCCAGCCACCCGCAAGTCGGGCCGGAACTGCTACGGCCCAGCCCCGATTTCCCCTGCCACGCGCCCGGTGATTCCCGTTTGGCTGGCCAGACGGCCGAGGTGTGCGATCAGTGCAGCCTCGGGCACGGGTTCCATTCCGGCGAGGTAGGCCGAAAGCGGTTCGGCGGCACCCTGGCGTCGCAGGAGGTCCAGGTGCCCGTGCAGCAACATGGTCCGCTCGGGCGACGATCTCAGCAGAAAATGGACCCATGCCCAGGCTTCCGCGTAATCGTCCTGCGTCATCTCCCGCATCGACATCAGCCTCTCCAGCCGTCGCAGGTCGGGCTGCCACTGGGCCTGGCGCAGCCGGGTCGCAATCCGCTGGAGATGCGCCCGGTTGACGCCGTCGCTGCCGCGAGGCGTCTCGAAGTACTCGGCCAGCCCCTCGTCGAGCCAGAGCGGGATGCTCGGCACGACCGAATGCACGTACCCGTGCGTCACCTCGTGACGCAGGTCTTCCGCCACGCGATCTCCCCAATGGGCGTAGACGATCAGCCGCGTGTCGGTCTTCAGGAAGAACGCTCGACGCCGAGGGAATTCCGGATGGTATCGATCGAGAAACGAGCGGAATCGAGCGGCGTCGTCGAACAGATAAACGTAGATCGGCTCGTCGGACAGCGGCAGCGAAAGCTCGCGCGAGACGTCGTACCGCCGCGCGGTCAGGTCCTCCAGCAGCCGATGTTGCGGGGCCAGCGGGAAATCGCTGCAGATCGCCAACTGCTCGCGCACCAGGGAATGTTCCTCCGGCAACGACAACGAGCGGCTGGGCAGCGGAGCGCAACCACCGGCGGCGAGAAGCACGGTCGCGGCGGTCAGCAATGAAAGGCGTGGTTTCATGGACACTTTGCTGCAAAACACCGCCGTGCAGGCGGCGGCTAAACGGACTCGATTCACCGCGCCGCTGACGGGTAAGCCACGTCGGCAGCGGCCAAGCGAACTGGATTTGCCGCGCCGTTGCCCCGAGCCACCGCCGCCACGACGTCGGCGAACCGCGGTGCCCAGCCGTCTACGCTGTAGTATTGCTCGACCATTTGCCGGCCGGCAGCGCCCAGGCGGCGTCGCAGATGCGGATCGGCGGCCAGCCTTGCGACCGCTTCGGCCCATCCCTCGGGCGTCTCGGCCAACAGGCCCGTGTGGCCATTGATGACCAAGTGCCGGTTCACCCCCACCGAGTTGGCGATCACCGGCAAGCCGGCGGCCATGTACTGTAGTGTTTTCAGTCCGCACTTTCCCCGGCTCCACGCGTCGTCCGGCAGCCAGCTAATGCCGATATCGCCGCGTGCCAATTCGTCGGCTTCGGTGGCCGACGACCACCGTCGCAGCACCACGCGCACCCCGGGCAACTCCGCCGCACGATCGCAAATCAACCGCATCTCGACGTCCTCCACCCGCCGGCCGATCGCGGCGAACTGGTCGGTGGCTCGCGTAAGCGACTCTAGCGTCGAGGCCTGTCCGATCCAGACCAACCGCAACGGTCGGCCCGCATTCCGGATGACGGAACTGTCCAACGGCCCCGTTTCGTGCGTAGCGATCGGATAAAGGCTGGGCTCGACACAGGTGGGAATCACGTGAACCCGCTCGGGTTCGACGAAGCGGCAGACTCGTCGGCGGAGGTAGTCGTTGCCCGTCAGGATCGCGTCGGAGGCGTAAACGGTGGCCCAAAAGCGGAACATCCGCTGCCGGCTGCGTGGCCCTTTGGGGCTGTTGCTGTCGCGCCCGAAGACGGCGTCGTCGACATCGTAGATCAGCCGTCGGGCGCGGCGCCGCAGCAGGGCCAACTGCCAAATCGGCAGCAGCTTGCGTTGCAGGATCACCACATCGGCGTCGCGTGCCGCCATGATGGGCCCCAAACGCCGCAGCCCCTTTTGCAGCGGCAATTCCGTCAGTTGCAGATCTTGCCTCGCCAATTCCGACGAAAACGCCTCGATCCGATAGCGGTAGCAGACGTGCCGCGGGCCTTCCGTCAGGGCCAGTACTTTCATCCAGAGTCCTCCGTGACCACGGCTGCCAATGCCAACGGGCATCGCCGGGCGGGGATCGTAGCAGATTGGGCTGAGCGGCCATAGGGAGAAGTTGGGTGGATCGCCGCACACAATCGTCTAGCCGCCGCCGGTGCGGCGGCGTGAAGCGGAGGCGCCCTACGCCCCCGTGTCGGCGGCGGCTAGACGGGGAGCGCCCCTCGCAGGGGGGTAGATCACTCCCGCAGCAGTGCCACGATCCGATCCACGTCGAACACGCATCCACCCCATGTGCCACCGCCGAGCTGTTGCATGGCAGCCCAGAGTCGGGTTTCCTCGGGCAATTTGGGGTCAGGCGAGAGATTCGGGTGTGGGCCGCGGGTTTCGAGTACGTGAGTCCCCTCTTTCGGGCTAAACTCACGATCCACGTTGCCGACGAGATCGACGCTGCCTTCGAGGCGGTTGCGATCGATGATAATCCGGATCCGATCGCCGTCACGCACCCCCCCCAACGGGCCGCCAACCAGCGCCTCGGGACCAACCAACCCGATGCAGGCCCCGGTGCTGACGCCGGAGAAGCGGGCGTCGGTCACCACGGCGACCTCGTGGCCCCAAGAGAGGTGCTTCAACGCGGCGGTGATCTGGAAGATCTCCTCCATGCCCGAGCCGGCCGGGCCGCGGCCCATCAGCACCAGCACGTCGCCCGGCTTCAGCGGCCGATCACCCTGCCCTTTGACGGCCGCGATGGCGTCGGTCTCGCGGACGAAGACCCGGGCCGGGCCGGTCTTGCGATAGACGCCGTCGGAGTCGACCACGCGAGAATCGATCGCCGTGCTCTTGATCGCCGAGCCGTCCGGGGCCAGGTTGCCGCGGGGGAAGCAGACGGTGCTGGTGACCCCGAGTTCGGCGGCCCGCTCGGGTGTCATGATCACATCGTCCGGGTCGACGCGGTCGCACTCGGCCAGCCGCCGCCGCACGGCCTCGCGCCGCGGCGATTTCTCCCACCACCGCAGCACTTCGCCCAGCGCAAGGCCGCTGGCCGTCATGGCGTCGAGTTCCAGCAGGTCCATTGCGCGCAGGTGCAACATCACTTCCGGCACGCCGCCGGCCAGATAGACGCGGATCGTGGGATGATTGACCGGTCCGTTGGGCAAGACGTCGACCAGCCGTGGCACGCGGCGATTCAACGCGGTCCAGTCGTCGACGGTTGGCCGCCGCAAACCGGCCGCATGCGCAATTGCCGGCAGGTGGATCAGCAAATTGGTCGACCCGCCGAAGGCCGCGTGCAGGGCCATCGCGTTGCGGACCGAAGCGTCGCTGAGTAGATCGGAAGTCGTGACGCCACGGCGGTCGAGATCCATCAGGGCCGTGGCACTTCGCCGGGCGGCGTCGAGCCAGATCGGTTGTCCGGAGGGGGCCAGCGCAGAGTGTGGCAGGGCCAGCCCAAGCGCCTCGCCAACGACCTGGGACGTGGCGGCAGTCCCGAGAAAATGGCATCCGCCGCCCTGCGAGGCACATACACCACATCCGAGCACCGAGGCGTCTTCCAGACTCAACTCGCCCCGGGCAAAGCGGGCCCCGATCGACTGGATCTTGCCGGTGTCTTCGCCTTCGGTCGGCGGCAGCGTGACGCCGCCGGGCATCAACACACACGGCAAATCGCCGAAGCTGGCCAGCGCCATCATCATCGCCGGCAGCCCTTTGTCGCAGGTAGCCACGCCGAGCACGCCCCGAGCCGTGGGGATCGAACGGGTTTGGCGGCGGAAGATCGAGGCGGCGTCGTTGCGATAGGCCAGGCTGTCGAACATGCCCGGCGTGCCTTGGGTGCGTCCGTCACAAGGGTCGGTGCAATGGGCCGCATACGGAACGCCGCCGGCGTCGCGGATCTGATCGGCGGCCGCGGAGAGCGCCAGCCCAAGCTCGAAATGGCCCGTGTGATACCCCAACGCCACGGCCCTACCGTCGTCTGCCCGCACGCCGCCGAGATTGCTCAGCATCACGTATTGAGGCCCCGCCAACGCCTCCGGCGGCCAGCCCATGCCGGCGTCTTCGGTCATCCCGAAGGCGTCGCCGCTGGGCCGGTGCGTGAGCATCTCGGCCGTAAGCGGCAATTTCCCCTTCGGGCCGGGGCCGTGGGTGACGACGTCGTAGAGCGCAGGGTCGCCGGAGTCGAGCAATTGGTGTTGGTCGGGGGACGTCATTGTGGGCTCCGCGGCCGTTGAAAGTTGATACGGTGAGCGAACGGAGCATCCGCAAACGACGTCGGCCCTCTGCCGTTTAGCCGCCGCCGGTACGGCGGCGTCCGTTCGTTCCACTACTGCCGATACGGCGGCATTGTGGGGGCAGTGAACAGCGACGTCAAGCCGCCGTGCCGGCGGCGGCTAAACGGTGATCGCGGGCGACTCGGCTAATCGGTCAACAGAAACCAGTGCGTCCCACGGGCGGCCGGAAGTCGCACGTCGTACCGCCCGCCCCGATAGTCGACCGCCACCGGCTCCAATTGCGTGCCGTCGCCGGCCAGCGGCACGAGCTTCAGGCCCTCGGGTGCCTCAATCGTCAACCGCCCTCGCACCGGCTCGCTCAGCAGCGGCGTCCGCCCACCCGGCGAAGCAACCACTCGGGCGATCGCCGTGATCAGAATCCGCCGCGATTGGCCGATCGGCTTCGCATCCAGACTCGACAAAGCCACCGCCGCCTTGGGCGTGGTGACGTCGAACGCGACGTCTTGTAGCCGAACCGTTTGGCCGCCGATGAAGCCGTGGATCGCCTGCGTGCCGGGAGTGTCGATCGCCTGCACGCCGCGGACCCAATCGCGAGTGAGTTGGCCTGTGTCGGAGGTCACGTAGTCGCGTCCGGCGGGGATGAAGTCGCGGTCGACGTCGGTCACCACGCGGACGCCTCTGCTGATCTTCGCCTCGGCGTCCCAGTCGAGTTCCTTCACGTCCGGCAGCCCGATCGTTACGCGGCTTTGTTCGACCAGCGTCCGCAGTGCGGCCATGTTGCGAGGGTGGCTCGGCTCGTAATAGAGCTTCTCTCGCGAGAGCTTCAGACAATACGTCTGTTCGGCCGGGTGAACGTCGCCTCGACGATAGAGCAGCGCCGCGGCGGGCATCATGCCGGTCAAGGCCGGGTCGGGGAACGACGACCAGGTGCCCGGCCGGTCGGGCGTGCCGAAGGTCCGCTGCGAGTAGTTGTAGATCATCGGCGCGTCCCACCCCTGCAACGCCGAGATGCTCGCTACGTAGAGTGGCGCCGTGAAGCGGTCGACTGCCGGATACGGTACGTTCCATTCGGTGATCGCCACCGGCTTGCCGTACGCGGCACCGGCGGCGATGTAGGTCACGTAGTTGGCGTCGTATCGTGGGTTGACGCTCAGCGCCTCCGCCTTGCCGTAGGAATGAACGTCGATGATCCCCCCGGCCGTCAGCGGCGGCAACCCACACATGTTCATCCCGCCCCACATCTGCGTGGTCGAAACGGGCACCTTCACGCCTAGTTCGTCGAGATCGTCCAGCATGCGGCGATTCCAGCGGTATTCCCAATCGGCCAGAAACAGCTTCGAGGGCCCCGGCTCCCAAGTCTTCCAAGTCTGCTCATACGGCAAGCCGTGCTTGGCGGCAAACGCCCGAACCGCCGCGTCGAACCGCCGGTTGTGTACCGGGTTGTTCTTGTCCGGCAGCATCAGGTTGCCGAAGTGGCAGGTCAGGTCGTTCTCGTTGGTGATCAGCAGCCCCATGATCGCCGGATCGTCCTTGTAGGCCAGGCCCGTGTAGCGATTGACGTGGCTGAGGTACTTGCGGTTGAGATCCCGCATCAGTTCCTCAATGCGGTCGTTGAAGTAGCAGAAGCCCTTCGCCTCGGCACCGCCGTCTCGTCCCCGCCGGGCCATCTCGTCGTAGCCTTCGCCGATCGCGTCGCCGGGCTTGAACAGCCGGCCGACGTGCAGGTCGAGCCAAACGTAGACGCCCTCGTCGCGAAGGCACTTGATCCAGTGGTCGAGCCGGTCGAGCACTTCGTCGTCGAGGTGCTGCGAGTCGTCGCGGCTCTTGTCGATCACGGTGTGGCCTACCCAACCCATCGAGTCTTGGTGGTGGATCCGCATCAGGTTGAAGCCCAGCGCGGCGATCCGCTTGGCCTGAGCCCGGATGTTCTCAGGCTCGGCGAAGATCGCATAGGCCGCGATATTGCCGCCCCAGAAACGTGCCTCACTGCCGTCGCCGAAAACCAACCGATCACCGTCGGTGCGGACCGAGCCCAGCTTGCCCGCCGGCTTGTGGTTGAGGAAGCTCAGGTCGACGGGGCTGCGGTCGTGGCGCATGGCGCCGGAGTGCCAGTTGTCTACGTCCGCCGGGCCGTATCGCTGGGCCAGCGTCTTGGCCGTCCGCCCTCCCTCGGGCAATGTGACCGTCATCGCGATGGTGTGGGTGCCTTTGGCCACGTCGGGGCCGAGCAGCATCGCGCGAATCTTGTTCTTCTGGCCCTGTTCGAAGTAGACGTTCGCCAGCGGCCGGTCGAACTCGACCGTGATCGTCTTTCCTGTGGCGGCTTGCCATCGCCAGCCCGTGTTGTTGGGCAACAGCACCGGCTCGGACGCCGTGTCGGCGAGTGCGGGGCTGTCCAACACGAGGTTGAATTCGAGCCCGCCGCCGATGATCCCCTCAAGATCGCGCGAGGCGTCGATGTTCCAAGTGACCTGCAGCTCGTTGGCCGCAGTCGACGCGAACGTGCCGCGGAACGTCAACCCCAGGTTGCCGACGTTGCCGGTGAAGGGCGTGTCGTCGGCCGTGCCGCTGTCGAGCTTCATCGCCGCGCCGGCGTATTTCCAGCCCGTATCCCAGAAACAGTAGTTCGAGCGCACCACGGGCGCCTGTTCGCAGGTGATAGCAATCGTGGCGTCGCCGGTGGGCGCCATCTCCCAATTGGCGGCGGCGGGCAGTGTGGTCAGCACGGCTGCGGCCACGACGAGTGCGCGGATTCTCCTCATGATAGCTCTTCCTCTCTGGCAGGCGGTGGGATTCAACGGCAGGGGCGCCTTGACGCTGCGCGCCCCCAAAGCGGGCGATCAAAAGCCAAACGGCCGCATCGGCACGTAGCGATAGCGATACGGAGAAATCACGTACGGCCGCGGGCCAACCGGGTAGGGCACAGTGTAGTAGCCGCCGTAGGGATATCCGCCGTAATACGACCGCGGGTAGACGACCTGCGGCACGACGTAATACGGCGTTACCGGCGGCCGCCGGTAGTAGGGCGGGTTGCCGTAGCTGTACGGGCGATGGTTCAGCACGCCGCCGGAGGCGGACGGACTCGGCGCCGGCTGGGTCGTATCCGGCCGCAAGTTGCCCATGCTGCGGCGCTCGTCGCCAAACGGCGTTCCGGCTCCGCCGCGAAGCTGGGCCCAGGCAACGTCGCCCAAAGCGACAAGCATCAGAGAAACAACGGCCGCCAACAAGAGAAAGCGTTTCATCAAGCCGCTCCCGATTTCGAGGATCGTTCAGCCCAATCCCATTATCGGCGCTCGCGGCGCCCCGGGCAAGCTGAGCAGGAGAACTGCAAAGTGTGCGGGAGCCCGAAAAAGGGGACTGGCTCCGTCG
>CAYYNP010000231.1:0-16480 GCA_964472545.1 uncultured Planctomycetaceae bacterium | reverse complement strand
GTTTAGGGCCTACAGTGTCGCTTCCGTCCGGTAGCGACACTCTATTGCACAGTTCTCGGGCCGATCGTGGCAAAGCGACACTTTTCGGCCGTTTCAGTCGTGGGCGGCCGGCCGTTTCCAGCCGTGTGTCTTGGTCTCCGATTCAGTCGGCCATCGCGCCGGCTTCAACCTGCATCAAGGCAGCGCGCATGTTGTTGCGGCACGACTGCATCGAGCGGACGTAGGCAGCCAAGGGCTTGCCGTCGAGGTTCTCGATTCTGGCGATCTCGCGGACCCGCGCAGCGAACGCCTGGGCCAATCCTCTGCGGGACAGTTCTAGCCGGATACACCTCGACAACAGCGGGGCTGAGTCGGCCAGCCCCTCGAACTTCAGTTGCCCCTCGTGCGTTGGCGTCATGGCGAACAGCACGTGAGGCGGAAGCCCGCCTTGCGGTTCGACCACCGTCAGAAGCTTCTGGACCATGCGGGCCGTCAGCGCGCGGCATTCATTCAGAATCCACGCCATCCCGCCCTTCTGGCCGATGCCCCGGCAGCACATCGCTCGGCGGATGCGTTCGATGGTCTTGGTGGTGACGTCCGACGTGTCGATTTCCTCCACGTTCCAGGGGTCTGCGATCTCATGTGCCAGAAGCCTTCCGATGCTCGTTTTGCCGGTGCCGCTCGCGCCGGTAATCCAGAAGCATCGGCCTCCAAGGCCTCCTCGCTGTTGTAGACGTCCGATGATGGCGAGCGCCTTCGGTTGCCCGATGATCTCGCTGAAGCACCGTGGCCGGTAGCGTTCGCACAAGTGTTGGGTTGCCATGGGGTCACCTATTGGGTTGTGAGTTGTCAAGAAATCCTTGACAACTGGGGCTTTGAGTTGGGGGCGGGCTACTCGTCACCCTCGTTTTCGTCCGCGTTGTGCTCCTCTTGCCAGCCCTCGAAGATGCCCTCGGCGTTGTCGTGGTACCACTCCGCCACCTCTTGCTCGACATAGCAGTAGATGGCAGCCATCCCGTTGTTCTCGCGAGGGTTCTCCCCGATGCCGGCGTTTTCGTAGGCTTCCTCCACGGCACTGCCGTGCGGATACCACGTGTCGTTGATTTCGCCGGTGTAGATCGGTACGGAACCGTCAACGATTTCGTGAAAGCTCCCCGAGTAGTCCAAGTCGTTGGAAAGGCACGGGGTGTCCTCCGTGTCGGGGTTGTCCGCCAAGAACGTCAGCAGTAGTTGTTTGGTGTCCTCGATTGCGGAATCAACGCGATCCTGTAACGCGTCGTCGATTTCGATGTTGCGATTGGTCATCCTGCACCGCCTTCCCAGTTCTCCGGTAGATCGCCGTTGGCCAAGTAGCACATGCAGTCGACGCACGCGCTGAAGTGGACGATCTCCCCGTTGGCGTCGACGCCGTGGGCGCTTACGCGATCCCCGCCGAGCGTCGACCCGCAACACTCACACGGCGACCACGAGAACCACGGCTCCTCGAATATCGAGCCGTCGCCTATGCCGGCCTCGAATCGTCCGGGCGTCAAGTCGGAATGGTCTTCCAAGCAGTCGGGGCAGCCGGGACACAGTCCAGTCGAGACGGCTTTCAGGCCATCCGTTCCAACTTGGACAGCGTTCTCGAATTCGGCGGGGCTTGCGGAAGCGTCCGCAGAGGGATAGAGTGACATTGTCGAATCCTCCAGTTTAGGGTTCGGCCGTGCCCTCGGCGGTGCCAGCCGCGCGGGGGCGTTTTCATATTTCGGTTCAAGTGTACCGGCAGATTCAAACTCGTCAAACGCTTTTCTCTCGCGCCCTTTTCACGCCGATGTGATCCCGCCGGCCTCGCGGGGTTGCCTGCCGCGACTGAGGAAGAAGTCCAAAAATTCCTCAGAACCGCCGCAGAATCCGCCAAGCCGATTGCTGCTTCACCGTTGTTTGACGGCTGTTTCCACCCTGTTTCAAACCACAACAGAACCGCAGCCGCGCCGACCGCAAGCCGTCACACTGGCCCCCAATCGTGTAATAGGGCGCACGCACTATGGGTGTAAGACGTCGCAAACAGCTCGCAAGCTGAGGCGAAAGAGGTGGCAAAGAAGGCCGAAACAAGCGGTCAACAACGGGGAAACAACGCCGAAACCGCGTGCGAAACAGGCAATGCAGGCGGCGACGGGACGGGGGTGGCCCCAAAACGGTTCGACCTTTTCTAGTGGTACGTGCGAGCGCGTTCTTCACGCATCTTGAAACCCGGTGTTCTCCCCACGCTGCAGGCACACTATTTCAAGAGTCTTCCGTGAGCGCTTGCACGAACCTACGCCCTCTAGTCATTTGCGGCAGAGTGTGTTTGGCCATGCCCAGTGCACCATCTGCGCAACACACACGCTCGATGCCGTAAAGCCGAGGTGATGAGAGCAACTACCACTTGAACGTGCAGTTCGGCAGTGCCTTCCGTGGCTGATTCACGCCTTCTTGGGTGACATCGACGTTCTGCACTTTCAATTCTCTCAGGGTGGAAAGACCCCCGAGATGCTCCAAACCGGCGCCCGAAACTCGGGTTTCCGACAAGTCCAGTACTTCGAGATTGGAGAGGTGCTTGATGTGCTCCAGGCCAGCATCGGTGATGCCGCAACGCTGCAATTCCGGATGCCACAGCTCAGGAAATCCACGCAGATGCGTCAACCCATCGTCAGTGATTCCTGTTCCGCCCAGGACTAGAACGCCAAGTTCGCCAAGTGCTCTCAGATGTACGAGACCGGCGTTGGTAACGTGCGTATCATTTAGGAACAACGCATTGAGGTTGGAAAGCCGCTTGAGGGATTGCAGGCCTTCGTCAGTGACCTTTGTTCCGCGCAAGTCCAGAAGAAAGAGGTTGGAGAGCGTCTCGATATGTTGCCGGCCGGCGTCGGTCACTTCGGTGCGAGACAGGCTCAGTGAGTCGAGATTGGAGAGGTGTTCGAGGTGTTTCAGGCCGGAGCCCGAGACTCTCGTGTCGCGCAAGAGCAACACGTAGACATCGCCAAACTGCGTGATGTCTTCCAGGTCGGCATCGGTGAGGTTGGGAACGCCGACACGGCAGGGGGGTAGACGTCCCTGAAGAAATCGACGCCCAGTAGTTTCTCCAAGATGGGATGTGCTTCGGGACTCCGGTACTTCACAAGAAAACCTGACTTCCGCCAACTCTCCACTTTCTCTCGCTGTTCCCGCGCCTCCTGCATCTTCACCGCGAGCGAATTGCACGGCAGGGCCACCACGACGACCAGCACGAACAGCGAGGAAAGACAGAACTGGAACCGTCGACGGAGAACCAGGCTTCCGGCGAACCAGAGCATCATCAGCAAGAGCGCAGCGCAGACGACGGCTACGGCAATCAGCACCGTGTAACCCTTGCGCTCGTTGAAGGGGAACCACCGATACCGCTCGGACAGCAGCAGCACGCCCTCTACCGCCGCCAGCAGCCAAACCAGGAAACGGTCCGACGTGCAGTGATACCAGCGGTGGCGCCTTGCTTGGGCGTCGTTCGCAGTCATACGTTCAACTATCAGCTTTGGTGGCCTGCGCTCACTCCGGCGGGTCCTTTCGGGCGTATCCCACTCTTACCCGTCAGTCTACCACAGGTGAGACCTGAACAAGAAGCCGAGAAACGCTGAGAGGTAGCCGGCATCAGGCTTGGAGCCCCTCGTTTCGGGCTCCGCGTCGGTTTTCACCAAGCTCAAGGCTACGCGTGGATGCCCCTTTCATCGGACGCTGTGCGAAAAGCCGGTACATTGTCAGCGAGCCCACTTCGTTCATGCCACCGTTCGCGATACAATGTTGGCACGGGAGTGGCCTTTGTCTTCGGAACCGGCGCCTCCGTTCCGTCGAGTAACGCTCAGGTCACACCGTGGGTTTTTCTCGCCCCCGCGGGGGTCTCTTGTGCTCCGCGGGGGTTTCTTGAGAAAGTGCCTGGACCCCTCCGGCGGCCCTCTAGAATTGGGGTATCCTGCCGGTGCCTCGGCGAGTTCGGCGGGAGGAGATAAACCCATGGAAACTACATCAACTCTATCGGCATGAAGTTCGTGCGGATAGACCTGTATGCCGGAATACTCGCCTTCTTTGCCCTTGTCCTGCCGCGTATCTTCTCCCTTGCACTTTCCATCACGATGATTGTGGGACACTCGGAAGCAGCTTTTGTCTGGCTCACCTGCAGGTTCGGCTTCTCGGGCTGGACACACGTCTTCTATGGCCCAGCAGTGGCACTTGTTATCATCTATACATGCCGCACGCAGTATGAGACTACGCTTACGAAGGAGAATCGCTAACCACGGGCTGCAGCCGGCGGCGAGGACGCCGCGGATGAGCTTGGTTGTTAACATCAAATGGTCACCACACTCGATGAGTTGATGAAGGCGCTTTCTTCCGGATTGGTGAAATCGGGCACAAACCTCACCGAAGCCAGCGGGACAAACGTATTCACCAACCCTAGTATGTTGGCCTCGCTGACGCGCAGGCCCATCCAGCGGATCACCTTGTTATCACAATCACACCAGTAGTACAGATACGCATCGCCGCTGGGATGTGCATATTGGGAAAGTAGTGGGCCATTGAGGTAATCCAGGTCTCGCACGTGTTTGAGGCCAGAGACCGGCAATGCACGCAATCTAGTTCCGTCGAGCTTTCGCATTGCAGAGACTCTCTATGATCGTGAACTTGTCGACAAGACTTGCGCCCTTGGCTTCAAAGAACGAAAAGTGCCCCTTCACTGGGGGTGTCGCCAAGCCATCGGCTACTGCAAGTGTAACTGCCACAGCGGTGTTGCGGCCGGGGAGGTCTGGTCTGCGCGTCCGCGCCACGCGAAAGGAGCGTTCGATGAATCGTGCTCACGGATTCTGGGTGGTGGCAGCCTTGATAGCGCTGCCGGTCGGCGGATGCGGCGGCGAGGACGAGCCAGCAGGGCCTGTGGATGCGTGTGTGACGCAGGCTGCTACCGGGCCGGGGGTCGAAGAACAGCGGCACGCCACGGCGCCGAACGTCAAACTGACGGAACCACCGCCGGTGGCCGAAGAGCCCGAGTCGATCGAGCAACTCGTCACCCAACTTCAGTTGACGGACGCCCTGCTGCGCAGCCGGGCGGCCGAGCAACTCGGAGAGCGCGGGCCCGAGGCGGAAGTCGCGGTGGACGAACTGATTAAGGCCCTCGGCGATGGCGATCCCGCGGTTCGGATGTACGCCACCTGGGCACTGGGGAGGGTGGGAGCGAAAGCGGAACGGGCGGCCGAGGCGCTGCTGAAGCCGCTGGCCGACGAGGAGTTCTACGTGCGAGGCAACGCGGCGTGGGCTCTGGGCCAGATCGCAGCCGACCCGGAGACGCTCACGCCGCGGCTTGGCGAGGCGCTGCGCGACGCGGACCCGGGGGTGCGTCGATGTTCCGCCGAGGCACTGAGCAAGCTGGGACCCGCGGCGCTGCCGCCGTTGACCGAAGCGCTGCAACAGGCGGGCTTGGATCTCTTCCGTGCGGCCGCTGCGGGCCTCAGCCGGTTGGGGAAACCCGGCGCCGGTCCGTTGTTCGAGGCCGTGGTCGAAGGCGACCAAGTCAAGGGCAAGATTGCCGCCGAAGCTCTCTCCAGCATCGGCGCGGCGGCCGTGGCCGATTTGCAGGCACACCTTGGCGACGACGACGCCAAGGCTCGCTTTGCAGCGGTCCTCTGCCTGGGAGGAATGGGTAAGGACGCCCTGGTGGCAGCCGACTCGCTGGTCGCGGCCACCGACGACGCCGACCCGCGCGTCGCCCTGCTGGCGATCTCTGCCTTGGGGGAACTTGGCCCGGAGGCCGCCACGGCCGTCCGGCGCCTCGGCGAGGTGGTGCGCGGCAACGACTTGTTGCGGCGGCGGCAGGCGCTGCGGGCGATGATGAAGGTGGGCGTCGATCCGTCGATTGCTCCGGCCCTGATCGAGAGCTTGGGGTCGTCGGACCGCGTGCTGTCCGATTTGGCGCACGAGGCGCTGATCGCGATGGGTACCGACGCAATGCCCGCATTGGTCGATGGCCTCGGCAGCGATAATCGCCAGACGCGCCGCGGCGCGATGCAGATGCTCGACTTCCTCATCGGCGACCATCCCGTCTTCGGCGGTTCCCAGGACGAACCGCCGGACATCCGAGAGGCCCTTTCCGGACTGCTGCGGGCCCTTCACGCGGAGGACGCCGAAGTGCAGAGATTCGCCCTCGAGCGCCTCGCGGCGGCGTCGGAGTTCCCCGAGGAGATCTTGGCTGATGTAACGCCGGAGATGGTGGCCGTGTTGGTGGAGAAGGTCGGGGGGGTGGACGGGCGGTTCCGGGCGACGGCCGTGTGGGTGCGGGCGAACCTGGGCCGTCGAGCGGAGCCGGCCGTGGCGGTACTTCGGGCGATGCTCGCCGACGAGAACCGCCGGACCGAGGCGGTTCATGCCTTGGGCCAGATCGGCCCGCCGGCCCGAGCGGCCGTCGCCGATCTGGTGAAGCTACTGGAGACCGCAGACCGCGACTTTCCCAGGCCGCCGTATGTCGACGTTTTCGGCGCGATCTGTCGGATCGACCCGCTGGCAGACGGCGCGCTGATGGCCATGTTTCGGCTGTCTACCAGTGAGAACACGTTCCATGCCGGCCAGGCGATGCGCGTCTTCGAGGCGATGCTGCAGAGCCTCGACGCCGATATCCGCGAGTCGATCGACGTCGACGTGCTGGTCTATGCGGCGCGGCACTGCGAATCGAGCTTGGCAATCGAGGCGGTCAAAATCCTGGGCGAGATCGGCCCGCCGGCCAAAGCCGCCGTTGACGAGTTGATTCCGTTGGCCGAGAGTAGAGACTACCGTCTGGCCGACGTGGTCAAATTCGCGCTCTGCGGGATCGCGCCGGCCGACAAACGCGTCGTCTTGGCGACGGTGGTCGGTGATAGTGACAACCGTCGTCTGCTGCATCGGTTGGGCCGCCAATCGGTGCCGGCGCTGGTGGAATTGTTGCAGGACGAGAACTACTATACTCGTGAGTTGACCATGGACGTTCTCAAAGAAATGGGGCCGATGGCCGAGGGGGCCGTGCCGGCCTTGCTGAAGATCATCTCCACCGATTTCTCGGCCGACGAGGACCGACGCAGCGACCCGCACCACGCCGGCGGGGCGCTGGCCGGCATCGGCCAGCCGGCCGTTGTGCCGCTGGTGCAACTGATCCGCGACGGAGACGATTTGGCGCGTCACCGGGCCGTGGAAGTGCTGAGCGAAACGGAGGCCCAACTCAGCGCCGCGCTCCCTGCGGTGGTGGTGGCACTTGAGGATGAGGTTGCTGATGCACGGTACGCGGCTGCGGGACTGCTGGGCAAGATGGGCGCCGATGCCGAGTCCGCCTTGCCGAAGCTCCGATCGATGCTTGACGACGAACTGCATGTGCGCAAGGCCGCCAGGTTGGCGATCCAGGACATCGAGGAAGACGTTCAGAGGCGGGGTAGTGAGCCGCGAGTCGCCGGGCATGCTCCATCGGCGTTCGATACGACGGTGCCGCTTGAGGATCTGGTTGGCCAGATCGAGTCGGCCAAAGTCAAGGCCGTGGCCCAAACGCTGCTCGACTGGGAGCAGGGCCAACTGGATGACGAGCATTACGACGCAGCGCTCGAGAAGCTCACGGCGATGGGCCCGGACGCCGCCGAGGCGGCGCCGCTGCTGGTGCGATTCGTCACCGACTACGACTTGTCGTTCGAGGCCGACGAGGCCGAGCCGCTGGCGAAGATCGGCGCGGCGGCCGTGCCGGCCTTGACCGCGGCGTTGTCAGCGGCAGAGCCATCGGCGCGACGGCGGGCGGCCTACGTGTTGGGACGAATCGGTCCGGCGGCCAAGTCGAGCGTCGAGCCGCTGATTCGTCTGGCTGGCGACGAAGACTGCCGCGAGGCCGCCGTCGGTGCGCTCAGCGCCGTGGCATTGGAGGACCCTCGTGCGTTGCCGGTATTCGTCGAGGCGTTGGTCGGTTCGACGGAATCGGAGGCACTCGAAGCGTTTCGCGCGCTCGGCCCGGCCGCAAAGCCGGCGATCCCCGCGCTCATTGAGCCCTTCGCCGACCCCAGGTTTCGGCATCTGGCGACCTTCGAGGCCTTGGGATTGATCGGCGCCGCGTCGATTGCCCCGATGGCCGAGCTAGTGGAGGAGGGCACGGAACGTCAGCGCGAGAACGCCGCCGATACGCTGGAGTGTATCGCCGCCTATGAGGAAGACCTGCCGTTGCTGATCCAATTGGCGACGGACAAGCGGCCCACGGTCCGCCAGACGGCCGTTCGCGTGCTGGGCGAGATGCGCTTCGAGGGCGAGCGGTCGGTCTCGTCGCTGGTGATCGCCCTGGCAGACGAGGACCCCGGCGTGTCGAAGGCGGCCGAGGACGCGTTTAGCTGGTTTCCGTGGGAGCACGTGCTGCCCTTGTCCGCCGAAGCCGAGGTGGTCGCCGGGCATCTCATCGAGGGGCCGAACGAACGTCTCCGTGCGTTGGCCGCCTTGGCTCTTGGCAAGACGCGGCCGGTCGAGCCGAAGATCATTCCCGTCCTGATCTCCTATCTGCGCAAGGAGCCTCTCGATAGCATTGGCCATGCCCGGGCGCACGCGATCGAATGTCTCTCGACGATGGACGCGGCGGTAGTTCCGGCCCTGGTCGAAACGCTCTCGCACCCGGACGAGGAAGTACGGCTGAAGAGCATGGAAATCCTGGAGAAGATCGGCCCGGAAGCCGAGGCCGCGCTGCCGACTTTGTTGAAGTCGATCGACACGGATCGAGACCCGCACTTCGAGAATATCGAGACCCGCCTGGCGGCGTTGCGGGTGATCGGCAGCATCGGGCCCGCGGCCCGTTCGGCTGTGCCCCAGATCATCGCGGTCGCACCCCACGTCCGCGTCTTCGATGAGGACATCTGCGGGACGGCACTAGAGAGGATCGGGTTGACCGAGGAGCACCTCCCGTTGCTGATCGAGGTGGTCAAGAACGATGAGTCCAGCTTGGCCGTGTGGGTCCGGAAACACATCACGTCCTTCCAAGAGGCCGCCGTGCCGCAACTGATCGAGCTCTTTGGCGACGACCGGGAGCAAGTTCGGCTTCGTGCCGTCGCCATGCTCGGCGCCGTCGGTCCGGCCGCGGCCGATGCCGTACCGATTCTCATCCAAGCCCTCGATCCGCCCCAGCCAGACCCCGGAGAACCCGGCATGGACTCCTTTCGTTCGCACAGGCCCGATCGTGATTTCAGCGGCCGGGTCGCGATCGTGCGGACATTGGGTCGCATCGGGCCGGCGGCGGCGTCTGCCGTGCCGCGATTGATACAGGTCTATCGCGAGGAGGATTCGGCCGAGGACCTGCGGGGCGAGGTTGTACGGGCGCTCGGCCGGATCGGCTCGGGGGCCCGGGAAGCCTTGCCCGACTTGCGCGCGTGGCTCGACGAGGAGGATATCCCCCAATCGCGAACGTCCATCCTGGCACTGACGCTGGCGCAACTCGCGCCCAGTGTGAAGGAAGCCGCTCCCGATCTCCCCGAGACCGTGGTGCCGATCCTGGTCGAAGCGCTAGCGGCCATCGATACGGAAATGCAGGGGGTATTCGGGATGTTGCAGACTTTCGACGCGCAAGCCGAAGCGACCGAGATAGTCGTTGCCCTGGGCAACCTGGAGACCGCCGCCGCAGCGGCCGTCGACGTGTTGATGCGCATCGCCGAGGCTCCGCTGCCTGAGGGGACGGTAGACCAGTCTTCGCGGGAAGCCCGGGAGCGAGAATGTTGGGAGAAACGCCGCCAGTCGGCCGTCGACGCGCTCGAGAAGATCCGGCCGTCAACTCGGCCGTAGCACGGAGGTCCCGCGGCCGGTCAAACGAGTCGGGCTTTTTCCGTCCACGACGAGACCCGGGCCGACGCCGTTGGAGGTCGGCCGATCTCCACGCACTTGTCCGTCTCGCTCACTCCGAAGGAACCATGGCCACGCGGAAGCCGCGGAAATACTCGAAGACGTGCGGCTGTTCGCCCCCTCGGCAGGCCGACCGGCAGGCTCGGGCCGAGAAAGTCCAACTGCCCCCCCGGCATACGCGGTATGAACTCGCGGAACCCGATTCGGGCCCCGCAGGGTCGTCGGTAGGGCTCTCGGCGTAATAGGCTCCGTCGCGCCAATCCTGGCACCACTCGCTCACGTTGCCGGCCATCCCGTGCAACCCCCAGGGGTTCGGCTTCTTCTGGCACACCTCCCGCGGCCCCGTTATTGCCCACGCCGAATTGGAGGCATTCCCGTCCCACCAGCAGTACATGCCCACGACGTCGGGTTTCTCCGAGTCGCCCCAGAAGAACCGCGTCGTCGTGCCGGCCCGGTAGGCATACTCCCACTGCGCTTCGGTCGGCAGGCGATAGCCGTTGCCGTCGAGTAGCTCCACGTCGGCACTGACGATGGCCAGTCCGTTGCCGTAGGTCGCCTTCTTGGCGTTCTTCAGCGAATAACAGGGCGTGCGATTCTCCAACGCGCTGAGCTTGATACAGAACGCCACGGCATCGAACCAGGAGACGCTCTCCACCGGAAGCCGGTTCAGATTGCGGCCGGTCCTTACGTCCTTTAGCACGCCCCGCTTGGTGAACGCACTCGGGTTGACGCCCATCACCCGTTGGTATTGCTCCTGGGTGACCTCACAGACGCCCAGGTAGAACGGCTTGGTGATCCGTACCCGATGCTGCGTTTCGCCGGGTCCGCGAAAGTCCTCGACGTCGGGGCTGCCCATCGTGAACTCTCCGGCCGGGACCAGTGCGAACTTCATGCCGATCGTATTGGCGACGACCTTCAACTCCACCGGAGGCTCGGTGCCGACCGTTTTCTCTGTGGGAGGCGCCAGCTTGTCGACGGGCGCGGGCCGGTCGGCGGGGACCATCGCCAGGCGCAGACCCACGTCGCCCGTCCCAGGGCGCTGCTGCTGGGCGCCTCGGGCGGCCGCGCGGCAACCCGAGGCGTAACTACACCAACTACCGCCGCGGTAGACGCGAAATCCCGGCGGGCCGCGCCAATACGCGCGCTGCCCCATGCGATTGATCTCGTCGATGCCGGTTGGCGGCCCGGCCGGGTCGTCCAGCGGCGGTTCTTCGTAATAGCGGGAGTCGTACCAGTCCTGACACCATTCCGCCACGCCGCCGTGCATGTCGTACAGTCCCCAGGCGTTGGGTTTCTTCTGCCCCACCGGATGGAGCCTGTGCTCAGAGTTGGCGCTGAACCAAGCATAGTCCTTGAGCAACTCCGGGTCGTCGCCGAAGCAATACGGCCGCGTGCTGCCAGCCCGGCAGGCATACTCCCACTGCGCTTCCGTCGGCAGACAGTAGCGGAAGCCTTCGATCGGCGGGAGCTTATGGCCGAACTCCCGCGCTTCCTCCCAGCTTATGTGCGACGCGACAAGGTCGGCTTCGTGGGGGATGTTGCGATCCTGTTCCCAGGGCGAGGCGTCCATGACTTTCTTCCATTGCCCTTGCGTAATCTCATGCTTCGCCATGTAGTACGGCTGCGTGATTCGCACGCGATGGTGCTGCTCGTTCTCGCCGCGGTCCCACTCGTTCTTCGGACTTCCCATCAAGAACTCGCCCGGCAAGATCAGGGCGAACTCCATGCCCAGCGAGTTGGTTAGGACCTTCTCGGTGAAAGGGGCGCCCGGCGTCGCCGCCGCAGCCTCCTGTGCCGTGCTTTCTTGAAGGGGGGCGTTCGCGCCCCAGACACTCAACGCGAATAGTACCGAATAGACCGTCGAGTTTCGCATGCCAAACTCCCTCTCCGAAGAACGTGATCGCCTACTCCGACGGTTCCAACGCCAGGCGGAAGCCGGGGCTTACACAGTAGAAGTCCGGCCAGTCTCCCATCCGAGACGCCGACCGGGCCGACACAACGCCGTCGTCGAATGCACCGCCGCGACGGACGCGCCACGTGCCGGACGTGGGCCCGGGGGGATCTGCCTGCGGCGATTCGGCATAGTACTCGTCGTCATGTATGTCCGCACACCACTCCCACGCATTGCCGTGCATGTCGTAGAGGCCGAATGCGTTCGGGCGGAAACTGCCCACCGGCGACGTGAACGCAAAGCCGTCGGCCGAATCGATCGCCATGTAAGCCCCCCATTTCGCCGTGGCCGTCGCGTCCACCACGTTGCCGAATTCCACCACACCCTCTTGGTCGTCACCGTAGCAATAGGCCGTCGACGTGCCCGCGCGGCAGGCATACTCCCATTCCGCTTCCGTCGGCAGGCGATACGTCCGCCCTTCCTGCTTGCTCAACCACTGGCAGAAGGCCACCGCGTCGTTCCAGCTCACGCCCGTCACCGGGTGGCCGTCGTCCTGCGGGAAGCCGTGATTCCTCCAAGAGTACTTCGGGGCCGGACCTTCCATTCGGCCCTCCGCCTCGTTCCAACCGTCGTCGCCGTCCTCGTCCTTCTCCGAGTCCGTCTTGTATGCCGTGTCGTCGACGAAACGGCGGAAGGCGCCCAGGGTCACCTCATGCACGCCCAGATAGAACGGCCGGGTGATACTCACGCGGTGTTGCGGAAACTCGTTGGCCTCAGCCGTCATGTCGGATAAGTCCTTCCTCGGCGACCCCATCAAGAACTCTCCGGCCGGGATCAAGACGAACTTCATGTCGAGAGTATTGGTGAACGTCTTCTCCGCGGTGGCAGGAATGACTTCGGCCGGCTTCGACACTTCGACCAGAGCCACACGAAGGCCGAGATCGGCGTGGCCCTTGTCGGGCGGCTCGCCAAACCGATTCACCGGTCGGGCATCGGCCGGGCGGAGGTAGCATCCGCCGCCGCGATAGAGCCGAGCCGTGCCGGACGGCGGTCCCGTGGGGTCCTCCAGCAGTCCCACTTCGCAGTAATCGTACTCATACCAGTCGGCACACCACTCCCAGACGTTGCCCAGCATGTCGTGTAATCCCCAGGCGTTGGGCAGCTTCTCGCCGACAGGATGCGGCACCCCACCGGAATTATCGGCACACCAGGCATGCTCGCCCAACGCCGTGTCGTCGTCGCCGAAGCTGTACTTTGTCGCACTGCCCACCCGGCAGGCATATTCCCATTGGGCCTCGGTCGGTAGACAGAACGGCCGTCGCGGATCGCCCGACTGTTCGTTGAGCTTCGCCAGGAAGGCCTGACAGTCGTCCCAACTGACGTTGCCCACCGGGTTCTTTGGAGCTGTGTTATCGCTCGGATTCTCCCCCATCACTGCTTCCCACTGCTCTTGGGTCACCTCGTACTTTCCCAGGTAGAACGGCCTCGTGATCGTGACCTCGTGCTTCGGCCTCTCAGGTAGGCCGGTGTCCACGATCATGAACGTGCCCGCGGGAACGTGGACCAGTTCCAGCGTGACACCCCCGCCGAGTGCGACGCTGATATCCTCTTCGCGTTGCGGAGTCTGTGGCGTCGGCACATTGTTTGCATCAGGGGCAACCGTCTTGGCGTGGGAGTCGCCGGTCCTTCCGGCCGCCACTGGTGCTTTCGTGGGGGCGCGCGTTGGTTGCTCGCTACGGCCGGCTGCTCTTGTTGGCCCGGTCTTGTCGGCCCCGCAGCTACAACCCCCGACCCAGGCGGCCAACAAGATTACCGTGCACCAGATTACAGAGTCTCGCATGGCACACCTCCTACCCGATATCCCCCCTTGCCCGCCGGCCAGTCTACCACACCTCGCGGCCGCGGGAGTAGACCGCTTCGGACCTATGCCGGCGTCAGCGCCGGCGGCGCCACCAGATCAGGCCGGCCAGGGCGCCGCAGGCCAGAAGGGTGGTGGTGCCGGGTTCGGGGATGACTTCATAAACAAACGCCGCTCCCGCGTGGTCGTAGGCGGTGTTGTCAAATGGCGCCCCGACGACAACACGATGGCCGTCGATCGTAGCGTCGTAGCCGAACCAACTCCCAGTGCCGGCATCGTCGAGAGGTGTCAGACGCATGATCTGGTCCCCAGTCGATACATCGAAGACGTACGCGGCCCCCGAATCGACGCCTCGCGCATCTTCACGAAGGGCACTGATGATTGCCAGATTCCCGGACAACGAGGTAGACCACCCGAATTCGTCTCTCCGATGACCAACGTCAGCGACCAGCTTGGCAAGCTGTTCACCCGTGTCTATGTCAAACAGATAGGCTGCCCCGGTGTTCTCAGCCGGCCAGTCATCACCGGGCGCACCGATGAGAGCCAGGTTCCCCAGCAAGGACACAGACCTACCGAACCCCTGGGTGCTCATGGGGTCGTTGGCCGCGAGCTTGGCGAGTTGTTGTCCGCTAATGGCGTCGAAGACGTATACCGCGCCGGATCTGTAGCCGTACTCACCGTCCTCGACATCGCCCACAAGTACGCGATTCCCGTCAATCGCCACCGAAAGGCCAAACTCCTTGGCTCGGTTGGTGTCGTCAGGAGCAAGCCTGGTAATCAACTGGCCCGTGGTCGCATCGAAGACAAATGCGGCTCCGCCGCCACCGCTGATGCCGTTGGAATTGAACATATACGCTCCAACGACGGCAATATCGTCCGAGATGGCGACGGATGAGCCAAAACGACGCCCTCCTTCGCCCTTGGGAGGAGCTAGTTTTGCGAGTTGCTCACCTGTTGCTGCATCGAAGAGATACGCTGAGCCGCGGCTGCTACCATCCACATGCTGGAAATGGGCGCCGATGATGGCTCGAGTCCCCGAGAGCGCGACGGCATTTCCAAAGATGTCGTCCGCGGCTGCGTCGCCCGGAGTGAGTCTTCTGAGCTGTTGCCCCGTTGTCACGTCGAAGACGCACACCGATCCTGAGGAGTCACCATTGTCATCATCCGCCGGAGATGCGATCAGAGCGAGGTCGCCCGACAAGGCAACGTTGAACCCAAAGCGGTCCTCCGTCCCTCCGTCCTCAGCAAGAAGCCTGTGTGACGGAAGGGGAGATTGAATTGTCTCGCCAGACGCCACGCTTAGGGAGAACGCCAACGCGAAGAAAGCTGCGAAACGAATCATGGTTGTGCCTTGTCGAAAGCCATTTGGTTGCGAGACGCCCTAACGCGACGACCGCTTGCGCCCGCGCCAGCCGTAGGTGGCCAGGCCGAAGGCGCCGACGGCGAGGATGAGGGTGGAGGGTTCGGGGACGTTGTATATTGCTTCGATTTCAGCTTGGCTCAACGCACCACCGTAGATTCTCACGTCATCTATGGCACCGTTGAAAGACCTGGCCGAGCCGGGATTGGAGGGGTCACGCCCGATATTCAAATCGTTGACGGACGGTATGATGTTGCCGGAGCGTGATAACCCAGGCACGTGCGTAAGTTGACCATCGTAGGGGCCGGCAAACAAATCGAAAGACGATCCGTCGTACCGGCCTGCTACGAAGTACCAAGTGTCCACGTTCAGCGTCTCCGACCAACTGGCGTTCCCCCAGCCCTGGCCATCGTCGAGATACGCAACGAAGCTCACGACTGGAGTGCCTTCGTAGACCTTTCCGATTTCCAGCGAGAAACCGTTCGTTTGCGTGTTGTCTGATTTCTTCACGATGGCAGGCCATGAGTACCCAGACCCAAATGAGTCTGCCCTGAACCACGCCGTCACGGTCATCGTTGGGGGGCCTAGCCCCGTGTCGCCTGCGAAAACGTAGGCGTTTGATCCATCCAGTTGGAGTGCACTGTCCTCGTTGCCAAACCTATCCACGGTGAAGCCTGGGTCACCACCCCGTTTTCCTGGATCGTAGCTGCCGTCAAACTTGTACTGCACTTCCAGGGCAGCAGCGTTCGCTGGGAGGTGATTACAGAGCACCAGCATGAGGACCAGCACAAACACCACCGCGGTCAGGAATCTCGTCTTCATCTTGCCGTCTCCTGCACGAATACTGGCTTCTCACACAGCCGGACGCACAAACACACGTACAGACACCTTCCGCCTTGAAATCCAATGGGAACCTGACCCGCAGCCAAACGGATCACTTCGACACGCTAGACGATCATCACGGCCAGAACCGCAACGTCAGATTGCGCGTCGGGGAAGCTGCCTCGTGGTGGAGTTCTTGTGCCTCAGGCAGATACTCGTGAACTCGGAACGCCTGTTACGTTACCATCGCCGCGGCCGGTGGTCAACGAAATTCGGGGGCGTGGGGTGGATTCGCGAAGAACGGCCCTGGTGGGGGGTGCCGTGAATTGTGTCGCGCGACACTTCTTGGGCTGCACGGCCGTGAGGAATGGTCGACTATGGACGATGCCAAAGGGCCACCGACGGCCGGCACTCGAACGACGCAGGATTCGGCGGCAGTTCCAGGACGCCCGACATCCGGTAGCGGCTGCGAAGGTACCATCAGGGCCGAGGGCAATTCACGCCGTTGCCCCGCACGTCAGGCCGCGGCCAATGAGTTCCTGTTGCCAAAGGCCCACTTTCCGGGAACGCCTGAAACGCTTGACTTCCGGAAAGTGGCGTCGGGGTACTTTGCATTGTTGATGACGGCTCATTTGGACGGTGATTTCGGGAATGTCCGCCGATGCGCGCAGAGGACCCCCTGGGATCGCCGCTCGATTCGTTCTTCGCGTTGCCCGTA
>CAYYNP010000230.1:0-16495 GCA_964472545.1 uncultured Planctomycetaceae bacterium | reverse complement strand
ACTGTTGCTTAGCTGGACCACGGTTTTGTGCCAAACCCGTTGAAACAAAACAAGTGTTGTGTGGTGAGTGTTGTGTGGTGAGTGGTGGGTGTTGGGTGGTGAGTGGCCGGGGGTAAGAGTTGGCTTGTCGCCGGCGTGTGCGTCTGTTTGGTTGCGTCAGCGAACGGCTCGTCGCGGTCTCTCACTCACCACTCGCCCTTCTCCATTCCTGCGTGCTCATCCGCGGATGCAGCGCGCTGCGGCGCAGCATCCATACCGGGAAGCTGCCGGCCTCCGGCGGTGGAGATGCGCCCATGGCAAAACGGCTGCCTAGGGCGACGTGGTAGAGAATCCTACTTATCGCCGCTGGGCATACTTCGGGTCGATCCGGCCGGCCTGCCGAAAATGGGTCTCGGCCGATTCGGTTTGCCCGAGTTTCGCCAACGTGCACCCCATTAGAAAGTAGGATAGCGCACCGCAGTTGTCCAAAGAAAGTGCTTGGCGCAGAGCCACTTCCGACGATTTGTAGTCGCCCAAGCGATAGTGGGCCAACCCCAACACGCGATACGCCCGAGCCGAGTTGCCGAAGCTGTCCTTCGCTTCCTCCAGCAAGGCGACTGCCAGGTCCGGTCGGTTGGCCTGTACGGCCGAAACGGCGGCAGAAACGGCAGATTGCAGTTCCTCCGGTACGTCTGCCTCGTCGCCGTTCGAGGGGATTGCCTCACCTTCTACTCTGTCCGAGGCAACGTTGGGCCGATCGTTGCCCGTATCGGCACGATCGGCATCATCGGCAGCCGGGGTGTCATCGTCATCTTCGGCCGGTTCGCAATAAGCAGCCAGTTGCACGCCGCTGGGCGAGGGCTGCAATCGCTTCGGCTCCGGGTCGACGCGCGTCGTGGTCGGGTCGACGGGAGTCGTGGTCAGGTTTTCGGCCAAGACGGCCAAGGCCGAAGCCCCCGCCGGGGGTTCTTCAGCAGGGGCCGATTGCCGCACGCTGAGATCGACTGCCGGTGCCGTGTGCAGTTCAACCGCAGGCTGCGCACTGACCGTGTCGTGGGCGCCACCGGGCAGACTGGCCGGACCTGGCGACGGCGATGCCGTTGCCACGCCGGGAAGGCTCGATGGCCGGCTCGGTCCAAGCCGTTCTCGCCGGGCCGTCTGATAGAAGAACGCGTAGACCGGGTTCTGTGGCTGCAACTTCGCCGCCCGCTCGTAATAGGCCAGTGCCGCGTGGTTTTGTTCGGTGTAATCCAACACCAACGCAGCCGTAAACTGAGCCTCGGCGTCGTTGGGGTCGGTAGCCACGGCCTTTTCGATCAGCGCCCAGGCCTGTTGGTAACGGTGTTCGAACAGGTGAACCTGCGCCATCAGCACGTGCGCGTCGTGATGCTGCGGATCGCGCGCCAGCAATGCCTCGAGCCGCCGCCGACAACCCTCGACGTCTTCCTGGTCCCAGCGGGCCAAGGCAGCCTCGAACTCGGCAAACGACCGCTTGGCCTCGAAATCGCCGACGACCTGTTCGGCACGCTGCCGACGGACCTCGGTAATGCCGCCGTTGGACGGTTCGCCCGTGGGGAAATGCGCACAGCCGGCAGTCACGGCGGCAAGCAACAAACAACCGGAAATCGTCGACGTGGACGTTATTGTGGCTCGACTCACTGAAAACTCCTCGGCGCGGTAAGGTCCGTGCGTGTTCCCGGTTGGCCCCGATCGGTGGGATGCAGCGACGCGGGCGCCGCCTCACCCTCCAACGCCTCCAGCAGCCAGGGTGCGATCGCCCGGCCGTCGATCCCCCGGCCATCGATCCCCCGGCCGTCGATCCCCCGGCCGTCGATCCCCTGTGGCGGCGGCAGTTGCCGTACGCCGCCGCCCCTGGCAGGATCGCCCTTTGCTGAATTGGCCATGGCAGGATTCCCCAGCGCGTGATCTCCACCTTGGCGATTCTGCCAGATGTTGCTTCGCAGATCGATCGCCGCTCGCGACAGCGGGTCGAATTGGACCGACAGCTCGGCGAAACGCAATGCCCGGCCACGGTCGCCGTTGGCCCAGGCGTCTTGGGCCAGGCGGAAGTAGCGGCGTCCGATGGCCCGTTTGCCCAGCGGGCTCATCTTGTCTTTGAACGTCGACTGCCGGCGGTGGAACTCGCAGGCCGCCTTGTCGCCCTCGGCGCTCGTGCCCGGCTCGTAGACGATCCGCGGCGTGATCAACACCAGCACCTCGCGCCGCTCGACCTTCTCTTCCTTGTTGCGGAAGACGGGCCCAAAGAACGGCAGATTCCCCACCAGCGGAACTTGCGTGGTGGTGTCGGTGAGTTGCTCCCGCATCAAGCCGCCAATGATCACCGTGCAGCCGTCGGCCACCATGATGTTGGTGGTCACTTCGGTGACTTCCTTGTTCGGCAAAGTGAAGCCGCTCTCGGTGTCGACCGATCCGTCGGACAGTTCCGGATGGACCTCCATGCGGATCAGCCCGTCGCTGGAGATGAACGGCCGCAGCCGCAGCAGGGCCCCGATATCGAGGAACTCGACGCTCTGCGTGGCGCTGGTTTCGGTGACCGTAGTGCTCACGTAGCCCTTCTTCTCGCCGATTTGGATCTCGGCCCGATGCTTGTTCAGCACCAGCAGCCGAGGACTGGCGATCACGTTGGTATCGCCGATCGACTCCAAGGCGTCGAGGAACGCGCCCATGCTGCTGTCGAGGAAGCCGAACTTCATCCCGCCTTTGGAAAAATCGACGCTGGCCAGCGAACTCAACGGCGTCCCCCAGCCGAACTTCACGTTGCCCCGGTCTCGCAACAACTCGAAGTTCACGCCGAACTTGTCGGTATCCTGCAGCTTGACGCTGAGGATCATCGCCTCGATGGCCACCTGGGCCGGGCGGACGTCGATCTCGTCGACAAGCTGGTCGATCTGGGCCAGCACGGCCTCATAATCGCGGACGATCACCACGTCGGAGCCGGCCAGCGCGTCGCCCTCTGCCGTCGAGTCGTTGGTCTCGATGCCGATCGCCGACGGTGTGGAAACGCTGATCACGCCCACGTCCTGGCTCAGCAGCTTGGTGATCAGCGACTCGAGCTCCGCGGCCGTCACGTAATTCGGCCGATAGACCCGGGTGCCGACCCGGTCCTGGGCCAACTCCATGCTGTCGAAATCCTCCGGCGTACCGATGTAGATGCAGTTGTCGTCGTGCCGGGCGACAAAGCCGGTCGATTTCAACACCGCTTCGAGCAGCGTGTACGGATCGCCCGGGCCAATGTTCCCCGAAACGGTACCCTGGACCTTGTTGCTGTAGAGGATGTTGAGCTTGCCTTCTTCGCTGAGCAGATCGAGCACGTCGCGGATATCGCTGGCCGGCAGCTCGAGCGAAAGTTCGTTCCCGTCGCCTTGAATGGGCGGGCTAAGGATGGGGCGATTGGCGGTCGCTGCGTCTGCTTGCGCTGCCGCCGTCGCCCCGGGCGGAGCCACGTCGATCAGGGCAACCGTCTTCTCGACCTCGGCCACCACGCTCTCGTAGTCCCGCAGCACCACGAAATCGGCGCCTTCCGCCGGCGGTTCGTCCAGCGGCGGAGGGCCGAGCGAAGGCTCCGGCGCCACCGGCTGTTGGGGCGGCGTCCAGATGTTCAACTCGCCGATATCCGGTGTCTTGAACCGCTCGATCAGTTCCATCAGGTCGGCCGCAGCGACGTATTGCGGACGATAGATCCAGGTTCGCAGCGTGCCGGCCGGGTCGGCGAAATCCTCTTGCTGGCCGATGAGGATGAAGTTGCCTTCGTGATGGGCCACGTACCCGGTCGACTTGAGCATCGCGTCCAACGCCGCTTGAACGTCGACGTCGGTGGCGGTCACCGACACGTTGCCCGTCACCTTGTCGTTGACCAGGATGTTCTTGCCGCCAACCTGGCCCAGCTTCAGGAGCATCTTGCGCAGTTCCTGATCGCTGGCGTCGATCGAAAACAGCCCGCTCTCGTCCCGGCTGACGGAGTCGGCCGGCAGCTCGGGCGTGATCGTCGGCGGCCTCAAGCCAGGTCCGGGGAATGTGCCGCCGGGGGGTTGCGCGTAGGGCGGATAGTACGCTCGCAGCCACGGCCCGTCGGGCGAAAGCGGCGGCGACTGCTGCGCCATCGGTTGTGTAGGTACGCCAGTTGCCGGTCGAGGGAGATTCGGCCCAGAAGTCGCCAGGGCGGCTGCCGAGTCGGGCGGCGTCGGATAGCGTGGCGCGGCGTCCGGCGGCGCACAATCTTGTGGTGCTGAATTCGGCCGGGGGGCGTCGTCGCTTCGCTCGGCGGCCGGTTGCGACTGCCGATCGGCCGGCGAAAGCGTCGAGGACGCCACACCGACGGCCAGCCCCACGCCCGCCGCAGCGAACAGACCGAGCAACGTGATACGCAGAAAGGTATTCATGGGTCTTCCGTGACACCAGGATGAGATCGGACTTCCGTCCCGCTCAAGGGGTTCTCTTAACCACTTCGCTTAACCACACGAATTTGCTCCGGGTCGACAAACGGGCCGACCGGCACGGCGAACCTCTGGCCGTCGCGGCCGACGACGATCTGCTGACGCGATACTTGCAGCAGTTCGTAGGCTGCTCCCTGCCGGTCCTGGCCGGAGCGGATCACGTCGCCCACCTCGTACCATCGTCCATGCACGCAGGCCGTACTGCGACGCGCGCCGACGATCGTGGTCGACAGTTGCAGGCCGAGTTCCTTTGCCACGTCGATCGTGGTCGGGTCGATGATTTCGACTTCCTTCTCGGTGGTCTGAAACGGATCGCGACCCACAAGCAGCGGTTCGGCAGCGGAGGTTCGCGGATCGGAGTCCATCCATCGGACCAGTTGATACCAAGGGTAACGGGGTTCGTTCTTCGTTTCCGTCGTCGTCTTTGCTGCCGCCGCCGGCGCGCTTGGTGGCGGCTTGACGCCAGGGTCGGTCTTGGCCGCGTCGGTTGCGGGCGGCTTCGCTGCGGTGGCCTCCGGTACGCCGTCGTTCGGGGCAATCCACCCCCACGCCAGCGGCACCCAGAACCACACGGCCACCACACCCAATAGCCCCAAACAGACGGCCTTCTTGGGGCTGGCCGCCGCCTCGTGGCGGAGTTGTCCTGCTAAATTACCTAAACTCACGGGTCTGTCTGCCATTCCTCGGCGCACTCTCGGCGCTCTGGTTCGGCTCCTCCTGCTTATCGGCTGCTCGGGCTGGTTGCCCTAATCGGAATTCTCGGGATTATCGACAAACGTCACCAAAGTTAGCTCACACTCTATATCTTCCGCTTCCTGGTCCATCTTCTCCAAACTCAGGTCGTCGATCCAGATTGTCGCCGGCAACTCCTCAAGGGAGCGCAGGAAGTCGTAGACCTCCAACAACGAACCGCTGCACCCAATGCCCAAGGGGAACTGCTGCAGCTTGGCGTGGCGGACGGGCTTTTGGGGATCGAATCGGGTCACGGCCGTGCCGGCGTCGGTGGCCAGCGAATTGAACTCGCCTTGCAGCGCCGGGATGTCTTCGGCCGCGGGGGCCGTCTGCCGCCAGACCTCGAGGTAGTCCTCCGCCTGTTGGAGTTGGTCCTTGGCGACCTTTAGCGAACTGCTGACGACGGCGGCTTCGGTGATCGTGTTTTGTTGCTGCTCGATCTGCTCGCGCAGTTCGGCAATCGCCCGGCGGGTGGGCAGGTAGACCAACACGAAATAGCCGACCAGCACCGCCACCAGCGGCACGGTCACAACCCAGCTTCCGCGGCGAACTTCGGCTTTCATCGAACGGCCCCCTCGTAAACGGCCCGCTCGTAAACGGCCCAGAGTTGGTTTTCGGCCAGCGAGTTCTCGAGTGTCTTATCATCCAGCGACGCCAATTCGGGTGGCTTGTCGGGACCGCCCGGCTGGCCGTATCCGGGGTGTACGCGCAGCGTGGCCTGGAATTCCCAGCGGGGGTCGCCCGGGGCGTCGAGCCGATCGAACGAATCGATCTCGGCCTTGTCGAACAGTCCGGCCCCGTTGAGCACGGCCACATAGACGTGCAGCGCCGCGCTGTCACCGGTGGTGCCGGAGATCTGCACCACGGTCTGCGTGACGTCGAATTGCTCGCGAAGCTGCTTCAGATCGCGCTGGGCCGGCGGGAGCTTTTCGGCCTCTTCTGCTTCGGCCTGGCGTTCGGAGCGGGAACGGCGTTCGGTGGCGGTCTGCCCTTGAACGGCCTCGCGGGTGATTTGCAGTCTCTGCAATTCGATCGCTTCCGGCAGCGGTTCGAGCAACGCCCGGAGCAATTGCGTCCGCGGCCAGGGATGGCGGAGGTAGGTGAATAGCTCGGCGTCGAGGCGCAGCGTTTCGAGTTCTTGGCGCATCTTGGCCAACTCGTCGTTCCGTGCGACGACCGCGTCGTACTGCGGTGTGATGGCCGCCAACTCCTCCTCCGCCCGGCGCTTGCTGCGGAATTGCCCAACGGCACCGGCGGCCAGCAACAGGGCGAACGCCGCCACGACGACGATCCGCCACGGCTTCGACTGCCGCTGCACGTGCTGCCGGCGGTATTGAACGGGTAGGAAGTCGATGTCTTGCATGGTAAACGCCGCTACTGGTTGTTTCGCAGGGCCAATCCGGCCGCCACGTCCCATTGGCCCACGCGGCCGCTGGGCAGGGGCGTATCGAACGTCCGCAGGGGGTCGCCCTGCTCACACTCCACGTCGAGCCGTGCGGAGAGCCACTCGCAAAGCGTGCCGGTGGCCTCGCCGCCGCCGAGTACGATCTTCGACAGCGGCTGGCCGCGGAACGTGACGCTGTAGTACCGCAAACAGAGCGAAAGCTCTTGCGCCATCGCGTCGAGCACGGGGCGGATCGACTCGCGGATACTGCGCGCAACTTCCGGATCGCGCTGCTCGGCCGGGCGGTCGCCGTTGTGGCGCCGCAGGGCGACGGCGTCCGGCAGGCTCATCTTCAGGTGTTTCGCCACCGCTTCGTCCAACTGCCGGCCGCCTACGTCGACGTACTTGACGAACATCGCGTCGGTGCCCCGGGCGATCACCACGGCCGTGTTCGACGCGCCGATGTTGACGAGCATCAACCGGCGTCCCTCGTCGCCGTCGCGGCGCAACTGCCGGCAATAGCACCGCAGCAACGCGGCCGGCTCGACGTCGATGGCCACCGGCGTCAGGCCGGTCTTCTCTGCCAGCGCAAGCAGCCCGTCGATCACCGGCCGGCGACAGGCCATCAGGATCACCTCGCGGCGGGCCGTGTCGCCTTGGCGGACGTTGCCGGCTTCGACGTAGCGGATTTCGGCCTCTTCGCTGGCAAACGGCAGCCGGCCGGCGGCCTCGAAATGGACGATCTTCCGTAGCTCCACGCCGCTGGCCTGGGCCACGCGGATGTTCTGTACGAAGAGGTTCTCCGCCCCCAGGCAGAAGATTGCGTTGCGCCCGCGGAAGTTGCGGCCGTCACGCGCCCGGTCGATCGCCTCGGCAACCTGTTGCGCGCGCAGATCGGGATCGCCAGGCGGCCGCGGGGGGAGATCCCAACGTGCTGCCTCCTGCACGGCGCCATAGTCGGCGTCGAGTTGAAGCAGCTTCACCGAGCGGCTGCCCACGTCGACCCCAATCGGGCTGCAACGGTGTTTGGCGATCCACTTGACCATCGTTGTCTCGAATGAGTGTTGTTCGTGACTCCCGTAGGGGGCGTGGAGTACGGCGAGTGCCGCCGTGCTCCACGCACCCTACGATCTGCCTCTACGCTCCGGCTTCCAATCCGGCGCCCCGTCCCATTTAACCGCCACCAGGCGCCGCTTCCTCCGCCCCGCCCTCGATCAGCCAATTCGGCGGCCCCACCGTCGAGAACTCCCCCACGGTGGCGAGCCCGGTCACCGGGTTGACCGAAAGCTGGATGTAACGCGTGTCGGCACCTCGTCCGGCGGCCAGCCAGAGGATCGTCTCCTCGCTGCGCGTGGTTTCGCCCAACGGTCCGAACTCCAGATCCTCGGCCGGCTCGAGCGAGACGTCCGACGTGGCCACTGCCACCAGCCGCACGCCGTCGCCCATATGCAGCAGATCGGCCAGTTCCACGATGTGCTGCTTGGGTGGGTCGCCCAGCGATCGAAAGGGCGAGGCCGGCAGCACGTCCAGGGCCGGATTCGCGCCGGCATGCTCCAACACGTAGCGGTTGGCGCGGGTGTCGAACGTGATCCGATACGTGCTGTTGTTGGCCACCGCCAGGCTGCGGCCGTAGGCCAGATCAGTCTGTACCACCGCTGCGGCCGAAGCCAGCTTATCGTGGAGGTTGACCCGGCCGTCGGGCATCACCACGCCCAGCAAGATCCCGATCACTGCAATGGTGATCAGCAACTCGATCAACGTGAAGCCATGGTTTCGACGGCGTGGTCGCGACATCGTGGTGCCAAAATCGCAGGGGGTCAACGCGGGGCATCAACGCTTGGCCGGCTCGCTGACGACAACTCCCAGCCGGCCGGAACGCAACAGGGCGTTTTGCTCTCGGAGCAACTCCTTGATCTCTCGCAGTTCGTTGACCGTCTCGATCCGCTGTTGCACCGAGTTGGCAAACGGGGGATAGCCCTTCGGTGCGGCAGCGTCGCCGGTCCTATAAAAGCTTAGCACGCAATAACATAGGACGTTCGCCGTGATCAACAGGGCCCAGCCGGTTCGGCGTCGCATGGTCGTCTCCTTTGTGCTGTCTGATGGCTGCCGCTGAAAAGGGGGACAGGCACCTCGTGGTATCGGGCCTGCCTCGGCTTCAAGGGGCGAAAGCTCGGAGCCAGTCCCCCTTTTCAACGGCCTGCTAGGGATTTTCGGTCCACTCGATCAGGTCCCATCGAAGACCCTCGTCGTCCGCGTGCGGCACGTAGAGCGGGCCGTTCGGATTGTGCCAATGGTATCGGGCTTCCGTGGCGTGTGGCTTGACGACGATCTTCGCGACGGGGTCCAGCCCGAAGGTCTCGGCGAGCCAAGCCGGGAAGTACGGATTCCCGCCGTCTTCCTCTTCCTGGTCGAGAAAATCGTCATAGCGGTCGTCCCACCAGTCGTCGTCCTGGTCCCATTCGAAGCGTTCCCGAATGCGAAAATATCGGGCCACGATGCCGCCTTCGACGGTCACGGCGATATCCTGCTGGCGGTCGAACTTGACCTCGCACCAGTCCCGTGCCGTCACCAACCCGGCGATCGTTGCCCGGGTGTTGGGCCAAATGCGGAAGTCGTCCTGCAACATCGCCACCGGCAATCGCACCGGCAGTTCGCTCCCCTCCAGCGGCGGCAAATCGTGCGAGAGCAGCCGTACGTTGTCGCCGGCGAGGTGCAGATCGCCGTTCCACGAGCCTTTGGCGATCACCGTGCCGCGGATCGTCACGTTTTCGTAGAGGTAGACCGAGCCCCACCGGTAGAAGATCCCCAAGGGGTTGGTCTCGGGGTCGGGCAGCAACGTCGTATTGCGCAGGTTCTGATGGAGCACCGGCACGTCGTAGACCTTGCCGCCGGGATAGATCTGATACGAACGCACGGAGCCGGGATGGTCCCAGTCGTTGTTGTTGCTCTTGCGGCGATCGTTGGTGGGCACGCCCATCAATGAACTCAGCAGCGACACCAGGCCGCCCGGCTGCCTGTTGTACGGCAGGTCGATCGGTCCGGTCAGCGGGCGCCAATCGGGAAAACCGTCGGAGCGCATGGCGTTCAGATCGCCCAAGTATCGCTCCCGCGCTTCGTCGCTCCATTCGTACCCGGTGGCCAGATAAAGTCTGTTCTGGAAACGCATCGGCCCCTCGATCCGAAACGGTACGCTGAGGTTGGCGGTGCCCTGCTTGTGCTGATAGAGGGCATAGCGGCTCATCTCGTCGAAATCCGTCGGCTCGGCAGCCATCGCGCGCGGAATCAGCCGAACCACGGACCGGATGGTGTACGTGGCCGGGCAATCCGGGTTGTTCGGATCGGCGGCGTAGCCGGTCGACGACAACGTGACGCGGTAGGGAAAATCGTCGTATTCCGCATGGCCGGGCACCAGCGACGGATCGCCGGTGGTGAAACGAACTTCATAGCTCTCCGTGGTACTCAACGCACCGCCCAGCGTCGTGCCCACGCCGGCCCATTCGTCGGTGTGCATCTTCTTCAAGGCGATGGCCATACCGGCCGCGGCGGCCTGCCGGGCGGAGCCGAGGCGGTCGTAGTTGCGGTCGATCTGCAACGCCGTGCCTTGCATCCGCACGGCCGCGTAGGAGAGCCCCAGCGTCATGGCGATCAACAGCAGCACGATCACCACCGCCACGCCCCGGCGCCCGCATGTTCGCCGTGGCGCAGCGCGTTCGACGCTGCACGTTCCCGGCGCGGCGGGTGGCGATTCAAAACGTCTCATCGATTCACCTCATAGTACGAGGCGGCCGAGCCGAAGTAGGGAATCGCCGGTTGGCCCGACGGATCGGCGGCCGCCTCTTCGCCCGGCATCAACTGCAATTCCATCCGCACCCAGGTCTGCCGCAGGCCGGTCTGCGAGCCGTAGGTTCCCTGCACCCAGGCCAACTCGTCCCAGTCGAGCGAGCCTTCTTCGTAGTCGGTCCACTCGTCGGCCGAGGGGCGCAGCCGGGTCTCGAAACGCACCGCCGCGCGCCGCGAATCGGGCGAGGTTTCGTCGACCTGGGCACTCCGCAGCAGCGGCGTGAGCACGACCCGCCGGGCGGAGTCCGATTCCTTGATCTTCTCGATCGCCGTCTCCCAGCCGCTGGAATCGTCGACCGAAGGCACCGTCCGCGTGTCGCCCTCGGCCGTGATCTCCAGCAGGTTGCGGGGAGTATCGGGATCGGGGCAGTAGATCACCAACTCGTCGAATCGCGGCAAGCCGTCCGGGTCGGCCGCGGCGCCGTCGGGCCGCCAAACCACCAGCATGTCGGGAAATCGCCATCGCCCGACGTCTTCGGCCACCACGATCGCGCCGGGAAACTGCTCGCTGGCCGTGGCCTCACGAACCGACGCGGCAATCCGCTCGATCGCCACCCGGCCGTGTTGCGTGGCCAGCGAATGGCCCTCGGTGTATTCGTAACTCTGCTGCACCCCGTCGGCCAAAACGCCCAACGTACCGACCAGCATCGCCATGATCGTCATCGCGATCATCAGTTCGATCAGCGTCAGCCCGCCACGAGGACTGGGGATTTGGGGCTGGGGGCTGGGGGCCGGGGGCCGGGGGTGGCTGGGGCAAAGCCCGGGTGGCCCCGCCGCTTTTCCGCGGGGAGCGCTGCCATTGTTTTCGCCGGGCCGGAAAAGCGTCGGGGTTGCGAAGCAACGAGAGGTTCCCCGGGTGGCCCCGGCGGTTTTCCGCAGGGAGTGTTGCCACCGTCTTCGCTGAGCCGGAGAGGCGCCGAGGTTGCGAAGCAACAAGAGGGAGCGGTTTGCCCCACGCCGCCTCTTGTGGCTGCGCCACCCGGGCACTCTTGCGAACGCATTTTCCCCAGTGGCGAAGCTCTCCGCGCAAGAGTGACCGGGCCACCCCCCAATTCGCAATTTGCAATTCTCAATTCTCAATTTTCAATCCCCAAGCCCCATCCCTCAATTCCACGGCGGCACATACGCCACCACCCGCCGCAACTCGGCCAACACGCGGCTTCCCTGCTCGGGATCGACGTGTACGATGCGGACTTCCACCACCCGGTAGTCGCTGACCCGCGAGCCCGGCAGCCGTGTGCTCGGATCGGACTCGTCGACGTAGTAGACGTCGACCTCTTGCCGCCAGTTGTCGAAGAACCCGCTGGGGATCGCAAACGCCGAGTGGCGTCGATCGCCCTGGCCGTCGCCGATTCCCAGTTCGATGCCCCAAAGGTCTTCCGGCGGCTGGGAGCGAAAGCCGTGATAATCGTCGATATCGTCGAAGCGCTCTCGGCCGTTCCCCCCGCGTTCGTACGACGACGGGCCCAATCCGACTTGCCGTCCGTCGATGCCGATGGCGTGGTAGCGGGCGCCGACGATCTCGTCCATCAGCCGCGTGGCCATCCCCTGGGCGATCGCCCGTTTGAGCCCTTCGTCGGCCGTCTGCATGGAGGCAGTCGTTCCCAGCATCATCACACTGGCAGCCAGGGCCATGATGGAGATGGCGACCATGGCTTCGACTAGGGTGAAGGCGGCTCGGCCCCGCGTGCCTCGGCGGCTGCTCACGGCGGACCCCCCTATGAAGAGACAAAAAAAGGGCGCGGCAGGGTCCCCTCTAGCTCCCAGCTCTCCCTGCCGCGCCTCTGACCTGCGCCCCTCCCCAGGCGCGGGTGCATCAAACTATAGGTCTGCGCACCAGGCTGTCAAACGAGTCGCCCGGGGCATTGCGAGGCAACTCGCGAAACGGCGCGGGCGTACGCCGGTTACGGCAGAAATCCGACTGGCGCGTGCTGTGCGGCGTTGACGATTTACCCCGGGCGGTTGCCCGGGGGCAACAGCGTCGCCTTTATGCGACGCCGCCGTCGGTTCTGGGCGGAAGCAGTAGCGGCACGGCAAGCGTGGCACGCTCTGCACGGACGTGGTATCCTGGCAGGCTCGCGTGGGCATGGCACCCAGCTACGCTTGGGCGCCCAGCCAACCACAGCCAACGTGTACAATCGAGATGGTCTCCCGACATTGCCGTTTATTGGCCGAGCAGAGCAGACTACTGAACCCAGCCGTAATGCGAACCACTGAACCTAGCCGTGGGCGGAAGCGCACGGACGGTCGATACTCCAGACCGGCGCCGCATGGTTGAGTCTGCCGGCCCTCCGGGGGCTTCCGCCCACGGCTAGGGACGACTCTCGATTCCACCAACGATCTCAACTCACAGAAGAGAGATTCCCCATTCACCCAAACAGGAACCATCCCATGACACCCACCCGATCGATTGCGGCTTTGCTGATCGTGGCCCTCTTTGCCGGCGTCGGCTCGGCCCAAGTGCCAGAGTCGGCCTTTAACCGCGACCCTTGGCCGATGGTCAAAGAGGGCCCGGTGAAGGTTTTCATCCTGGCCGGCCAGTCGAACATGCAGGGGCATGCCGCCTTGCGGACGCTGGAGTACCTGATCTACAACGAGGAGACGGCCAAGGAGTACGAGCACTGGAAGGACCGCTACGGCTTCTGGACCGAGCGGCGCGACGTCTGGATCTGGACCACCGACGGCGAACGATCCGGCAACCTCAAGCCGGGCTACGGGGCCAGCGAGAAAGTGCTCGGCCCGGAGTTGGGCTTCGGCTGGACCATCGGTAAGCACCTCGACGAGCAAGTGCTGTTGATCAAGACCTGCTGGGGCGGCCGCAGCGTGAAACGCGACTTCCTCCCGCCCGGCGCGGCGCTGCCCCCGGACGAAGTCCTGCAGAAGGAACTCGAAGGCGCGCAGAAGCGGAACCCCGAAGCCACCATGGATGACGTCAAGGCCCGCTACGGCAAGGCCTATCGCGACACGATCGGCCACGTCCGCGGCGTGCTGGGCAACCTCAAGGAGCACTTCCCCGACTACGACGAGAGCCGCGGCTACGAGTTGGCCGGGTTCGTCTTCTTCCAGGGCTGGAACGACATGATCGACGGCGCCCAACGCGAGGAGAAATACGCCACCTACACCAAGCGGCTGGGCCAGTTGATTCAGGACGTCCGCAAAGACCTCGACGCCCCCAACCTGCCGGCGATCATCGGCGAACTCGGCGTGGGCGGCACCCGCGGCGACTTCCAGGCGGCCCAGGCGGCGGTGGCGGAATTGCCCGAGTTGAAGGGCACGGTCAAGGCCGTGCCGACTTGCGACTTCTGGGAACCGGACGTCGAAGAGATGGTCGACCAGGGCGTGTGGCGAGGGCCCGACTGGGTCAAGTTCTACAACATCGGCTCCGAACGCGGCTATCATTACCTGGGCAGCGCCCGGATCTACTGCAAGATGGGAGGCGCGTTTGCGGAGGGGATGATTGAGTTGATGGGGAAGTAGAGGGCAGTGCGCCACCTGACGGGCTTTGTCGGAGAAGATGGTAGGCATCTCGCTCCGCGAGATGCCACGTCGTCTCGCGGAGCGAGACGACTACTATATCTCTCGTTACCAAACCGGAGTTGGTAACGAGTTGTGAGAGGACTACCATGCTCAGGTCAACCGCACTACTCGCCTGCGTTTGGATTGTCGGCTCGTATGCCGGCACAATCGCAGCCGACGACGACCCCACGCCTGCTGCCCGCCGCGTGGCCGCGGAGGTCCGCCGCGAGGTCTTGCTTCCGCCCGACGGTCCGCAGGGCCGGCCGTTGCCACTGGCGAGTCACTGGAACGTGGGCACGGTGCGGGGGACCTTCGAGCCGGACCATCAGATTGGCTTGATCCAGGCGGGACATCACGTGCTGCCGTGGATGAGTTGGCCCCGCGGCGATCCGGACGACGAGCGGTTCGAGGCCTATTACACGCGGTTGTTGACGTACTTTCGCCGTCTCGATCTACCGCTCTCGATTCGCGGCACGCAATGGGACGCGATGCTGGTCCGCGGCGAGTATCGCGAAGCGCCCGAGTCGCGCTGGGCCGGCGTGATCGCGCCCGACGGTAGCCGCGTGGCGAAGCTCAGCCCGTTCGGTGCGATCGAGCCCTGGAAGGACCCGGCCCGAGAGTACATCGACACGCCGGCGATGCGTCGCACCCAGCGGATCTATCCCAACCCGCCGCTGGTGCTGCTGGTCTCGAACAACGAGCCGCCCGATTTGCGCTGGTCGAAGCACGGTCCCCTGGAAGAGCTGTCCAAGCGGTACGTCGACCGTTACGGCACCGGCCGCGACGACGAGTTCCGCCGCCGCGTGGTGGCCGAGGGCTGGATGGAGCGCTATCCGGTGATGTTCCAAGCGATGCGCGAGGCACTGACGAGCGGCACCTGGAAACAGAACGTCCGCTTCGTCGGCTACGGAGCATTCGGCCCTTCGCACTTCGGCCGCTGGGACGGCTGGAAGGTCTACTCGCTGATTGCCGACGACTGGACCTCTCCCGACTGGCACACCTGGCAGGGCGGCAGCCCGTCGTACTACACGCACAACTGGTGCGACAACCGCGACCACTGGGTCTTCTCCACGCAGGTCGAGTCGATGAACTGGATCTTCATGCTCGAAGAGGCCCGGCGGGTGAACCCGGATTTCTGGTTCGAGATCTCCACCTGGGACGGCAACGAGGTGCGGAGTTGGATGGAGGGTCTGGGGGCCGAAACGCCGGAGGAGTTGTTGGTAGCTTCTAGTGCCGGGCTTTCCCCGCAACGCCGAGAGCAACTCGACGAGAAGCTGCTGAAGAAGTCGAAGGCGCTGCAATACCTGGCCGATGGACAGACCTGTCCACCGGAGCGGACGGCCGGCTGGGTGCAGTTCGGCATGTGGCTGTTGCGGCCGCGTGCGGTGCGAGAATTCCGCGGACACGCCACGCCGCTTGAGCCGGTGAAGCCGTATTGGATGGAAACGGTCAAGGCGGTCGATCGCGTCTGGAATGACGAAACGCTCGCGGAGTTCTGGCGACACGGCCGTCTGGTGCCCAACACGTCCGCGCGGCATCCCTACCAGACCGACGTGCCGGCGAAGTACGCGAACACTCGGCGCTGGTTCCTGCTTTCAACGAACCTCGACCCGCCGCGGCCCTGGCAGCAAACGACCGACTTGCCGGTGTTCGCCTTGGCCCTGGTCCGTGGCGAGCGCCCGCGGCGCCAGTGGCTTGTCTACGCCCATGCGCCGTTGGCCGATCGGCGGGACGTCGAGATCGCGATTCCCGATTGCGGCCAAATCACAATCAACGTTCCCCGGGCCGGAACGTTCTGGCTGGTCGAAGAGCACGGAGACGCGGTCCGGCAAGTGGCACACGGGGCATCGACGCGGTAGAATTCCTCAGCGGCATTGGGCTATTGTAGGCGTCTGGCTGAAGCGAGGCGCGATGACATCTTGCGGAGCAAGATGACTACCGACACGGCCGGCGAAAGGCAACGATGACAGAACACGACCGTCTTCGGCGGCAAGTCGAGTTCCTCGTCGAGATCGACAAGCTCAAGGGCGTCTTCCGGCGAACCTTGTTGATCGACCGCTCGCGCCGCGAGAACGACGCCGAGCATTCCTGGCACATCGCCCTGGCGGCCGTGTTGCTCTTGGAGTACGGCCCGGCCGAGGAACTCGACCTGCTTCGCGTGGTCAAGATGCTGTTGATCCACGATCTGGTCGAGATCGATGCCGGCGATACCTACGCCTACGATGAAGCGGCCGGTGTCGATCAAGCTGAACGAGAACTGGCGGCGGCCGAGCGGATTTTCCCCATGCTGCCGGGCGATCAGGCGGCCGAATATCGCGCGCTGTGGGATGAGTTTGAAGCGCGACAGACGCCGGAGGCCCGATACGCCGTGGCGATGGACTGCCTGCAACCGTTTCTGCACAACTACTTTACCCGCGGGCGATCGTGGCAGGAACACGGCGTTACGGCCGAGATGGTCCGCCGGCGAACCGCACGGATTGCCGGCGGGGCCCCGGAACTGTGGCGCTACGTACAGGAATTGATCGACGACGCGATCGAGCAGGGCTTTCTCGATCCGTAGGGTGCGTGAAACGCACCGCAGGATCGATGG
>CAYYNP010000229.1:0-16534 GCA_964472545.1 uncultured Planctomycetaceae bacterium | reverse complement strand
CTCACCGCTCCCCGCCGCGCCTTCACTCTTGTCGAACTCCTGGTAGTGATCGCCATCATCGGCGTGTTGATGGGCCTGTTGGTGCCGGCGGTGCAGGCGGTGCGGAGTTCGGCGCGGCGGGCTTCGTGCAGTAGTAATCTCCACCAGATCGGCGTCGCACTGTTGGACTACCACGGCACCCACGAGCGCTTCCCCGTCGGCGGCGTCGAGCCGATCTCGCCACGTTGGCCCAAAGGCCGGCAGTTGGCCTGGTCGGCCTATCTGCTGGAACACCTCGAAGGGGCGTCGATCCACGAGCGGATCGATTTCAACAAGCCCTTCAACAGCGAAGAAAACGCGGAAGCGGCCGCGGAAGTCGTGTCGGTGTATCTCTGTCCCAGCGTGGTCCGCGAGTCGAACCTGGTCGACGGCCGGGCGGCCTGTGACTACGGCGGGATCTACGGTGAGCGGATCACCGGCCCGAACAATCCACCCAAGGGCACGATGCTCTACGACCGTGCGATCAAGATCCGCCAGATCCTCGACGGCCAGTCGCACACGCTGATCGTCTCCGAAGACGGCGGCTTTCGCGACGGGCAGTGGATCAACGGCCGCAACATCTTCGACCAGGCCTTCGCCATCAACGACGCGCCCGAGTTCGAGAACGACATCCGCAGCGACCACCACGGCGGGGCGAATGCGTTGTTTGCCGACGGGGCGGCCGTGTTCCTCTACGATGAAATGGACCTGGAAGCCCTGGCGGCGATCTGCACGCGCGAAGGGGACGAGCTCGTCGAAAAGACCTGGTAGGGGGGAATGCAAAATGCAGAATGCGAAGCGCAGAGTGCAAAACGGGAAGTTGACGCTGGGCCTGATCGTACCGCTCGTCTACGCGATGGGGGCCGGTTTCGCCCGGGCGGAGATCTACGTCGGCTTCGAGGACACGCGGCCTGCGCTCGGGCCGGAGAGCTTCTTCAACGGCTCGCAACGATACCATGCCACCAATCCTCCGCTGCCGGCCAACGAAGACGGCGTCTTCACCAGCGGCGACCTACAGTTCCACAACCACTACCATGCCGATCCCGGCCAGGGCGTGGGCTACTGGGACGGATTTGCCTACTCGAACGTCACCGACGCGACCACACCGGGCTTCGAGAACCAATACGCCGCGATCGCGGGTTCCGGCGTCGATGAATCGCCGACCTACGCGGTGGCCTACGAGGGCATCGCCTTCCTGGGCGGCCGTACGCCGACGATCTCCGGCGTCCCCGGCGACGATCTGCTGGGCGCCTACTTCACCAACACCACGTACGCCTACTGGACGATGAAGGAGGGCAACGCCTTTGCTAAGCGTTTTGGCGGCGCCGGCGGCAACGACCGGGACTACTTCCAACTCGAGATCACCGGTAAGAAAGAAGACGGCTCGCCGGCCGGCACGGTCGATTTCTACCTGGCCGACTTCCGCTTCGCCGACAACTCGCAGGACTACATCCTCGACGATTGGACCTTCGTCGACCTCTCGGAGTTCGACCAGCCGAACGTGCTGGAGTTCCGGTTGACCTCGTCCGACAACGATCCGCTTTGGGGCATGAACACGCCGGCCTACTTCGCGATCGACAACATTACCCTGGCCGGTACGGCGGAGGCGTCGCTCACCTGGGACGGAGAGGGTGGCGGAGCTTGGAACTCCTCGACGCAATGGCTCGGCGGCGTGGAGGGCGATCTTCCCAATGCCGACACACACGCAACCGTGCGGATCGACGAGGTGCAAGTCGCGGTGCCGCTGCCGGGCGAATCCGCCGAGGCACTCTCGCTGTCGATCGAGGAAGCCGGGCAACTTCTCGTTGCCGCCGATGCCACGCTCTCGGTCGCCGGCGAAACGAACGTGGCCGACGGCACGCTCTCGATCGGTCCCGGCGGTACGCTCGACGTGGGCGGCCGATTCGAGATCGGCGAGCCGTCGCGATACGTCAGCCGGTTCACCGACGACGCCCACGGCGCTGTGACGGTCGCCGGCGACGTGCAACTCGGCGGCACGTTGTCGGTGCAGCCGGTCGGCGTGGGCGACCGCCGCGGAGAGGTCAGCCATACGATCCTCTCGGCTGACGGACAAATTGACGGCCGGTTTGACACGGTGCCGCCGATCCACGTGCCCGGCAAAGGCCCGGCGGGACATCTCGGCTTGGGCGTCTTCAACCGGGGCGTCGAATACGTCGAGGGCGAAACGCTTGGCGTGGTCGACGCCGTCGAGATCGGGCTGTTCGTCGCCGAGGGGGGCGACGGCAACGGCGACGGAAACGTCGACGGGCAGGACATCACCAGCCTGATCATCCACTTCAGCCTGCCCGGCGATCCGGCCGACCGCACCTGGCTCGACAACGACACGGCCGGCGGTCCGCTGGGGCGCGGCGACGGTATCGTCGACGGACAGGACATCACCGACCTGATCACCCATTTCACGCGAGCCGACCCCGGGCCGACGGCCACGGCTTCGGTTCCGGAGCCGAGTACGACTGCGATGTTTCCGGCGGCGATGCTGACGACCGGCTTGGCGACGTGGATGCGTCGTCGGCGCAAACGGGTACACGACGTAGCGGCCTGAAACCACCAACCGGGATGGAGCCCAAATGTCCGGCTACGTACACGTCTACACCGGCGACGGCAAAGGCAAGACCACCGCGGCGTTGGGCTTGGCGCTGCGGGCGGCGGGCGCCGGCTGGCAGGTGTTTTTGGCCCAGTTTGCCAAGGGCATGGCCACCAGCGAGTTGTCGGCTCTCGAGCGTTTTTCCGACCGCATCACCGTGCGGCAATTCGGCCGCGACGGTTTCATCGATCCGCTGCCCGAGGAGGAAGACGTTGACGGCGCCGAACTCGGTCTGGCCGAATGTGCCGCGGCGGTCCTTTCGGGTGAGTATCCGCTGGTGATATTGGACGAAGCCAACGTGGCGGCCATGATGCGGCTCTTCCCGGTCGAGGAACTGCTCTCGCTGATCGACTGCAAGCCGGAAGGCGTCGAGTTGGTAATCACCGGCCGCGGCGCCCATCCCCGCGTCGTCGCCCGGGCCGACCTGGTCACCGAGATGCGCGAAGTGAAGCACTACTTCGCCCAGGGGGTCATGGCACGGACGGGGATCGAGAAGTAGCCTGGGGCTTCCCGGCCCTCGGACACTCGGGGTACGGCTCCGTTTTGCCTCAGCCGGCCGGCGTTTCCGACGGCTATCTTCGGTCCTCGGAAAGCTATGCTCTACCAGGGGGTTTTGTGTGCCCCATTGCGTCCGCGCCCCCATTTGGTGGATCTGCCTTGACAACCGGTATCGAAACGGCGGATCCTGTTTAACAGCCGGCGGTTGCGGAGATCCGTGCCGTGGCGCGACCGAGCGGCGCCTCTCCCTCGAAATCGACCTTTCCCTGGAGCGATCTGATGACACGCACACGTCTTTTTGGCGTTATTATTGCTTTGGCAATCATTCCGATGGCCGCGGCGACGCTACCTGCTTCCGAGCCCGCATCGGGCGACGTGGCAAAAGGCGCCGATTCGCTGCCGCAAGTGCCGGCGATTCCCGACGAAGTGCGGCAGGCGATGCAGGATCGCGACTATGCGGCGGCCATCGGGGCGATCGACCGGGCTGCGGCGGTTGAGGGCGCGCCGACGGATTACCTGCTCCTGCTGAAAGGCCGGGCGCTGTTCTTTGCGAAGCAATACGATGCGGCCGTTGCCACGCTTACGCAGTTCGAGCAGCAGTTTCCCAAGAGTCCCTGGCTCCGGCGGGCCCGATTCGCCCGGGCCGTTGCGTTGGCCCGCAAGGGCGACTTCCGCGGCGCCGAGTTGATCTATCGGGCCGAGGCCGAGTACCTTCTCTCGTCGGTGCGGAAACAAGAGTTGGCCGAGATCTATCTCGAATACGCCGACGCCCGATTCGATCCACCCGAGGAAGACCAAGAGCCGCAGTACGAGCAGGCGTTGGAGTTCTATCGCAAGGCGTTGGACGTGGGGCCGGAGCCGAAGCGGGCGGTGGAGGTCGAGCTGCGCGTGGGTAGATGCCTGCAAGAGTTGGATCAGCACGACGAAGCCGTGGCGGCGTATGAGCAGTTCATCGAGGCCCACGCCGACGACCCGCTCGACGTGGAGGCCCGTTTCCGTTTGGGCGAGTGTCGGATGCTCAAGAGGGAGCACGGCCACGCCCGGCGGACGTGGCAAGACCTGCTGGCCAAGCACGGCGGCGCCGATTCCGAGCGGATCGCCGAGGCGATGTTCCGGCTGGCCAAAACGTGGCAGCTTCCCAAGCCGGCCGACGACGAACAACTCGCGCTGGGCACCGCGGCGCTGCGGGCGTTTCTCGAGCGATTCCCCACCCACGAATTGGCCGGTCGGGCGCAACTTCTGATCGCCGAAAGCGCGATCCATCGGCAACGCTACGACAAAGCCGCTGCCGAGTTGACGCGGCTGTTGGGCGACGAACGCTACGCCGACTGTGATCAGATCCCGGAGGCCCGCAACTTGCTGGGCCGTGTCTACACGCTCCAGAAGAAGCTGCCCGAGGCGTTGGCTGCGTGGCGGGAGCACCTCAGCAAGCACCCGGCCCACAAAGACTCCAACGCCGTGCAGCGGGAGGTGATCGCCACGGAGTACGCCATCGGCTTGCAGGAGTGCGAAGAAAAGGAGTACGACGAGGCCCGCCGGCTGCTCTCGGAGTTTTTGGTGAAGTACCCGCTCGACGCCCGCAACCCGGGCATCCTCTTGTTGTTCGGCCGGATCCACCACGAGCAGGAGCAATTCGACGCCGCGCTGGCCGATTGGAGGCGGCTGGTCTCGAAGCACCCCGATACGGACGAGGCCTCGCAGGGCCAGTACCTGATCGCCAAAACGCTCGAAGAGGACCTCGACAAGCCGGCCGAGGCGCTGGATGAATACCGCGAGGTGACGTGGGGTACCCATGCCGGTCGGGCGTTCCAGGCCGCCGCCCGACTGCTCGGTGAGGATTTCCACGTGAGCACCGAGCGGGTCTTCCGCAGCGACGAGACGCCGCGATTGAAGCTCATCAGCCGCAACGTCGAGTCGGTCACCGTGCGGGTCTATCGGGTCGATCTGGAGACCTACTTCCGCAAGATGCACTTTGCCAGCGGCGTCGAGGATCTGGACATCGCGCTGATCGATCCGGACGAAACGTTTGAATTCACGGTGCCCGAGTACGTGGAGTATCGGCGGATGGAGAGCACAATCGAGGTGCCTGTGGTAGGGGGCGAGGGGAGAGCAGCGAGGGACGAGGGGCGAGGGGCGGAGGACGCGGCGGCGAGTGAGGCGGCGGCGGTGACGGCGGTGACGGTCAGCACGCCGCGGCGGGAAACGACGACGATGGTGATCCGTAGCGATCTCGACGTGATCCTCAAGAGTTCGCGCGACGAAGTGTTCGTGTTTGCGCAGAATATGCGAACGGGCAAGCCTTGGACGGGGGTGCGGCTGCTGATCTCCAACGGCGCCAAGGTCTTTGCCGAGGCCACCACCGGACCGGACGGCGTCTTTCGCCGTTCGGTCAAGGCGCTTCGAGAGCAACGCGAATCGGAACTCACGATCCGCGTGACGCTGGACAACACGGTGCAGATCGCCGGTAAGGAAACGGCGCTCGAGCAAGTGGACGCCCTGTTGCTGCAAGAGCGATCACGATTGAAGCCCGAGGACGACTCGCCCGAGCCGACGGTGATCATCCGTGCCCCGAAGGACGTCAACACGGGCGACGTGCAGAAACTGATCCAGGCGTGTCAGAAGGTTGGGTTCCAGACGTTTGCGCTGCGTGCCGACCTCGGTGGCGACAGCGATGCCGACAAGGCGCCGGTGGGCAACTTCGACGAACTCCACGACGCCGAGAACATCCGCGTATTCGCGATCGCCGAGAACCACGTGGCCTCGAACCACGTGGAACTCGGCGGTGTGGAGCCGGCCCGGGGACTGACGGACAAGGGATACATCTACACCGACCGTCCCGCCTATCGGCCCGGACAGACGGTGCACGTGCGCGGTTGCATTCGGCAAGTTGCGGGCGACGTCTATACGGCTGAACCGGGCCGTTGTTACACGTTGGACGTAATCAACCCCGTCGGCCGCACAATCCGCCGGGAGGAGGTCACGCTCGGCGAGTTCGGCAGTTTTCACGCCCGCTTCCCGCTGCCGCCGGGCTGCCCTATGGGAAACTACCGGCTGCACGTAAACGACGACGCCGGCCACGGCTATCGAAGCGAGTTCGGCGTCCATCCGATCAAGCTGGAGCCGGTTCACCTGACGCTCGACGTGCCGCGGCGGATCTACTACCGGGGCGAGATGATCGAGGGCACGATCCGGGCGGAATACTACTACGGGGCCCCGCTGGCCGACCGCGAGATCCGCTACCAGCTTGCCGATCAGCGGACCTACACCGCCAAGACGGACCGGCGCGGCGAGGTCCACTTCAAGCTGCCGACGCGCGACTTCGGCGAAAGCCAGGTGCTCGCGCTCTCGGTGGAACTGCCGCAGCGCAACCTGGAAAACGAGTTCAACTTCGTGCTCGCCGCGCGCGGCTTCTCGATCGACGTCGGCTGCGTCCGGCCGGTCTACGTGGCGGGCGAAACGTTCGAGGTGACCGTCAAGACCCACGACGCCGAAGGCAAACCGGCCGCGCGGGAACTCACGCTGAAGGTGTTCGAGGAAACCAAGGTCGACAAGAAGGTCGGACAACGCCTCGTCGAGGAACATCCGCTCGAGACGGCCGCCGACGGAGTGGGCCGGATCACGCTGAAGCTCGACGCCGGCGGCCAATACGTGCTGCGGGCCGAAGGGACCGACCGATTCGGCAACGCCGTCTCTGCGGAGCACATCGTCGCGGTGTCCGGCGAAGAAGACGCGGTACGCCTGCGGATCCTTGCCGAGAAACATACGTACAAGGTGGGCGACACCGCCACCGTACAACTCCACTGGCGCGAGGGGCCGGCGCTGGCGCTGGTGACGTTCGAGGGCGCCACCGTGCTCGATTACAGGCTGGTCGAGTTGGCCGCGGGCGCGAACGAGTTGAAGATCCCAATGACGGCGCAGCTCGCGCCGAATTTCGAGTTGGGCGTGGCGGTGATGACCGATCCGCAGCCGAAAGACAACGGGAAAGGTAAGGACACCGCCGCAAGGCCGCGGCGTTTCCATACGGCGTCGAGCCCGTTTGCGGTGCAGCGAGAATTGAACGTGCAACTGACCTTGAGACGCCAGGGCGACGCCGAAAGCCCCGCCCGACCGGGTGAGCAGGTCGAAGTCGAACTGCTGACGACCGACATGCAAGGGCATCCCGTGTCGGCCGAGTTGAGCCTGGCGATGGTCGAGCAGTCGCTGTTGGATCGTTTCGAGTGGCCGATCGGGCCGATCAACGAGTTCTTCCAGTCCGGGCGTCGCCAGCCGGCGATACGAACGGCGTCGACGATCACGTACCGCTACAGTTCGGCGACGCTCTCGGTCGACCCGGACATCAATGCCGAACTCCAGCGGCTGGATATCGCCGGGTATGAGGCGGCCGGCTATCTTCGTGACGCCCTGAACCGGCGTGAGGCCGCACAGAAAGGCATTGTTGATATGCTCTACGCGGTCGAGAAGTCGCACGCTCCAATGCCCGACGAACCTCCGGTGGTCTATCCGCCGGCCGGAGTCTGGAAGGAACTAACGGCCCGGCGCGGCGCGGAATACGAATCCATGAGTTTGCGCGCCGACGGTACCTTCGTTAGGAGGTTTGCCCGAGACAATCATTTCGTTGCCCAGGTCATCCGTTCGGCTGGCGAGGACGCGCTTTGGCACAATCACTACCTTCCGTCCGACACCGCCACCCTGGAATCCGGTTACTGGAACCCGGCGATCGTCACCGGCGACGACGGCAAGGCGACCGTGACGCTCGTCATGCCCGAGCGATCGACCGCCTGGGCGCTGCTGGCCAAGGGCATCACGACCGACACGCTGGTCGGCGAAGCGGACGACACGCTGGTGGTCAAGAAGGACCTCTTCGGGCAATTGAAGCTGCCTCTGGCGTTCACCGACGGCGACGAAGCGAGCATCACGGCTTCGGTACACAACGGCGCGATCGAAAAGGGGCCGGTCGACGTGACGCTGAAGACGACCATCGGCCAGCGTACTGTCGAGCAGCACCAGCGAATCGAATTCGACGGCAAAGGGATCAAGGAACTCGCCTTCACGGCCAAGTTGAATCTGCCCGAACCGGCTGGCGACGAAGAATCGGCCCAAGCGCCCACGCAGACGGACGTGCAATTCGAGTTGACCGTCGCCGCCGGTTCGCACCGCGACGTGGTCCGCCGCCGTGCGCCGCTGAGGCCGTATGGTGTGCCGGTCTACGGATCGACAAGCGGCTCGGCCAGTTCCGACGTGACCACGTGGGTCCAGCCGCCGGCGAACGTGTCGCCGCAGTCGCCGAGCCTGCGGATTATTGTCGGTCCTACGGTCGAGCAGAGCCTGTGGGATATCGTCTTCGGCGCGGCGTCGAATGCGCAGGCGGAGTCCTGCTGGTGTCCACGATTGGAGCGGACCACAGCCGACCTGATGGCCGCATTGGCCCTGCAACGCCTCTTCGGCGCGACCCGCGAGGCCGGCGGCGATCGTGCGCAAGCGCTCGACGGGCGGATTCGCAGTTCGCTGGGGTTGATCGTGTCGGCCCAGAACGAGGACGGTGGCTGGAGTTGGTCGGGATATGCACGCAACAGCAGCCGGCCGGAGACCGCCCGGGCGTTTTGGGCGTTAAGCCTGGCGCGGGCGGCCGGATATCGGGTGGCCGATGCCACCTACGACCGCGCGCGGGGCTACCTGCAAAACCAACTTGCCGCGGTGGCCAACGACGACTTCGAGACCAAGGCGATCGTGTTGCACGCCCTGGCGACTGCCGGCGCGGGCGATTTCTCGCTGGCCAACCGCCTCTATCGCAGCCGCCCGTCGCTGTCGACCGCCGCGGTGGCCTATCTGGCATTGGCCCTGATCGAGATGGATCGCAAGACGATGGCCGCGGATCTGCTCGGCGGGCCGGCCGACGGCGGATTTGATGAACCGGATCCCAACCGGCGGACCGTGACGGGGTCCTCGCCCTGGAATCGTTCGCCGGCGGAGCTGCGGGCGCTGTGGGCCTTGGCGTTGCAGAAGGTCACGCCGCAATCGCCGGCAGCCAAGCAGCACGTCGACTGGCTGTTGGCCAATCGCACCGGCCATCGCTTCTCGCCCGAGAAGGCCACCGGCCCGGCCGCCGTGGCGCTCTGCGAGTGGTTTGCGGCCAGCCGCTTTGCGGGCGAACGGTACAAGCTGGCCGTGTTCGTCAACGAGGTCGAGGCGGCCGTGTTGGACGTCGGTACAGGGGACGGCAAGGACGGCGAATCGCTCTCCCGCTGTCATGTGATCGACGTGCCGCCGGGGTTGCTGGTGAAGGAGGGCAAGCAACGCGTGAACTTCCAGATCACCGGGCGCGGACGCTATACGTACCAGTGCATCCTTGGCGGGTTTGTGCCGGCCGAGAAGCTCACCGCCACGACCGACCGCTTCGGGGTCGAGCGGACTTACCAACCGGCGCCGCTGGAAGTCAACGGCCGCTTTGCCCCGCGCGGCTTCAGAATCTTGCAGGGCGACTACACGGCCTTTCGCAATCCGCTCACGCAACTGCCGGTAGGACGCCGCGCGTTCGTCGAGTTGAACGTCCGCCGTCGTGACGTTTCTTCCAGCACGCCGCAACGGCAACTCGAGTACCTGGTGATTACCGAGCCGATTCCCGCCGGGGCGATGGTGGTCGACGGTTCCGTGTACGGGCCGGTCGAACGCTTCGAGATTGGCCCCGGAGCGATCACGTTCTACCTGGGCAACTATCGCAATCCGGCCGCGATCGGCTACGAGTTGGTCGGCTATCTGCCGGGGCAATACCGCACGGCCCCCACGGTCGTGCGCAACGCCCACCATCCGGAGCAATTGGCCGTGGCCGTGCCGAAGCCGCTGGAGGTGTTGCCCGGCGACGCAAGCAGCGGCGACGCGTATCGGCTGACGCCGGAGGAGTTGTACGACTTGGGTATGTACCATTTCGATCGCGGCGAGTTCAACGCGGCCGGCAAGCACCTGGCCGAGTTGATCGACAACTTCAACGTGAAGCCGGCCGTCTACCAGCAGACCATCCGACGGTTGCTCGACGTACACTTGGAACTCGGGCAGGCCGCCGACGTGGTCCGCTATTTCGAGATCGTCAAGGAGCGCTGGCCCGAGGAGCAGATCCCGTTTGCGCAGATCGTCAAGGTCGGCGCGGCCTATCACGAAATGGGCGAATATGAACGGGCCTACCTGGTCTTTCGGGCGACGGTCGAGAGCAGCTTTCTGCGCGAGAGCGGCGTGGCCGGATTCCTCGACGCGAAGGAGGAATTCCTCCGCAGCGTAACACTGCTCGACCGGCTATTGCGGGAATACCCGCCGGAGGCCTACGTTGCCTCGGCCACGTATGCCCTGGCCCAACGCGTCTCGGCCAAGGCCCCCGAGGCGGCCGCCGACGTGAAGCTCCGCGGGCGGAAGATCGACGGCGAGACGCTCACGCGCCGCGCCGCCGAAATGCTCGAAGGCTTCCTGACGGCCTATCCCGAGGACCCGGCCGCCGACCAGGCCGCCTTCAGCCGGGCCAACACGCTGCTGGGGCTGCGCGATTACGGCAAGGCGATCGCCGCCTGTGACCGTTATGCGCAGAGATACCCGAAAAGCGACCTGCTCGACACCTTCTGGTACGTGATCGGCTACTGCCACTATGCCGGCAATCAGCACGAAGCGGCGCTGGCCATGTGCCGCAAGGTGGCCGAGGCCAAGCGGCCCGACCCGCAGACCGGCCGTCCGACCGAAAGCTCGAACAAGTGGCGGGCGATCTACATCATGGGCCAGGTCTATCACAGTCTGGGCCGGGCGGCCGAGGCGGTGCGGGAGTATCAGCAGGTAGAAGAGCGGTTTGCCGACGCGGCGAAGTCGATCCGCTACTTCCTCCGCAAGGCGATCGCGCTGCCGGAGGTGACCACGCTGCGACCGGGCGAGCCGGTCGAAGTCGAGTTGGATTTCCGCAATATCGCCGCCTGCGACGTGAAGGTCTATCGCATCGACCTGATGAAGTTCACGCTGATGCGGCGCAATCTGGGCGGCATCCGGCAGATCAACCTTTCCGGCATCCGCCCACACCACGAGGCTGCGGTCGAACTGGGCGACGGGAAGGACTATCGCGACCGCACACATCGCCTGGCCTTGCCGCTTGAGAAGGAGGGGGCCTATCTGGTCGTCTGCCGCGGCGAGGACCTGCACGCCAGCGGGCTGGTGCTGCTCTCGCCGCTGGCGGTGGAAGTGGAGGAGGACCTCGCGGCCGGCCAGGTTCGCACGACGGTCAAGGACGTCGTGGCCGACCGTTACCTCGACGACGTCGACGTGAAAGTGATCGGCACCGGCAACGACCGGTTCATCTCCGGCACGACCGACCTGCGGGGCGTGTTTACGGCGAAAGAGGTCTACGGCTCCGCCACGGTGATCGCGGTGGCCAAGCGTTCGCGATACGCGTTTTATCGGGGCACGACGGCTTCCGACGAGGTGACGTTCCCGGCCCGCTTCCCACGCCCGAGGCGTCGGCAAAGCGATCCTAGTCTTACGCTTATCCCACCGAACCAGACTGCCGAGGAGGCGGAAGCGCGGATCGCGGCGGCGTTGCAGTCGCCTACGCGGCTGAACTTCCGTGCGACGCCGCTGACGACCGTCGTCGATTATCTGGCGGAGTACCACGGCATCGAGATGGAGATCGACAATCGGGCGTTGACCGAGGTAGGCATCGATTCCGGCATGCCCATCACGACGAGGATCTCCGGAGTCTCGCTTCGTTCGGCATTGCGGCTGTTGCTGCGCGAGCAGGATCTGACGTACGTGATCCAGGACGAGGTGCTGTTGATCACCACGCCGGAGGAAGCGGAGACACACCTCTCGACGATAGTCTATCCGGTGAAGGACCTGGTGCTCTTCCGCGACGAGGAAGACGCCGAATGGGCCGACTTCGACTCGCTGATCGAGACAATCACGTCGACCGTCGGTCCGATGACCTGGGACGAGGTCGGCGGTGCGGGATCGATCACGGAATTCCCCATCAACATGAGCATCGTGGTCAGCCAGACGCAAGACGTCCACGAGGAAATCGAAGACTTGTTTGCCCAACTCCGCGGCGGCAGCGAGGTGAAGTCGGAAGACGGCAAGCCGCCGCTGCGCTCAAGGCCTACGCAACGCTACGGAGGCTACGGCGGCGGGCAGGGTATGGGCTTCATGGGCCGTCCAGGCATGGGTATGGGCGGCGCGGGCTTCGGTGGCGGAGGCATCGGTGGCGGAGGCATCGGTGGCATGGGCGGCATGGGGCCCATTGCCGTGCCGCAGGGCGCGGAGACGATCCAGGCCGACGGCTCCATGGACGACCTGCTGCAAGGCTTGAAGGACGCCAACAAGGCGTTTCAAGGCGAGCAGATCAACCGTCTGCAGAAGATGTACGGCCGCGGCATGGGGGGCGGCATGGGCGGCTTCGGCGGCGGCGTGGGGGCCGGAGCGGCGTTTTAGTGCCGCGTCGCCGTAGCTGGACTCGCAAGAGTTCAGCCCTCGCGGGATGGATGGAGGATAGCCGAAGAGAGTGCCACTGCTTCGCAGAAGCAGTGTCTTCCAAGAACACCCAGAAACGGCACTGCTTCTGCGAAACAGTGGCACACACGCGCGTCTGAAGTCTTGCGAGTTTCGCTACTCCATTGACCGGCTCAACCCAGCGCCTGCTCCAACTCGTCGAGCACGGCCTGCTCCGACTTGGAGACCTTGTTGCCGAAGCCCAGCAGTCCGCCGGCGGCTTCCGCGACGGCCCCGGCGCGGCCGAGCAGGTCGTCTTTCAGTGCCGTCTTGCTTGCCTCGTCGAGCGACTGCGCGAGCGCGGCGGCGTACAGCTTCCAGACGTCGACCAACGTAGCGGCGGGTTTCTGCCTGAGCCAGTCCTTCAACAGGGGGCTGGCCGGGTGTTCGGCGTCGATGCCCTTCTGCGCAGCCGCCTCGAGCACGGCCTTGCGTTCCTTGTCGTCCAGCTTTCCGTCGGCCCAGGCGACGGCGATCAACGGCACCAGCGAGAGGGCCGCCAGGGTCTCGGGGCTTACGTCGAGTTCGTCGAGCCGGTCGAGCAATTCGGCGTCGGAGATGCCCGAGGCCTCGGCCAGGGCCTTCTTCCGCTCCTGCGACGCCGTCTTCTCGCGCAGCGCCTGCAACAACTCCTGGTCGCGATCGTGGAAGAACTTCTCCTCCAATTCCCTTCTACGTGTGCTGATTCCGCCCTTTTTCATAAGTACTCCCTTCTGATCTTGCGATGTCGGTGTGTCGTCTCAATCCGTCGTCTCCGGCGGCTCGGCGATTTGTGCCTAAGTAGTCGGTCGGTCACGAAACCGCCCGGAATCCTGTCGTTCCTCGCGAATCCACTCCGTCAGCGTCTCCGCAGCGGTGCCCAATTCGATCATCTCCGGCTCGGCGTCCCAGCGCCACTTGACTTCGAGTTGCCCCTGCTTCAGCCCGCGCGGGCCGATGACCACGCGCAGCGGGATGCCGATCAGGTCGGCGTCTTTGAACTTCACGCCGGCCCGGGCGTCGCGGTCGTCCAAAAGGACCTCAATGCCGGCGGCGGTCAAGTCGTCGTGCAGGCGGTTGGCCACCTTGGCGGTTTCCTCGTCGGTCACCTTCAACGGCACCACGAGCACTTCGTACGGGGCCAACGCCACCGGCCAGAGGATGCCCGAGTCGTCGTGGCAGGTCTCGACCAGCGAGGCGATGATCCGATTTACACCGATGCCGTAACAGCCCATGATGATCGGGTGCTGCTGTTCGTTATCGTCGAGGAACTTCGCGCCGAGAGCCTCGGAGTACTTGGTGCCCAGCTTGAAGACGTGGCCGGCCTCGACCGCGAAGCGCATCTGAACGCTGCCTTCGCATCGCGGGCAGGGATCGCCGCCGATGGCACAGCGCAGGTCGGCGAACTCGTCCGGCTCGAAGTCGCGGCCGAGGTGTACGCCGGTCAGATGGGCGTCGGACTCATTGGCGCCAACCACGGCGTTGACGATCTGACGGACGTCGCGGTCGGCCCAGAGCGGAATCTCCTCGGCCATGCCCACCGGACCGGCGAAACCGACCGGCGCGCCGGTCACGCGTTCGATCACGTCGGGATCGGCCAGTTCGAGTTTCTCGGCACGCAGGGCACGGCGGACCTTGCCCTCGTTGGCCTCGTGGTCGCCGCGAATCAGCACGGCGGCCGGCTTGCCGTCGGCCGAGTAGATCAGGGTCTTGATCATCTGCTGCGGCGTGCAGCCGAGCATCGTGCTGACCTGCTCGATGGTGGTGGCTTCCGGCGTATCGACCTTCTTGATCTCTTCGGCTGGCGCCGATTCGGCCGGCTGCGTCTCGCGCTTGCCGACCTCTGCCTTTTCCTGGTTGGCCGCGTAGCCGCAGGCGGCGCAGTGCAGCAGCGTGTCCTCGCCGTTTTCTGCCGGGATCATGAACTCGTGGCTGGCGTCGCCGCCGATCGGTCCGCTCTCGGCCTCCACCGGCAGGTAGTCCAGACAACTCCGCTCGAAAACGCGGCAATAGGCGTCGTACATCTTCTGATAGCTTTCGCCGAGCGACTCGACCGTGGCGTCGAAACTGTAGGCGTCTTTCATCAGGAATTCGCTGGTACGCAGCACGCCAAACCGAGGCCGCTCCTCGTTGCGGAACTTGGTGGTGATCTGATAGAGCGTGATCGGCATCTGGCGATAGCTGGAGATCAGCCGAGAGACCATCTCGGTGACGATCTCCTCGTGCGTCGGGCCCAGCGTGATCCGCACCTTGCGATTCTGCCGCGGCAGCGAGAAGGTGACCAGCACGTCGCCGAAGGCCTCGGTCCGGCCGGTCTGTTCCCAGAGCGTGGTGGGCGACATGCACGGCATCGCCATTTCGATTGCCCCGGCCCGATCCATCTCCTCGCGGACGATCCGCGCCGCCTTGCGCAGCGACCGCAATCCCAGCGGCAGATAGCTATAGGCCCCGGCCATCACCTGCTGGATCAGGCCGGCGCGGATCATGAGGACGTGGCTGGGGATTTCCGCCCCTTCGGGCGTTTCCTTCATGGTGGGAATGAACGTTCGGGTCCAGTGCATCGGATTTCTGTCTTCGGATTGCAGATTTGCCGATTGGCCGCGTGTCGGATCGGCCCGGCGGAAACACGGCATTGTAGGTTATGTGGTGGCCGTGCAGCAAGGGGGGTTGGTTGTTGGTGGCTGCGGGGCTCCGCGAGATTGTCCCCCTTGTGGAGGTGGCGGACGAGGCCTACAATGCGCCCTTGCCCGTCTTCATACCTCTGGCAGCCCGTTGAAGAAAGGCGAAACTGGGTGCCACTGCTGGCTTGCCCAGCAGTGCAGAGTCGAAGCTCCCGCAAGGACACTGCTGGGCAAGCCGGCAGTGGCACCCGAATTCTCGAACTTCTGCTTCTTCAACAGGCTGCTAGCGTGCCCATGGAAAGGTCACTAATGTCGCGACGCTACGTCAACCAGTTCGGCCACAAGGAGCCCGTCGATGAGGTGTTTCGGGCCGGCGGCAAGCAGCTCCGCCCGAACCGCAACGGGAACCTCTACTTGCAGGTCGATCTGTCCGACCGGACCGGCACGCTGGGGGCCCGGATGTGGAACGCCAATGAGGCCGTCTACAAGTCGTTCGACGACGGCGACTTCGTCCGCGTGGAGGGCACGGCCCAGTTGTTCCAAGGGGCCATGCAGTTGATCCTCACGAAGCTGACCAAGGTCGACGCCGGCGAGGTCAACGAAGACGACTTCACCCAACTCGCCGCCGTGCAGGTCGACAAGCTGGTGGTGCGGCTGAGCGACGTTCTCCGCGGCATGGACGATCCCCATCTGCGGAATCTGGTCGAGTGTTTCCTGCTCGACGAGGCGTTTATGGCCAAGTTCACCAAGGCCCCGGCGGGCGTGAAAAACCACCACGCCTATCACGGCGGCCTGCTGGAGCACGTGGTCAACCTGATGGAGGTCGTGCTGCGGATTGCACCCTGTTACCCGCAGATCGATCCCGACCTGCTGCTGATGGGGGCCTTCATCCACGACGTGGGCAAGATCGACGAGTTGAGCTACGAACGCGACCTGGCCTATTCCAGCGAAGGACAACTCATTGGCCACCTGGTGATCGCGGTGGGAATCCTCGAAGCGAAAGTTGCCGAGGCGGAAAAACTCTCCGGCGAGACCATGCCGGAGGAGACCGTATTGCGGCTGAAGCACATGCTGGTGAGCCACCACGGCCAGTACGAGTTCGGCTCGCCCAAGCTGCCGATGACGCTCGAAGCCACGGCCCTCTATCTGCTCGATAACCTCGACGCCAAGATCAACTCCTTCGACCAACTGATGCGCGACGACCCGAACGTCGATAGCCCGTGGACGCATTATCACGCGAATATCGGACGCAAGCTGTTTAAGGGCGGGCCGAAGCCGGCGTAGTGGTGGTTTGAGGGTGAGAGCGGGG
>CAYYNP010000228.1:7016-16552 GCA_964472545.1 uncultured Planctomycetaceae bacterium | reverse complement strand
CCACTACTCGCCCCCCACTCTCCCCCGCCCAATCGCGCTGCGCCCATACCGATCCCGAATCGCATCCGTAGCCGCGTCGAGTTGGCTCTGCCGCGTGCGTTGCTCATCGTCGAAGAGTTGACGCTGCGTTTGGCGCGACGCATCGAGCCCACTGACGCCCATGCCCAACAACCGAACCGGCAGATGGCCCTCGGGCAGCCGCGTACGCAGCAACTCGGCGGCGGCCTGCCTGAGTTCGTCGGTGACGTTGGTCGGTTCCGGCAGTGTGTGGCGTCGGGTGAGCGTGCGAAAATCGGCGAAACGAACTTTCAGTTGCACCGTACGTCCGCGTAGCCGATGACGCCGCAATCGCCGCGCCACCTGCTCGGTCAATTCCAGCAGCCAACTGCGCAACACGTCGCCGTCGGCCACGTCCTCGTTGAACGTCGTCTCGTGTGAGATCGACTTAGCCTGGTGGTCGGGCACGACCGCGCGATCGTCGATCCCCTGGGCGAGCCGCCAGAGATGCTCGCCGGCGTTGCCCAACCGCTCGCGGAGCACCTCGGCCGGCAGCCGCCGCAATTGGCCGATGGTGTGAACGCCTAGTTTTTGAAGCGAACGGTTTCCGACCCGCCCGACGCCCCAAAGCCGGCCCACCTGCAACGGATCGAGAAACTCGCCCACCCGATCCAGATCAACCACCACGAATCCGTCGGGCTTCTCGAGATCGCTGGCCACCTTGGCCAGGAACTTGTTCGGCGCCACGCCGACCGACGCCACCAGATGCAACTCGTCGGCGATCTGCCGTTTGATCTTCCGCCCGATCTCGGTCGGCGGCCCGAAGAGCCCCACACTGCCGGACACGTCCAAGAAGGCCTCGTCCAGCGCCAGCGGTTCGACCAGCGGCGTATAACTGAGGAAGATCTCGCGAATCTGTCGCGACACTTCGGCGTAGCGGTCCAGCCGCGGACGCAAAAAGACCGCGTGCGGGCAATTCCGCCGCGCGGTGGCCGAGGGCATCGCGCTGTGGACGCCGTATTGCCGAGCGATGTAGTTGGCCGCAGACACCACACCACGACGATCAGGGCTACCCCCCACGATTACCGGACGCGAGGCAAACTCGGGGCGATCCAACTCCTCGACGGACGCATAAAAGGCGTCCATGTCAACATGAACTATCACGGGCCACCCAGAAAGGCAGTGTCTCTGATGGGCGTTTCCAGCCGACTACACCCGGTTGCGTAACCCATACTATAGGTGGAGTCGGCGGTAGACGGCTACCGCCTCGGCGAAGAAATCCCGTGGGAGAGTCGGCCATGTCGGACAAACAACCCCCGTTGCCAACCCCGTCGTCCAGCCCGGAGCAAACTCCAGAGGAGACTCCGGAGCAAACTCCCGCCGAGCCCTCCGGCGTTGCTGGGCAGCCAGAGGCCGCCGTGCAACGGAAGGACGCGCTGACGCAGAAATCGCAATGGAGCAACTGGACCGTGCTGGCGATGCTGGTGCTCTGCTTCTTCGTGCTGATCCAGTTCCGCCCGTTCGAGTCGCGCGACCCGGCCGAACAAGCCGGCGTGGGCGAGAAGCTACCCCAATTGAGGCTGCGTCCGCTCGACGGCAACGACAAGACGGTCGCCCTGAGCGACATGGCCGGCCGGGTCGTGCTGTTGAATTTCTGGGGAACCTGGTGTCCGCCTTGCCGCGAGGAGTTGCCCCACATCGCCGCGCTCTATCGGGAATTCCGCAGCCGCCCCGCCTTTGAGTTGCTGGCCGTCTCGTGTGAGGAAGACGGCACGGAAAACCTGGCGTCGCTGCGACAAGCCACCGAGGGCTTTCTCAAGCAGCAGCGGATCGACGTGCCCGTCTACACCGACCGCGGCGGCGTCACGCGGGCTGCCGTTCGCCAGGTCGTCGGCTTCGCCGGCTATCCCACCACGCTGGTGCTCGACCGCCAAGGTTGCGTCCGCGGCGTCTGGTCCGGCTATCGTCCCGGCATGGAGGATCAGATGCGCGAACTGGTGGCTCGGCTGTTGGAAGAGAGCTAGGCGGTGGGAAGGCGACGGGTGGCTGGGGCAAAGCGCAGCGGTGCCCCAGGCGTCGGCCACTGGGGCACCGCTGCGCTTTGCCCCAGCCACCCCGACGCAGAATCGGCTACAATGACGTCCCGGCTTTCTTGACGATTCCTCCAACGGAGACGATGCCATGATCGACAATAACCACCCGCCGCGCAATCGCCGCCAGTTCCTCCAGGCAGCCGCCGTCGGCGCGGGCATCGGCACGACCGGCGCGTGGCTGGCCGCTGGTGCCGCCGATGACGACAGAGAAAAAACGCTCTGCTTCGGCCTGGTGACCGACGTTCACTTTGCCGACGTCGCAACCAAGGGCAGCCGCCACTATCGCGACTCGGCCGACAAACTCCGCGCAGCGGTCGAAACGTTCAACCGCCGCAAGCTGCCTTTCGTGGTCGAACTGGGCGACTTCATCGACGCCGGGCCCGACAAGGCCGCCACGCTCGAGTATCTCCGCTCGATCCGCAAGATCTACGAAGGCTTTAGCGGCCGGCGGCATTTCGTGCTCGGCAATCACTGCCTCGACCGCATGACCAAGGCCGACTTTCTGGCCAACTGCGGCACCGAAACCAAGCAGACCCACTACTCCTTCGACCACGGCGGCTACCATTTCGTGATCCTTGACGCCGACTTCAAGCAAGACGGCACCCCCTACGCCAACGGCGACTACACCTGGACCGACACCTGGATCCCGGAATCCCAACGGCAATGGCTGGCCGACGACCTGAAGCAAGCCCGCCCGAGGCCGACGATCGTCTTCGCCCACCAAAACCTCGACGACGAGACCGACCCCCACGGCATCAAGAACGCCCCGGAAGTCCGCAAGATCCTCGAAGCCGCCGGCAACGTCCTGGCCGTCTTCCAAGGCCACAAGCACTCCGGCGGCTACCGCCAAATCGCCGGCATCCACTACATCACGCTGCGCGCGATGGTCGAGGGGCCGACGGTTGAGAACAACGCGTATGCGATCGTCACGCTCGGCGCGGCCGGCAAGATTGAGTTGGACGGGTTTGGCCGGCAGAAGGCCGTCGCGCCGTAGCCGCCGAACCAAAACGGGCTGCAATCTCAATTGCGCCGGCCAAGCCGCCTTCCGCCGTCGCGTGCCTTACCAAGGCCTCGGCATCTCGTGTTCCATTTCCTGCTCGGCGATCGACCGTCGTTGGGCCATGTAGTTGCCGATGGCTATCGGCGGAATGAACAGGCAGCCGCACGACAGCAGCCCCCAACTCAGATTGAAGCGAAGCAGACGGCCCAACAGTGTGCGTGCATCTTCCGGCGGCAGAGCAACCTCGTGCGGCGTCTGGGTAACCCATGCGAGGAGCCCGTGATACGTGTGGTACTTCAGAATCACGTCGTCCGGACTCGGCGCCTCGGCGATCTCCAGGTCTCTATAGGCTCGCTGAAGTGCTCGCCGGGCGAAGAACTCGTAACCACGGTACATCAAGAGGGCAATCACGCCAAAGCCGACGACCACGGCGATTGAAGCCGCTATTGCCAGCCACATGGGCATTTCCGCCAGTAACATGCCATGTCTCCCCTAAGCCGAGCCGCCAGAAACGCATTCGACGTGCAGAGAGCACCTACACCACCGCCTCGCGATCCAAATCCGAATACGGATAGTGCCCCGCCTCCTTCAGCATATCCAGCAATTCTTGCCCTCCGTTTTGCATCGCGTACTCCATCTCCGAGCGATGGACCTCGATCAGCGCCATCAGCCCGAATTCGGCGGATTCCTCCGCCGGGCCGTAGGCGTCGAAGATCAAGCACTTCCCGCCCACGGTCTCCATCTCCTCGGGAAACTCACACGTCTCGCGTGGGTTGAGCGTCGCTTGGGCACTGTAGCGGGCCATACAGTTGAGGATCGCGTTGATCGTTTGATGGGCACGGCCGAACGGCGTCGCCTCGTCTTGCGCGTCGTCGAGCGAAAGAGGTTGCCTGGTGAACATCACGACCTCGTAGGTATCGAACAGATCGTTCGACGACCCCTCGCCGGGCAGTTCGCTGAGTTCCTTCGTGGCCACGGCCGTTCCCGCGATGCCGTCGGGGTAGTAGTAGAGATCGAGAGCGCCGCCCACGCCGTAAGGGACCATCGCGTGCATCACGATGTTGTGCTCCTTGCCCAGCAACGACTCCATGATCGCCGTCTTGCGATCGTACCACTCCCCGGCGAGTTGTTCGTCGTGAGATTCGGTCATGATCCCCGCGTGTCCGGTCAGGTGATTCGATTGGTTTCTTCGCCACTGACGACGTACTTTCCGCCGACCGATTTCGCGAGCCCCGACAGTCCGGCTAGCACCGCGGCGTCGTCACCGTGTGGCGTTACGTAGATGCATCGGACCTGTTCTCGATACCCCAGCCCAAACTCGACAAGTGCTTCACCGGCCTTGGCACGGCCCTCACGAAGCGACGGCAATCCCTCAAGGGACTGTCGAATCGCCGCAGGCAACTCAATCTGGCGTTGCGAGGCAATTCGAAGCTTCTCCTGGCCACTCTTCGTCCAACCGAACGCGACGTCGGGGAAATGCTCTCGGATCATCACCTCCACATCCGCCAGCGTGCCGATGGCGGACTTGTCCGAGCGTTCCAGTGCGAACTCAGTAGCCATTGCGCCCTCTCAGGTTTTCGCTCAACGTATCCGGACGCGCGGCCCGAACGGTCTCTTGCCGGAGCAATTCCCGACCCGACAGCGGTGATTCTAGTACGTAGATTGCGGGAGTGCAATGTCGCTCCTTGACGCGAGTAGGCATGGCGAATGCAGTTGCCTGATTATGGCTTTCTCCGCTTAGCCGTCTTCCGATGAGGACGGTAACCGGCAGTCCGCGGCTTGCCACGCGACTTCTGTCGCTGGGCCTTGGCACGTCCCTTCTTGCCACCCGCAGGCGGACGCCGAGGTGGTATCAGGCAGTCGCGGCCTTTGCCGATCAGGTCGAGCCGATCGGCCTGCTCCAGGGCGCGCTGCACGTCGTCGTAGTTCTCCGGCTTCCAGTATTGCAGCAGGGCCCGTTGCAGACGCCGCTCTCGGGCGCCCTTGGCTACGTAGACCTTCTCGCCGCTGAGCGGATCGATGCCGGTGTGATACATGCAGGTGGCCACGTCCATCGGCACAGGGATGAAGTCCTGGACCTTGTCGGGCCGGTAGCCGTGGCGTTTGAGGTAGATGGCCAATTCGATCATCGCGTCGAGATCGCAGCCCGGGTGGCCGGCCATGAAATAGGGCACCAGAAACTGCCGACGCCCGCAAGAGAGCGAGGCACCGCGGAACTTGCCGGCGAACATCTCGAACTGGTCGATCGGCGGCTTGGCCATCCGTCGCAAGACCTCGGCGTTGCAGTGTTCCGGCGCCACTTTCAACAGCCCGCCGACGTGGTGACGAGCCAAGTGGCCGATGTAGGCCGTGCTGCGATTGGCCAGGTCCATCCGCACGCCGGAGGCGATCAACACGCGTTTGACGCCCTTTTGCCGCCGGGCCGCCTTCATCAGCTCGATCAGCGGGCCGTGATCTGCCCGGAGCAGCTTGCAGACGTTCGGACGCAGGCAACTTCTGCGCCGGCATTTCTGGTGAATCTCCGGCTGGCTGCAGCCCATGGCGTACATGTTGGCCGTTGGGCCGCCAAGATCGCTGATCACGCCCGAGGAGTCCTTGTCTGCGGTAATCCGGCCGATTTCGGCCAGGATCGACTCGGGGCTGCGGCTCTGGATGATCGGGCCCTGATGGGCCGAGAGCGAGCAGAACGTGCAGCCGCCGAAACAGCCCCGCATGATCTGCACCGAACTCTTGACCACCTCGAAGGCCGGAATCTTCTGCTTACCGTAACTCGGATGCGGGCGACGCGTGAACGGCAACCCGTAGATGCGGTCCAATTCCGCCTCGGCCAGCGGCCATGCCGGCGGATTGATGACCACCGCCTCGCGCCCATGGAACTGCACCAGCCGCCGGGCGTTGTGGGGATTGACCTCGCGATGGATCCGACGCGTCATCTCGGCAAACGCCCGAGGGTCGCTGCAAACGGCATCGTGATCGGGCAGCCGGATCGTGCCTTCGTCGGTTTCAGCGACGGCGCCGGTTTCGCTCGCCCCCATCCGATAGGCCACACCGCGAACGTCGCGCAGGTCACCGGTCGATTCACCGGCGGCCAATCGCCGCACGATCTCCCTCAGCGGGGCTTCGCCCATACCGTAAACGAGCAGATCGGCCTTGGCGTCGAGCAGGATCGAGCGGCGGACCTTGTCGCTCCAGTAATCGTAATGGGCGAAACGCCGCAAGCTGGCCTCGACACCGCCGGCGATCACCGGCACGCCACGATAGGCCTCGCGCGCCCGTTGGCAATAGGCCATCGTGGCGCGGTCGGGCCGACGTCCGATCTTACCGTCGGGACTGTAGGCGTCGTCGTTACGGACCTTGCAGGCGGCCGTATAGTGGTTGAGCATCGAGTCGAGATTGCCCGCGCTCACGGCGAAACAGATCCGCGGCCGCCCGAACTGCCGCCATGCATCGCAGGTCCGCCAATTCGGCTGACTGAGGATCGCCACCCGATAGCCGTCGGCCTCGACCACGCGGCCGAGAATCGCCATTGCGAAGGCCGGATGGTCGACGTAGGCGTCGCCGGTGACAAAGACCACGTCGACGGCGTCCCAGCCGCGGGCGGTGACCTCCTCGGGGCTCATCGGCAGGGGAGCGGAGGAGGCGACGTGCGTGTTCAGTGGGGAATCCGGCATTGCTGACCTGAGGCGTGGCGTTACCAAGAAGAGGCGAACCCTTCAGCATACCTGCGACGTGCGACGAATCCTAGCCGTTATCGTTCTAGCAGTATGCGCAGGATAACTCGGGAAGTTCTCTGCTCAACGAGTTGCGCCACCAACGGGAGGTCATGGGTCACGTTGTTTCGCCAGAGCCACCGGGTGCATAGACTGCCAGAAGCCAGGCTCCCTGCCCTCGATAGCCGGTTGGTTCGTGCTGCACATCAGCACAAGACGATCCCCGTAGGGGCCTCGTGCCACACGAAAACCGTATTCCACGACCCCCCAGTCCTCTGGATACGTCGTTTCCGCGACCGGTTGAATGTCGATTTTGAAGTCGCCCACAGATGTCCAGCGGAACTCCTGTTCGACATCCGCGCCGTCTTCGTGTCCCCAAGAACGCACGGAGCCGGTTGCATCCTCGCGAAAGAGGAATGCGGTGCCGTAGAGACTCTGTCTATCGTGTTCTGAAAGCCACAAGCCTACCGGGCCTCGACGAAAGCGACGGCGGTAGCGAGACAAGACTCGGCGATCTCGTCTGGGATGCTCCCGCCGCTTCTCGACGAACTCGCCGATACTCCACCAAATCCGTTTGAGCAGCGCGGGCACCCGTCTCCTGCGGCAATCGGACCAGTTGAACTCGACGTGCAGCGCACGTTCCGCCACGGCGCGGTCGTCGATGAGAATATCCTCAAAGCAGTGATGGCTGTTGTTCAGAAGCGACAGTCGGTATTGCCCCGGTTCGACGTTCACCAAGACCGCTTTCCAAAAGATGTCATCCGGATACGCAAACAGAGTAGAGCCTTCTCCTTCCTCTCGACCATTAACAAGCGGCCGCAACGTCAAGGCACATGCGTCATTGCCCGTCATCTTCACGGTCGGGGCATCAATGCCGCCAAATGTCAGAAAGACGTCAATTGTCTGCATGGCGCCGGGAATCGCGAGTGGCGTGAAGGTCTGTATTGAACAGTCTAGGGTGGTGACACCCGTTTGCCAAGGGCTCGGCGCAATGCACGTGTCGCCTCAGTGCGTCGAGACACGCCCTACGATTGGCGTTGCGCCGCTGAGCGTGCCGGCCACCATGTGGCGAGCTGCCGCCGGTAATGTCGCCAGCCGTCGGCGAGTTGGCGTTTTTCGTCGGCCGAGAGTACGCGTTCGGAGGCAGCCGCGTCCAAGGCCACGGCGGCCAACACCAACAGCGCGATCCACGGGCCGAGACAGATCGCGAATGGAATTCCCAACACAACCAACGTGCCGCGGTCGAGGCGGAAACCCAGCAGCCGGCCGAAACAGAGGATTAGCGCCAAGGCGACCAGATTCGCCGCGGTCGTAGCCACCACCGCCCCGAGTAGTCCCATCCGCGGTAGCAGCAGGAGATTCAAGCCGACGTTCACCATCAGCCCGGCCGCCAAGGCCACGCTCACTAGGTATCCCTTCTCCGCACACCAAAGATAGGTCTGCGCCACCAGAGCGACGCCAAACCACACGCAATAGGTCAGCGTCCAAGGAAACACGACTCGCCCGCCGGCGAACTTCCCGTCGAACGCCACCGAGAACAACAGCGGGGCCCCCAACGCCACGGCCACCGCGGCGGCCGTCAGGGCGAAGGCCAGCAGCTTGACGAACAGATTCAGCCGATCGGAGACGCGCCGTCGCCGGCCGGCCTCCCAATCGTGGCTCAAATGCGGCATGATCATCGGCGCCAACATTCCGGCGATCGACACCAGCAACAGCGGCGCGACGCGGGAACTGTGATAGTCGCCCACCAGCGTGAGGGCTTCGGCCGCAGGACGCTGCGAGAAATGGACGATCATGTAGCGGTCGGCAACGTCGAACAGGTTGGCCATCAGGCTCACTAGCAGCAACCACGACGCATAGGGAGCCAGCTTGGTCCAGAGCGATCCGCGCGGCGAAGCCGCGGTGCCGTCGGACATCGCCGGCCACGCCCGCCGCAAGTACCAAAGCGCCCCGGCCGACGTGAGCGCACACGCCCCGACGTACGCCACCACAACGCTCGACGCCGTGCAACGCCAGCCCAACATCAGGCCGGCCCCCAACGTCGCGAAGAGCAGCGCGTTGGCAAGTTGCATGCCGGCAACCAACCGCACGTTGCGCAGGGCGGTAAACAGCTCGACGTGGAAATTGAACGCCAGCACGGCCACCAGTCCGCCGGCCAGCAACACGACCAGATCGGCCTGTTCGCGTGTGCCGAAAATCAGTTGCGAAAACCACGTGCGTGCCAGAAAGATCGCGGCCACGGCCGGCACGGCCAACGCCGCGCAGGTCAGCCCGGTGCGGCGAAGAAAGCCGCGGAGTTGGCCGCGTTGGCGGAACCGCTCGACGTATCGACCGAACGTGCCCGGCAGGGCCATCACCACCAGCGGCGCCGCCAACACCAGAAACGCGAAGGCCATGTCCCACTGGCCCAGTTCTTCCGGCGACAGCCAGCGGCAGAAGAGGATCGCCCGGCCGAAGCCGACGACGCGCTGGACGACGGCCAACGCCAAGAGGATGATCACTCCCTCGGCCAGGGTGTCGGTGCGCAGTGGGGCGGCGGCGGTGCGCTCGGGCGTGGGAGGATCTGGCCGTTCTATATTCACCGGCAATCGAGCCTTGAGTCAGATGCGAGAGAGGCGTAGTAGGCCCCGACGTTGGGGTGGCTGGGGCAAAGCGCAGCGGTGCCCCAGTAGCGTACGATCTACGGTCTCGCCACAACCCGGGGCACCGCTGCGCTTTGCCCCAGCCACCCTGCAT
>CAYYNP010000228.1:0-7006 GCA_964472545.1 uncultured Planctomycetaceae bacterium | reverse complement strand
CGGGCCGGCCCCCCCCCCCGCGGGGCCCGCGGCGGGGGCGCCCCCCCCCCCCACCCTGCATTGGACGCGCGCGGTTAGTCTGCGGCGTTCCTTCAACTCTCCCTCAGATTCGCCGTGATGCAAACGGTTCGCGTTCGATCGGCCGGTTGTAGCGATTCCAACGGCGGCGACGTCACTCGGCCGGATCGAGCTTGAGATAGTCCAGTCCGAACATGTGCTTGGCGATCGCCGTCGGGTTCGAGCCGGTGATCTCGGCGGTCAGCTTGTGCTCTCCGGCGGTCAGGTCGTGGGCACCGAAGGAAAAGACCTTGCTGATCACTCCGTTGTTGATCAGGTCGATCGGCTCGCCCAGCGGTTTGTCGTCGAGGCTCAGCCGCACGATGCCGTAGTCGATCGCCTTGGTCAACGAGGCACTGAGCGTGTACTTGCCGGCCTTCTCGACGTCGAAAGCCAGCACGAGCTTGTCGCCCGGCTTGCCGTCGCGCCACCAGATCTGTTGATTGCCGCTCCAGCGGAAGTGCGGTACGTCCTGAACTTCCGTCGTGCCGCCGGTCGCTTCGAGAATCTGCATCGACTCGCCTTCGATGGCCCCCTCGATCTTCACCGGTTTGGGACCTTCCGCAACGATCACCCGGGCCCACTCGGGCATCGGCTCGTAGTTGGCTTCGGCCCCGGGGAAGGCGTACCAGTGCGTGGTGGCGGCGTAGGCCACGGTACACGGCCGCCAGTGCCAGACCTCCATGTCGAAGCGGAGATCTTTGGTGAAGGGGATGCCGTCGAGCAGCCGTACGCGGGTGTTGGTCACGTGGCCCTTGTTACGCGGCCCCTCGGCCCTGGGCTGTGCGTGAAACGGCGACTCAAAAAACTCCGGCGTACACCAAGCGTAGCCGTAGTAGTCCTCGGTGCCGGTGCCGAAGTGCGAGGGGAACTTCTGCCCGTCGAAGTAGATCTTCTCGTCGCCCTCGCCCCACCAGATCTCGTTGGGGTTGTTCATCGCCAGAGTGTCGCCCATGAAGACGCCCTTGCCGGTGATCTCGACGTAGTTCCAGTCGTGCTTGGTGCTGGTGTCGATGGGGTATTCCTGCCGCCAGGTGGTGTGGAACGTCATCGAGCGCTCGTCCCACTGCCAGGGGCCGGTGTCGACTTTCCACTCGACGCTGACGTCCTGCTCGCCGACATTGACCAGCGTCATCCGGCACGATTCCCTATAAGGCATCACCCAGTAGCAGCTCATCCAACCTTCCTTGTCGACGGTCCGCCACCAGCCGGTGAATGGGTTAACGCCCACGCCGCTGCCGAAGAAGTCGCCGGCCGGACACCAGACGGTCTGACGGCCATCGAATTCGATCATCACGACGACGGATCGCGAGGCGGCCTCGACGTCGTCCGCAGCAAGCCGCACGGCCACCCGCCGGATAGCGCCCGGCCCCTCGGCTTCGATTCCGGCTCCCTTACCGGGCGCGAGCTTCTTCGGCCCGGGCGACCTGAAGCCCTTGCCGTGCGGGACGTTTGCCTCCGGCTTCAACAGCGCCTGCTGCAACTCGGCGATTTTCTCCTCGGCCGTCTCGAACGCCTCGCGGCTGAACGACTCGACCTTCGCGCCGGCGTCGTAGGTGCGGTAGTTGATCTGGTAGTAGAGCAGGTCGTCGCCGTTGCGGGTGACGTGGAAGTTGGGGCGGTCGTAGGTGATCTTGCAGCGCCGGGCGTAGGGGATCGGCAGATAGAAGTTCATCCCCCGGGCACGCACCTTCGACAACGGCGGGCCGACCATCGCGTCGCCGCCGATGAGCGTTTTGGCCGGCTCGTTGATCACCGGTTCGTCGAACCCGTCGAGATAGACGCGGATGTTGCCGGTCGGATTGCCCGAGGTGGCCCAAATCCGCACCACGCAGCCCGGGCCTTCGGCGTCCATCATCACCCATTCTTCGCGTCCGTCGATTTCTTCCGAGCGGATGAAGAAGCTGCGGTCGTTGTTGGCCATCCAGGTGCCCGGCTCTTCCGGCGAGACAGACGCCCGATCGTAGCTGCTGGCCTGACGGCACGTGTAGGCCGGGTCGGGGAAGCGGGCCGCTGCATCACGATCGACCATCTCGTCCAACAGCGACTCGAGCGTGATCGGCTCGGCCGCCGGACATACCGTAGCGACCATCGCCGACAGGACCAACGCCACAGTACATGTGCGTTTCGCTTTCATCAGGTCTCCTCCCATTGGATTGCTGGTTTATACGTTCTCTAGCCAAGATCGAGCCGGACGCTCGACAATCAACCATAGCACCCGGCGGCCGGGGCCATTGCGTGGGCCGGCGGATGCGTGTAGTGTGGTGCCTTCGTTCGCCGATGTCAACGTTTCCGCGGCCCGGCACTCCGCGGCCGGAACAGAAGCTCATGGCACACCACGAAGACTACTTCCCCGGGCACGACGGCGTGCGTCTGTTTTGCCCCTCGTGGCTCCCGGAGCAGGAGCCACACGCGGCGATCGTCTTCCTCCACGGCTTCATCGAGCACAGCGGCCGCTTTGCCAGGCTGGCAGAAGAACTTTGTGCCCACGGACACGCGGTCTATGCGATCGATCACCGTGGCCACGGCCGCTCCGACGGCCCGCGCGTGTGGATCCGCTCGTTCGAAGAGTTCTTGGCCGACGTCGACGTACTAGTCGCCCGCGTCCGCCAGCGCCAGCCGGGCAAGCCGCTGTTCCTCTTCGGCCACAGCATGGGCGGGCTGATCGCCGGGCGCTTCGCCCAAACCCGACAGCCCGACATCGCCGGACTAGTGCTCAGCGCCCCGGCCGTGCGCGTCGGCAAAGCCGTTTTTCCGTTGCTGCGGAAGCTGGCCTGGTGGATCAGCCGCATCTTCCCCAAGCTGAGAATCACGTCGATGGGCTCCGGCCGGCTGTCGCGAGATATCGTCGTCGTGGCCCACTTCCGCAAGGACCCGCTGGTCTTCCACGGCCGTTTCCCGGTGCGCATCGGTGCCGAAATCCTCAACGCCTGCCAACAGCTTTCCGACGATGCTGAACAGCTCCGCCTGCCGATATTGCTCTTGCAGGGAACCGGCGATCTGGTCGTTGATCCCAAAGGCGCTGAGCAACTCTACGCCCGGGCCGGTTCGTCGGACAAGACGCTGAAGCTCTACGACGGCGTCTACCACGACCTGTTCCACGAGCCCGAGCGCGCCGAGATCACGGCCGACGTGCTCGAGTGGCTGTCCCACAAAGCCGCGACCGTTGGCGGCGTCGAGTAGCCGTACGACGTTGCCCAAGCACCAACGCTCCCACCGCCACCGTCAGCAGGATCAACGCGGAAGGCTCGGGCACGTCGGGACGCGTGCCCAGTACGTAGTTGATGTGAAGGTCGCTGATTTCCGTGGCATCCAGGGGCCGGTTCCAGATCCCCAGTTCGTCGATGTAGCCTTGAAAGAGGTCGTGGCTGCTCCAGTTGCTGCGGCCGATGAAGTTCTCGGTGCGCACGACGTTTGCCGGAACGCTCTTGCCGCCTTGCTCGTAGGCCAGGTCTCCGTTGAGATAGGTCCGCATGGTGGCCTCGTTGGCCGGCGCTGCGTCGCAGGTGACCACGATGTGCTGCCAGCCGAACGCGATGAACATGCCGTTGGCGTCGAGCCTCTCCGTGCCGCCGGCCGTGTCGCGGAATTCCCAACGCATATCCTTGGACGTTCCTCGGTGTGCCAAGTAGATACTGTTGTCTCCGGCACCGTTACCGAAGTCGACGATCCGAGCCCAGTCGGGAAAGGACGTGTGGTAGACCAATGCCGAGACGGTGATTCCCCCTGTGAAATCGGCTAGCCCGTCGGGCAGGTCGATGTAGCCGTTGCCGTCGAAGACAACGGCGCCGTCGACCTTGCCGCGCCTGGTCCACGCGGGCAACGTGCTGCCCAGGTCGACGAGCGTGCCGTCGTAGGCCGTGTTGACCAGATTGGCGGCCGTGGTGCCGCTGCCGTCGTCGAACGGGAAATAGTGCAGCAACCCGTCGGTTAGTTCCGCCTGGGCGGGGCCACCGTCCGTCGCGGCCAACGCAGCAAACGCGATCAGGCAAGCCGCAGTGCGGACGATGACGTTGCCTTGGCATACATTGTGAGCAAACATGATTGGCGTACCTCTGATCAAATGAGCCTGTGTCTAAACGGTCGTCGATGGTCGCAGCCGACGGACGCTCTGGTCCGCGGAAGACCGTGGAACTCCTGAAACGGAACGTCACTCTGCGTTTGTTGGATTGTGGAATTCTCTCCGGCGTTTTCCATCGACCGACGGAGAATCTCCGCCTGCGGAAACACGGGAAACCGACCCGCCGACGGACGGATCACTTCGACACCCTAGAAGATCGCAACGGACGTACCGCTACGTCAGATTAGGTGTCGTTGCGCTGCCTCGCTTGAACGATCGTGTGAGGTTGTGCCTCAGGCGGAAGCTGGAAACATGAAGACTACCCGTCAAGTTACCATTGCCGTTGAGCGTCGTCAACAAGAAAGGGGCGACCGAGGGTGGATTTCGGAATACGACCCTACGGAGGGAATGATGGCATCGCTACCGCCCGAATAGAAAACGCCGCCTGCGATTTCTCGTCGAGCGGCGTTTCAGTGGAGGCGGCGGGGATCGAACCCGCGTCCCGCGACATTTCGGTGCAAGCTTCTACGTGCGTAGTCGGATGATTTGGAGTTTCGCCCTCCCGACCCCCAACCGACGGGGTGGCGAGAGGACTAGTCGGGAACGTTTTTAATCCCGAACGTGCCCAACGTGGCCCGGGACGATCCGAAATTGGCGGCCGGCAGTCGGGCCTCTTCGGCGAAGGCCCTCAGCCGGGGATGCCTATCTCTAGGCAGCCATTGCAAAGCTAGGCTTGGCAATTAAGAGTTGTGGTCAGCTTTTATCGTGGCCCGCTGACCAACCACGGCACGCCACTTACACTTCAAGCTATCCGGTCGAATCCAGTTCGCCCCCTCAGGTTGCCCCGCCCGCTTCCATGCCGTGAAACGGCACAGGCAACAAGCGGATCAACCACTCGTCACAATATTATACCGCCGGGCGCCGGAGGAATCTACGCCGGCGCCGACGATTCGGCAGCAGCAAGGCAGGACCGCGGCCGCGCAACCTCTTGCCACCAAACAAATTGTCTCCTGACGAGATTCGTGCTGGGAAAACCGATCTTACTCGACCCCGGCCGCTTCCTGGCTGTAGATACCCAGGTGGCGGTAGTAGACTTCCAGCGTGCAGATGGCCAGCGCGGTCATATAGATTCGGCCACCTGCGTCGGCAAACTTGCCTCGCGGACTCCAACTGCCGGCCGAGTGGCCGTTCTTCTCTTGGGTGGCCAGCAACACCGACTTCATCCGGTCGTTCCAAATCTCCCACTCTTCGCCGCCGTAGTGGTGCAGCACCTGACTGCCGTAGTACCAGTAGTAGATGTCGGCGTCGTTGGCCCTGGGCAAGTTGCCTTCTTCCAGCAGGAAGTCGACTCCCTTCTTCAATCCCTCATGGCCGCGCGGCCAGCCAAGGTATTGGCGACACAGCAACGCCTCGGCAGTCATCGTCCGAGTCGTACCTCCTCTCGGTTGGTATGAGTACTTGGCGCCATCGGGTGTCACGCTGTTGAGAAACAGCCCGGCTTTGTCGAACGTCTCCGGGGGCACCCTGAGATACGCCAACTGACCGGTCTTCAAGGCCATCATCTGCCAACCGACCACGCTCGTATCGCCCGCCTCGCGCGGCTTGTAGCGCCAACCACCGCCGTGTGGGTCTTGAGCGTCGACGATGAAGTTCAACGCCAACTGGGCCGGGGCGCGAAGTTGCGGATCGCCGGTAAGCAGATACGCCTCGCAGAGCACGATCGTGGCCTGGCCGTGGGCGTACATCTGCCCGCGGCCGATAAGGTTGCCTCGGCTGTCCCGGTCGCGAAGGTCCCCGTTCTCTTGCTGCTGTTCCAGGAGCCATCCGAGCCCCTTGAAAACTACGGTGGGGTACTTGCCCTTCTTGTGCGTTTGGCCCGCCCCGAGAAACGGCAACAACGACATCGCCGTGGCCGCCACCCGACTGTCGTCTCGGGGGCGTCGGAGTTGGCCATTGCACGTTCTGTCGCAGTGCCGCGTCGTATTGAAATTGGCCAGGCTCCAGCTTCCGTCTTCGTGCTGGTGACGCGCCAGGAAGATCAACCCTCGGGCGACGGCCGCCTCGGTGGCCGACGTGCCGCCGGACTGTTTCAAGAAGTGTTCGCGAACCTGCGGATCGCGCCCGGTCAGCATGTGGCCCGGCGGGGCACGCAACGTGGTGTTGACCGGTTGTCGTTCCACCGACGGCATCCGGCCGACCGGGTTGAGCCGGTCGCCGAGATCGTTTGGCGGAATCGGCAGCGGATCCGGCTCGGGCACGGCCCCGAGATCATCCAGTTCGCAGCGCTGCTCGAAGCCGCCATATTCACCCATGTCGAAGGCGTCGTCCAGCGAATCGTCCATCGCCGTTGCGTCGCCGGCCAATTCCTCGTCGCTGATGCCGGTGGCCAAAGTGATCTCCAGCTTATCCTCCTTCGGAGGATCGACCCAGAGCGCCAACAGCAACAAAGCCACCAGATGGACCACCAAGCTGACCAACCAGGCCGGCAGGTCCCTGAACAGCCGATCCCAGAAGAGCGACGCACCGCCCTTCTCGTAGAGATCGCGAACGTGGGCTCGGGGGCCGCGATAGACTTCCGACGCGGCGACGCGGCGAGGCCGCGGCTGAGACTGCCTAACGTCGGCTGCCGGCGCGTCGGACGGCTTGGCGGTGGGCGTTTCGGTCGCTGGCGGGGGCGGAGCGGCCACCGGAATCGGCTCAGTCTTGCGCTGTGTCGCGACCGGCGTTTTCGGCAGCATCGTCGGGGCGATGGTGGCAGCCGCGGCCTGCGCTTCCACCTGCCGAGTCTCCTCTTCCGCCTTTAGCAGCCGCAGCGCTTCCTGCTCCTGCTCCTCGGTCAGTTCGATGCTCGTGCCCCAACGGAAGCAATCGGCAACCAACAGCCACAGC
>CAYYNP010000227.1:0-16648 GCA_964472545.1 uncultured Planctomycetaceae bacterium | reverse complement strand
GCCAAGGGAGGCGCGACATCCGCGGCATCCACGGCGCTGCTCAGCCCGGCGGCGGGCCTATACGTGAAAGTCGATCCCGTGCAGCCACCGGGCGACGTGGTCGACCCCACGGGAGCGGGCGACGCCTTTTACGCCGGTCTCGTAACGGGCCTCCTGCGCGGCATGAGCATCGGAGATTCCGGTCGCCTGGCCGCCGCGGCCGGTGCCTGTTGCGTAACTCAAGTCAGCACCACGGCCGGGCTTCGCAACTACACCGAGACCGCCCGACTGGCGGGGCTGACGGGTTAGTTGTTAGTTTTCGTGGGGTCCCACTGCTGACTTGTCCAGCAGTGAGGTTGAGGACGCACGGGAAAGCACTGCTGGACAAGCCAGCAGTGGCACCCAAGGTCGTTGCATCAATCCCCCAAAGCCGAATCCAGACAGAGCACCAGAATAGAGCACTAGAGTTGCCATGATCGCCCCGATATCCAATCGCCGTTCGTTCGCCGGTGCCGCGCTGGCGGCCATGTTTGCCCTGATGCCCCTTGCCGCCGCGGCGGCCGAGCCCGACGTGGAGTTGCTCGAACAGCAGGCCTTCCGTGCGGCGGTCGACCGCGTGGCCCCGTCGGTGGTCCGCATCGAGACGGTCGGCGGCATGCAGCGCGTGGGCCAGGTGCTCTTCGGCAACGGCCCCACCACCGGCATGGTCGTCGGCAAAGACGGCTACATCATCTCCAGCGCGTTCAACTTCGTCAACAAGCCGACCTCGATCCTGGTGCGGCTCTCCGACGGCACCCTCGAGCCGGCCGAACTGATAGCCACCGACCACAACCGGATGCTGGTGCTGTTGAAGATCAAGACCGAAACGCCGCTGCCCGTGCCCGAGGTGGCCAAGTTCGACGAGATCCGCGTCGGCCAATGGGCCGTCGCCGTGGGACGCACGTTCGTCGGTCATCAGCCGAACATGTCGGTGGGAATCCTCAGCGCCAAAGGCCGCGTTTGGGGCAAGGCACTGCAAACCGACGCCATCGTTTCGCCGAACAACTACGGCGGACCGCTGGTCGACCTCAGCGGCCGCGTGCTGGGCGTGATCGTACCGCTCTCGCCGCGTTCGGCCAAGGAAGTGGCGGGCATCGAGTGGTACGACTCGGGCATCGGCTTCGCCATCGACGCCGAACACGTAATGAAGGTGCTGCCGCGGCTCAAGAAGGGCGAAGACCTCTACCCGGGCGTGATCGGCATCAACCTGCAGGGCGCGAACCCTTCGATCGGCGAGCCGGTGATCACGGCCTGCCGCCCGAATTCGCCCGCCGCCAAAGCGGGGCTGAAGAAGGGCGATCGGATCGTGGAGGTCGAGGGCCGCCAGATCATCCGCGCCGCCGGTATCAAGGAAGAACTCAGCCGCCGCTACGCCGGCGAGACGGTCCACCTGGTGGCAAAGCGCGACGACAAGCAGCTCGAGTTCGACGTCGAACTGATCGACAAGCTGCTGCCCTATCAGCATCCGTTCATCGGCGTGTTGCCGATGCGCGACGCCGCCGAGAAGCCGGGCGTGACGGTCCGCTACGTCTACGACGACGGACCCGCGGCCGCCGCCGACATTGAGCCGGGCGACGTGCTGCTGTCGCTGGCCGGCGAAGCGATCGAAGACCGCAAGGGCCTGCTCGAACAGGTCGCCGCACACGAACCGGGCCAAGAGGTGGAACTCGAAGTCCGCCGCAACGACGAGACGAAGAAACTGAAGCTGACCCTGGGTACGTTGCCCGAGCAACTCCCGCCGGACGTCCTGCCGGCGTCTCGCGGCGACGTCGCCGCGCCCGAGGGCGAATTGCCCGAGGTGGGCACCGTGGCCTTGAAGATCCCCGAGTTCAAGAACGACGCCTGGGCCTATGTACCCGAGTCGTACAACCCGGCCGTCGCCTACGGCGTGATCGTCTGGCTGCACGCGCCCGACGGCTTCGACTTCGACGAACTGCTGAAGCGCTGGAAGCCGCTCTGCGACGCGTCCGATTTGATCCTGCTGGCTCCCAAGGCGGAAGACCCAAAGCGTTGGAAGTCTCAGGAAGCCACGCTGGTGAAGAAGCTACTCGATCAGATCAGCGCGACCTACACGATCGATCCGGCGCGCGTCGTCTCACACGGGCATCAGGGCGGGGGATCGCTGGCGGGCATGGTGGCCTTCGGCAATCGCGAACTGGTCCGCGCGGCGGCCATCGTCGACGCCCCGATCAGCGGCCGTCCGCCGGAGAACGACCCGCTACACCGGCTGGCGATCTACGTGAGCACCACCAAGAAGGCCAAGCACGCCGCCACGCTGAAGCAGATGATCGATCGGCTCCGCGCGATGAAGATCCCGGTCACCCAGAAGGATCTCGGCGAAGATCCGCGCTATCTCAACGACGAGGAGTTGGCCGAGTTGGTCCGCTGGATCGACGCGCTCGATCGGATCTGATATCCTGAACCGTCGGTCGTTTCCCCGTTGGTCCATTCACCGTTCGGCTGGTCCTCCGTGCGTCGTCATCTGATCGGAATTATGGCGTTGGTGCTACTCTGCGCCAGCGTGGCGCTGTGGATCAGAGGGACCGACGGCGGGATTTGGCATGCCGGCTGCAGTCGCGGAGGCGCGCTGGCGGCCGTAGCCTGGCTGGCCTACCACGAAATCCATCGCGTACCCGCCTGGCTCTGGCCCGCACTGGTCGGGCTGATGCTGGTGTTGGTCGTTCGGCCCCGGTATCTCTGGGTGGCCGTGCCGCTGGTCATCGCCCTGGCCATTCTCAAGCCGCGTATCAAGCGGCGGTAGTGTATCCCATTGAGTGACGGGTGGCTGGGGCAAAGCGCAGCGGTGCCCCAGTGATTCGCGGGACTTCTGCCGCGTCGACAACCTGGGGCACCGCTGCGCTTTGCCCCAGCCACCCGGCCGACATCTGGTGACCTCGGCCACGAGACGCGCTGCCCGCCGCCCCCAACCGTTGCAGACCGGCTCGCCGATCAGCTATAGTTGAATGGCGGAAAGTCTGCCAATTCCCCCTACCTTTCGGGAGTATCGACCATGTGGATGCGACGTTGTTGTTTGTGGCTGGTGTTGATTGCTCTGTCGGCCTCGCCGGCGATGAGCCTTGCGGCCGATGCGGTCAACGAATCGGCCCGGGAAATCCCGGTCGCCTATCGTGTCGACGTGGTGGTCGTCGGCGGGGGGACGGGCGCAGTGTCGGCGGCGTTGGCGGCGGCCGAAGAGGGGGCCAAGGTCTTCCTGGCGGCGCCGCATCCCTACCTCGGCGACGACGTCACGGCCACCTTGCGGCTCTGGCTCGAAGAGGGCGAGGTGCCCACGTCGCCGTTGGCCCGGCGAATCTTCATCGACACCGCCACCGGCGATTCAGCGCCCGATCCGAATCGGATCGCGTTCTCCTACGAGGCAGACGTGCTCAGCGCGGACAAGCACAAGGACACCAACCCACCGTCGATGCTCACCGACGGCCGCTTCGCCGACGCCCCATCGCAGAGCGTGCAATACGACGGCGATGTCACCGTTACGGCCGACCTGAAGGAACCGAAGGACGTCAAGGAAGTCCGGCTGATGTTCTTCCGCCGCGTGGCCAGCACGCCGGACGACAACTTCGACGTCGAGAGCCTCACCGTCTCGACCAGCGACGACAAGCAGACTTGGCGGCAAGTGGCCACCGTCCGCAGCAAGCCCTTTCAGAACGAGCGCGGGCAACTCACCGTGCCGATCGGAGCGAAGGCACGCTACGTGAAGCTCGACGTGAAGAAGCCCGACGGCATGACCCGCACGCTGCTGGGCGAGATCGAGATCATCGCTCCGGCCCCGGCCGTGGCTCCGCCGCCGGTGATCAACTTCCCGCCGCCGCGGCCGATGCACGTGAAGAAATCGCTCGACGAGGCCCTGTTGGAAGCGAAGGTCCCGTTCCTCTACAGTTGCTGTGCCACCGACGTGCTCCGCGACGTCGGTGGCAACCCCTGCGGCATCGTGATGGCCAACCGGGCCGGACGCCAGGCGGTCGTCGCCAAGACGATCATCGACGCCACCGATCGGGCGGCCGTCGCGCGGATGGCTGGCGCCCGTTTCCGTCCCTATCCGGCCGGCACGCATACTTTCCGTCGTGTGGTGATCGGCGGCGAGCTGCGCGAAGCTGAGAACATATCGCATCGGATCGTGTTGCCGCCGTTTAAGGGGCGTTACCCCAATCCGGCGGGCACGTCCGGCGGGACGTTCGAGGTGATCGAATACACGCTGCAACTGCCCGTGGCCGACGACGGCTACGCGGCCCACGCGGCGGCCGAGCAGCTTGCCCGCACGATGACCTATCATCCCGAGCAACAGTTCACCTCCGACGTGCTGTTCGAGGTTCCGCCCGACGCGATGCACGGCCGCCAGCCGGTGGCCGGGCCGTGGCAGGGCTCCGAGAAACTGCCGATCGGTGCCTTCCAGCCGGACGGCGTGCCGCGGGTGTACGTGCTGGGCGGATGCGCCGACGTCTCGCGGCAACAGGCCGAAAAACTGCTGCGGCCGTTGGCACTGATCGACGTGGGCCAGCGGGTGGGCAAAGCGGCGGCTGCGGAGGCAGCAGCATTGGGCGCTCCCGACGGCGTCAAGCTGCCCGGCCAACCGGCGGCCGAACCGGTAGCGGCCGGCGAGTCGGGCGAAGTGCTCCGCGGCATCCGCCCGTCCGAAGAGGACTTGCCCACGATACCGCAAGACGCCCGGGCGCTGCCCGTGCTGGGCCGCTACGACGTGGTGGTCATCGGCGGCGGCACCGCCGGAGCCCCGGCCGGCATCGCGGCGGGCAGGCGTGGCGCGAAGACGCTGGTCGTCGAATACCTCCACGGCCTCGGCGGCGTGGGCACGCTGGGCGCGATCTCGAAATACTACTGGGGCAACCGCGTCGGCTTCACCGCCACCGTACCCGGCAAGGGGTCTTGGGTGATCGAACAGAAGATGGAGTGGTGGCGGACCGAACTGCTGCACGCGGGGGCCGAGATCTGGTTTGGCACCATCGGCTGCGGGGCCTTTGTGGCCGACGGCCGGGTGATCGGGGCCGTGGTGGCCACGCCGGCCGGGCGCGGCGTGGTGCTGGCCGAGACCGTGATCGACGCCACCGGCAACGCCGACGTGGCCGCAGCCGCCGGCGCCGAGTGTACCTACACCGACGCCACCGAGTTCGGCATGCAGGGCACCGGACTGCCCGGCCGCAAGCTGGGCGGTACCTACAACAACACCGACTTCACGATCGTCGACGAGACCGACATGGTCGACGTCTGGCAGATGTTCGTCTACTCGAAGAACAAATACGCCGGGGCCTTCGACCACGGCCGGCTGATCGACACCCGCGAACGGCGGCGGATCGTGGGCGACTTCACCGTCACGCTGCCCGACCAGATCAACGAACGCACGCATCCCGATTCGGTCGTCCACTGCTGGAGCAACTTCGATACGCACGGCTACACGATCGATCCGTATCTCCTGCTGGAGCATCCCGAGCATCGCGGGATCGGCGTCTACGTGCCCTATCGGGCGATGCTGCCGAAGGACCTCGAAGGCATCCTCGTGATCGGGCTGGGGATCAGCGCCCATCGCGACGCCGTGCCGCTCATGCGCATGCAGCCGGACATCCAAAACGGGGGCTACGCGGCCGGTGTGGCCGCGGCGATGGCCGCCAAAGACGACGTCGTGCCGCGGAAGATCGACGTCCGCAAGTTGCAGGAGCATCTGGTCGACGTGGGCAACCTGCCCTCGAGTGTGCTGGAAGACAAAGATTCGTATCCGCTGCCCGACGAGCGCATCGCCGAAGCGGTCGAAGGTCTTAAGGACGGCAAGCCGGGCGCCGCGGTGCTCGTTTCGCACGCCGAACGCGCACTGCCGATGCTCGAAAAGGCCTTCGCCGAGGCCGACGCCGAACACAAGTCGGCCTTCGCCCGGGCGCTCTGCACGCTGGGCAGCAAGACGGGTTCCGAGATCCTAGCGGCGGAAGTCCGCGATGCGGCCGAATGGGACCGCGGCTGGAACTATCGCGGCATGGGCCAATTCGGCACGGCCTTGAGTCATCTGGACAACCTGATCGTGGCTCTGGGACGCAGCGGCGATCGCGGCGCGTTACCGGTGGTCTTTGAGAAGGTCGAACTGCTCACCGCCGAGCACGATTTTTCGCATCATCGCGCGGTCGCTCTGGCGCTGGAGTTGCTCGGCGATCCTGCCGCCGCCGAGCCGCTGGCCAAACTGCTGGCCAAGCCGAACATGAGCGGCCACGCCCATTTGACCATCCGCAAGGCCATCGACCGCGGCGCGCCCGGCGGCACCAACGCCGAGCAAACCCGCCGGGAGTCGCTCCGCGAGTTGTTGTTGGCCCGGGCGCTGTTCCGCTGCGGTGACCATAACGGAATTGGCGAGAAGATCCTCACGACCTACGCCAAAGACCTCCGCGGCCACCTCGCCCGGCACGCCACGGCCGTGTTGGCGGCGGGGGCGAAGGAGTAGCTCACGAAGACGGCTCACCCATGTGCCGTTTAGCCGCCGGCGGCACGGCGGCGTTTCGTCGTAGCCGGTTTGCACAAAACGCCGCCGTGCCGGCGGCGGCTAAACGGCTATCGAGCAGCGTCAACAGAATCGCTCGTATCACCAACACGCGAAGGAGAAATCGCATGAAACGCTTCATATGGCTATGTGTCGTACTCGGATTGATCGCCGTTGCGGCGGCCCGCGCGGAGTCACCGGTGGAGATTGTCCGCGATAGCGGCGTCCAAGGCGGCGTGATCGTCCACGTCGGCTGCGGCAACGGTGAACTGACCGCCGGATTGAAACTCAACGACCGCTATGTCGTCCAAGGGCTCGACACGGACGAAGAACGTGTCGCCAAGGCCCAAGCGATCATCAAACGGGCCGGCGTCTACGGGACCGTGTCGGCCGATGTGTTCGACGGCAAGAACCTCCCCTACGTCGACAACTTCGTGAATCTGTTGGTGGTCAGTTCGCCGTTCGACGTCTCTCGTGAGGAGATGATCCGAGTGTTGGCTCCCCGCGGCGTCGTACGAATCCAAGACGGCGACACGATCGAGATGCTCTTCAAGTCCTGGCCCGAGGAGATGGACCAGTGGACGCACTACATGCACGACCCGCAAGGCACCTGCGTGGGGCTCGATACGCTCGTCGGCCCGCCGCGGCGGTTAAAGTGGGTGGGCAGCCCCCGCCACGCCCGCAGCCACGAGCACACGGCCAGCCTGCACGCGCTGGTCTCGGCCAACGGGCGGAACTTCGACGTCACCGACCTCGGCTCCCGCGTCTCGATCCAACTCCCCTCGAAATACGTGCTCACCGCCCGCGACGCCTTCAACGGCACGATCCTCTGGCGGCGCGAGATCCCCAACTGGTTCAATCACCTCTTTCCGCTCAAGAGCGGGCCGGCCTACATGCCGCGGCGATTGGTGGCCGTCGACGATACGGTCTACGTTTCCGGCGGCGTGGGCAACAACCTGCTGGCACTCGACGCGGCCACCGGCGAAGTGGTTCGCGAATACGCCGAAACCACGACCACCGTCGACATCATCCTCTCCGACGGCGTGCTGTTCGTCGTCGTCGATCCCGACCTGAAACCCGACGACTACAACCAGCAAAACGCCAATTGCTGGTCCGAGCGCGACCGAGCCAGCATCCGCTCCGCCTGGAACGCCCAGCCGCAGACTATCAAGGCGATCGCCGCCGACTCGGGCAAGGTCCTCTGGCAGAAGAAGACGCCCGTGGCCCCGATGAGCATTGCCGCCGACGATACGAAGCTCTGCCTCTTCGACGGCGAGAAAGTCATCGCCTGCGACCGCCGCAGCGGTGAGCGGTTCTGGGCGTCCGAGCCGGTGGGAGCGAAAAGCCCGTCGCTACGAACCGGCTACGCCCCCAAGGTCGTGATCCACGGCGACTACGTGCTCTATTCGCCGTTCAAGCGAATTGTCGCGCTCAACGGCACCAACGGCGAAACGCTCTGGGATATCCAAGGCAAGCCGCGCTCCGGGCACTACAGCCCCGAAGACCTCTTCGTGATCGACGATATCGTCTGGGCCGCGGGCACGGCCGCCGGACGCAACAGCACGTTCATCGGATACGACCTGGCCACCGGCGAACAGGAGAAAGTTTGGCCCAACAAGGTGCCGGGCTTCTACATGCACCAGCGCTGCTACCCCGGCCGGGCGACGGTGAAGTATCTCATCCCGGCGGCCACCGGCACCGAGTTCGTCGACCTCGACACGGGCGAGTGGGAGATTCACCACTGGGTCCGCGGCGGCTGCATCTACGGCATGATGCCCGCCAACGGCATGCTCTACGCCACGCCGCAGGCCTGCGCGTGCTACTACCAGTCGAAGGTCAACGGGTTGAACGCCCTGGCGGCCGGCGAGCGATCACTGCCGAAGAAGCCCACCGGCCGGCTGACCAAAGGGCCGGCGTATGAGGCGGCCGCGAAGCTCGATTTCGACGTCGCCGCGTCCGATTGGCCAGTCTTCCGGCAGAATAACACCCGCAGCGGATCGGTCGCTACGGGAGTATCGAGCACGCCCGAGCAAGCTTGGAAGGTCGAGATCGGCGGCCGCGTGGGCCAGGCCGTGGTGGCCGACGGCAAGCTGTTCGTGGCGGCGGTCGACGAACATACGGTCTATGCGATCGACGCCGCCCGGGGCGACGTGCTTTGGGCGTTCACCGCCGGCGGCCGCATCGATTCGCCGCCCACGATTCACCGCGGCATGGCCCTGTTCGGCTCGGCCGACGGCCACGTCTATGCCCTGACGGCCGACGACGGGCAGTTGATCTGGAAGCTGCGTGCCGCCCCGATCGACCAGCGACTGATGTCGTACGAACAGATCGAGTCGGTCTGGCCGGTCCACGGCAGCGTGTTGATCGAAGACGACGTGCTCTACGTGGTCGCCGGCCGCTCGATGTTCCTCGACGGCGGGCTGCGGATGCTGCGGATCGAGCCGCGCTCGGGCAAGATCCTCTCCGAGAACGTGATGGACGACAAGATCCCCGGCACCGACGACAATCTGCAAACGATCATGAGCGGCAAACACATGCCAATGTCGCTGCCGGATATCCTCTCCAGCGACGGCAAGTACGTCTACATGAAGTCGCAGACGTTCGACATGCAAGGCAAACGCATCCGCATCGCCCCACAGGCGCCGCAAGTCCAAGAGGGCGAAGAGCGGCATCTGTTCACGCCGATCAGCTTCCTCGACGACTCCTGGTTCCATCGCACCTATTGGCTCTACGGTCGCGCCGCCGGCGAAGGCTGGGCCGAGTGGCAGGTGCCGCCAAAGGTGACCCACTACGGCCGGATCATGGCCTTCGACACGAACAACGTCTACGCCTACGGCCGCGATCCCGAGTATCTCTGCAACTCCTCGGTGCTCGAGTATCGCCTCTATTCCGCCGAGAAGGACGCCAACGTCGCGCCCGAAGGCAAGGTGGCCGGGGCGAGCGTCAACTGGCACCAACTGGCCGCCATGCCCGAGAGCCGGCTTTCGACGCAGAAGTATCGCTGGAAGGTCGAGCATCCGCCGGTGGTCGTCCGGGCGATGGTCTTGGCCGGCGACAAGCTCTTCGTGGCCGGGCCACCGGACGTCGTCGACGAGAAGCAGATGTGGGGCCGCTCAAACGAAGTCCTCTTCAACACCAAGATGATCGAACAGGCCGAAGCCCTCGAAGGCAAACAGGGTGCCAAGCTCTGGGCCGTCTCCACCACCGACGGAAGCCGGCTCTACGAAATGCAACTAGACTTCCTGCCCGCCTTCGACGGCCTGATTGCCGCCGCCGGCCGGCTTTACGTTTCGACCACCGACGGCAGCGTGATCTGCTACAAGTAGGGTGCGTGAAACGCACCGCGGATAGTGAACGGGGGCTGGGGCTCGAAACCGAGCCGAAGTTGGAAGTTCGGCCACGAAACGCTTCGCAGAAGGAGAAGAACACCACAGAGAACACCGAGAGCACAGAGCGAGAAGAAAACGATGAAACGTCGAGCGGCTCGGACAGTGCGACGACCTTCATCAACATCTCTGTGGTCTCGGTGTTCTCTGTGGTGGAGATTTCATGCTCTGGTTCCACCCCGAGTCCCCCCCCCCCCGTACCCCGTCCCCCACAACCCGCCCCCCACCCCCACACACCCACGACCTCAACCATGACCCCCGCACGTCTCCTGTCCCTGATTGCCGTTTTGCTCTTCGTGTCCACCGCCACGGCTGCCGAGCGCCCCAACGTGATCTACATCATGACCGACGACCTCGGTTACGGTGACCTCGGCTGCTTCGGGCAGAAGCAGATCCGCACGCCAAACCTCGACCGGCTGGCTGCCGAAGGGATGCGGCTGACCGACTACTACGCCGGCTGCACCGTCTGCCGGCCGTCGCGGCTGGTGCTTTGGACCGGCCAACATACGGGCCACACGCCGATCAACTCCAACGCCTCGTACGTCTTCAAGCCGGAGGACGTCACCGTCGCCGAACTGCTGCACGAAGCCGGCTACGCCACCGGCGGCGTGGGCAAATGGGCCATGGGACGGCCCGGCTCCGGCGGCGAACCGAACCGCCACGGCTTTGACTTCTGGTTCGGGTATCTCGACCAGAGCGAAGCCCACAACTACTATCCTACGCATCTCTACCGCTGCGCGGGCAAGAAGGTCGAACAGGTGCCGCTTGAGGGCAACGTGTTGATGGACGATCCGAATGCCCGCGGACGCGTGGCCCGGCCGGAGAACCGTGTGACCTATTCGCACGACGTGATGACCGAAGAGGCGTTGGGTTTCATCCGCCGCCACCGCGACAAGCCGTTTCTGCTGCACGTCCACTGGACGATCCCCCACGCCAACAATGAGGGCGGCCGCGTGATCGGCGACGGCATGGAGGTGCCCGACTACGGCCAGTACGCCGATGAGTCTTGGCCGAGCACGGCCAAAGGCCAGGCGGCGATGATCACGCGGATGGACGCCGACGTGGGCCGGATGGTGGCCTTGCTGCGCGAGCTGAAGATCGACCGCCGCACGCTGATCATCTTCACTTCCGACAACGGCCCGCACAGCGAAGGCGGCCACAAGCACGAGTATTTCGACGCCAACGGGCCGCTGCGGGGCTTCAAACGCGACCTCTACGAAGGCGGTATCCGCGTGCCGACGATCGCCTGGTGGCCCGGCCAGGTCGCCCCCGGCACCCAAAGCAGCGAGCCGCTGGCGTTCTACGACTTCCTGCCCACGGCCTGCGAACTGGCGGGCGTGCAACCGCCCGAGAATACCGACGGCGTCAGTTTCGTTCCGACACTGTTGAGCCAACCCGAGCAGCAGATGCATCACGACTATCTCTACTTCAAGTACGGCAAGAAGGAGGCCGTGCGGATGGGCCCCTTCAAGGCCGTCCGCCTGGTGCCTGGGCAGCCAGTGGAACTCTACGACCTGCGGCGCGATATTGGCGAGAGCCGCAACGTGGCGGCGCAGCAGCCGGAGGTGGTCGAGAAGATGGAGGCGGCGATGCGAGAGGCCGTTCGCTAGCCACGATCGCGATTGGCGAAAGAACCTTACCCACAGAGGGAGCAACGCGTCATGACGACCTTCATCACGCTGATCGGCTTCGGCGTCTTACTCGTCTTGTCGTTGATGCTCTACGCGGTCGCCCTATGGCTCGGGGCGCGCTGGACGGGCATCAACGGCCTGACACTGAAACGGTCGTGCGCGATGTCCATTCTGATCTGGGCGGTCCAAACGCCGATTGGCTTGGCACTGCTGCGGATCTCTCCGTCTACGGTCGCCGAATCCGTATACGTACTCTTGGGGCAATTGCTGGTTCTGATCGCGGTGCCCTGCATCGCGTTGAGATTGCTGTGTGCGGCACGCCGGCTTCAGGCGTTCCTGGCATGGTTGCCGACGTTAGGGGCGTCGATTGTCGGAGTCCTGCTATTCTGGTTCATCGTCAACCCATTCTGCTGGGAGACGTTCACGATGCCCACCAACTCGATGGCTCCCACGATCCTCGGAGAACACTGGCAAGGCATTTGCCCGCGTTGCGGCGAGCCGGCGTTCGCGTCCGTGCCGCCGGAGAGGCTACCGGGGCCGCGGATTCCGCCGGACGGATTGGTGATGAATTGTGGCAGCGAGCTGCGCCACTGCCTCGTGTCGGCCCCCGATACCACGACGCGTCCTGGCGATCGTTTCCTGGTCAACAAGATGCTCCGTCCGCGGCGGTGGGACATCGTCGTTTTCCGAGTTCCCAGTGATCCGGAGACCCTCCACGCGAAGCGTCTGGTGGGACTGCCCGGCGAGGAGATCGTGATTCGCGACGGCGCCGTTTGGGCCGACGGTCAACGGAGCGAGCCGCCAGAGTCGCTGCGGGGCATCGAGTACTTTGCTGACGCCGAGGGAACGCCACTTCCGCCGGACATGAAGATGTGGGGGCACGAGAGCCGCCCGGCCTTGTTGGGCGACGACGAGTGCTTCGTCTTGGGCGACTTCCCGGCCCGCTCGAAAGACTCCCGGCTCTACGAAGGCGCGCCGGGCCACCCGCCGTACGCCGTGCCGGAGGATTACATCGAGGGCGTCGTCACCCATATCTACTGGCCGCCGAGCCGCTGGCGGACGTTTCGGTAGTCGTCGGCACATTTCCGGCGGCGCCTGCAATTCCATTCCCGAGGACCACCAATGACGAACCTCGTGGCCATCTTGCTGGCCGTCGCGCCGTGTGCTGCTGCAAACGGGCCCGTGCTGCAAAACGACTTGATTCGCGTCGAATTCACAGCCGATGGCGGCATGCTGCCGAACACCGCAATCGCCCGTGCTAACGGCGGCGACCGTCTGGTGATGAACAACGACGAGTTCGAGTTGCTGTTGTTCGACGGCAGCCGATTCACGGTGTCGGATTATGCCCCGGCAAATCGGCCGCAGATTGAGAAGCATGTGGGCAAGCAGGTCCTGCGTATCGAATACCGCGCGAAACCGGGCCGCAACGATGCCCCAAAGCAGGTGAGCGTCACGTACACGCTGGGCACCGGCCCCTACGTCCGCAAAACGATCGTCGTGCCGATGAAGCGGGGCGCGATGATCGACCGCATTGCGGTCCTGCGATTCTCCACCCGTCAGAAAGCCCGACGCGGCGGGCAGGGGCAGCCGGTATTCGTCGGTCCCTGGTTTTTCGGCATCGACTACCCGGGCTTCTACAGCCGGCACAGCGACGGCTTCGTCGAGCCGGATTTCTTCTATCGGCACCCGTACACCATTGACTTCGACGGACGTGATCGGGAGTTCGCGCCCCGCAAAGGACTCGTCACGGCGTTTCACTTCCCCGGCTTTGCTGTAAAGCTAAACGAAGACCGCTGCGGCGTGCGCAGCAAGACGGCCGTTTACGGCATCGCCCGCCGCCCGGGCGACACGGCCGAACTCGGGCTGCTCGATTACATCGAGGCGACTCGCAAGCCGATTCGCAGCCACTTGCACTTCAACAACTGGTACAGCCGTCGGGCGAAGATCCTCTCGGTCGAGGCGTTCGTCGACGGCACGTATAAGCCGATCCGCGACGCCCTGGCGCCCTACGGCGTCAAGCTCGACGCGATGGTTCCGGACCACGGCTGGGAAGCCGGCAAGAACGGGCCGCGTATCTTCGCCCCGAAGAACGACCCTCGCTACGACCCGCTACCGGTCATCGAGCGGGCGTTGCACGACGCGGGCACGCGCCTGGGCATCTGGATCGCCATCGACGGCACGAACCAGAACATGGCCCACGGCCTGAAGCTCGGCTATCGCTCGGCCTTTCGCAAGGACTACGACCGCACCCGGCACCCTTGGCAAGCCGGCAAGAACTTCTTCGATATGCTACAGCCGAAGTACCTGGCCGATCTGCGAGAGTCGCTACGTTACCTGCTCGTGGACTGCCGGGTCGACTACATCAAGCACGATTTCAACCACAACTTCACCTCGCACTACCTAACCGACCGGCACGCCCGGGAGCGGTGCCTCGACGTCACGCTCGACCTGCTCGCCTACGAGCGCCGGCTCAACCCCGGCGTGTTTCAGAACTACACCAACGGAACCTGGTTCAGCCCCTGGTGGCTGCAGCACGTCGATTCGCTGTGGATGATGTCGGGCGACTCCGGCGGCGGCGGGGCGTGGCCGTTTCTTTCGCTACGCCAGGGTGCGACGGGCTACCGCGACAAGTACTTCTTTCAGAACCACAACAACCCACAGCGGACCGTCCGCTCGCTGATCCCCGTGGCCAACTTCATGACGCACGGGATCCTCTTTACGGAGAGCAAACCGTTTACCGACTTCAACGACACGCTGCACGATTGGGCGGATTACGTGGTGATGTACTACGCCCGTGGAACGAACGTCAAGGAGTTGTATATCTCGCCCGAACTGCTCGACGCCGATCACTTCAAGGTGCTTGGCACCACGACCGCCTGGGCGGTACACAACCAGCAGCGATTGAAGAACACGGTCTACGTCGGCGGCGATCCGGAACGAGGGCGGGCGTACGGCTACGTGAGTTGGGTCGACGGCCGGGCGATCCTTTCGGTGCGCAACCCCGACCGCGGCCCACAGGTGTTCAGCGTGCCGTTCGACCGGTCGGTCTACTTCCGAGGCGACTACGAGCGGCCCTATCGCGCGAGGGCCATCTATCCGTACGTCGAGCCGATGCCGTGGAAGCTCGTCTCCGGCCGCGCGCTGGAGATTCGCGTGCCCGGCGACGCGACCGTCGTCTACGAGATCGAGCCCGGCACGCCCACGGCGGCCGGCCGTTTGTCGCCGCCGGAACTGCCGGCGTGCAACATGCGCCGCAGTGACGGGCATTTCCAGATCGAACTGAGCGTACCGGACGAAGAGTTTCCGCGATACGATCTTCTGGTGCAATGTTGGGCCTTGATCGGCGCGTCGAAACGGATAGACCACAACGCCGTCGAGCCCCCGCAGTTTAGCCCCGGCCGCCGCTGGACCGTTGCGGCCTACGACCTGCGTCCGTATCGTGGCAGGAGCATTGAGGTGACCGGCCGTCTGAAGACGCTTGCGGATCACGCGCCCCCACCGTCCGGCAAGGCCTTTGTCGAGGTCTGGCTGACCGCCGACCGCAGCGTCAACGCCCAGCCTGCCGAGGTGCAGCCGAATATGCCGTTTCCGATTGGGCAGACGTATCGCAGGATGAGCCGGAATCTCGTGCCGAAGTCTTCGTTCCCCGTTGCCGGCGACCCTCCATAACCGGGGCATTGGCCGGGGGCCGGAACTTCTTGCCGCTCCCCGGCGTCAAATCTGAACTACACTTAGCTTGCCCTTCCCCGCTTCGGAGAATCGACCATGAAACGTACGGTGCTTATCGCCGCCGTGTGCTGCCTATTGATGACCTGCCTGCCGATCTTTGCCGCCGAACCGCAACCCAAACCGACCGGTGCGGCCGCCCGGGCCGCCGCCGAGAAGTGGATCGAGGGCCTCGGCGAGAAGGGGCTCGTGCTCGACGAGACGGTCAAACAGGGCGGGTTCGTCGTCACGCACGCGCCGAGCGCCGTGGGGCGGATCACGAAGTTCAGCTATCAACAATCGGGCTGGTGGGTGTCGTTCGCTTTCCGCGGGGAACACTCGGCCGCCACGCCGCTGGCCACGTTGCGGCAGAGCTTCTGGTACGTGGCCTTGGATCGGCTGCCCACGCCGGGGCTGAGCCTGCCCGGCTGGAACGTACGCCCGCAGACGCCCACCTCGTCGATCCGCAAGGGCGTCGAGGTCCTGGCTTACGGCGACGGCAAGATCAAGCTCCGCGTGCGGACCAAGTTCTTCGCCCTCTACGGCCGCGACCCGTCCGTGCTGGTGCCCGCCGACGCCCCGTCGCCGCCGGGGTCGTACTTCCAGATCCGCAAGGAGTTTCCGTTGGACTTGACGCTGGAAGCGCCCTTCACGTTCAAGGCCGCCGCCGGCAGAGGAAGCGGCAGTGGGAGCCGCTAGGCCATAGTAGGCGTCTCGCTCCGCGAGACGTCATGACATCTCGCGGAGCGAGATGACTACAATGATGACTACCGCCAGGCGCTAATCTGCCGGGCGCGCGACCGTTCGGCCGCTGCCTTCGGTAATCGTCAGCAGACGATCCACAGCCAGGTTCTCAAAGACGTCGACGCCCCCGCCGATCCAGCGGACCTCAATGCGGTCGACGCGCGTTCGCCCGCCGAGCCCGAAGTAGAGCCGCGTGCCATAGTGGCTCTGATAGCCGCATCCGCTGTGGACTTCGTCGATCTGCGTCAGGTCGCTTGCAATCACCTTGACCCGGGCGCCCACGCCCTGGCGGTTGGTCTTGGTGCCTCGCAGGCGGATCTGGAGCCAGTGGTTGTCGCCGGGCGAATCGTTGCGGAGGATCGTGGGCTCGCGGCGCGAGTTGAGGATCACGGCGTCCACGTCGCCGTCGTTGTCGAGGTCGTCGAAAGCGGCCCCGCGGCTGCTGAGTTTCACTTGCAGCCCGTCGCCGCATTGCTCCGACACGTCGACGAACTTCCCCCGTCCGGCGTTCATCAGCAGGAGATTTCGCGTGTGATACGACGTGGTGTCGTCGAAACGTTCGACGTTGTCTTGCAGGTGTCCGCAGGAGACGAACAGATCGCGATCGCCGTCGTTGTCGAAATCGATCAGTCCGCCACCCCAGGTCACGGCGGCGTAGGTTCCGGTGCCGGCCT
>CAYYNP010000226.1:0-16674 GCA_964472545.1 uncultured Planctomycetaceae bacterium | reverse complement strand
GCCGTTTCTGTCACCGTCAATTCAACGCAACATCCCATATCGAAACACCTTGCAGTAGCGAGGAACGCCGGTTACGCCCAGCAGAATTGACGGAGGGAAGCCGCTTCAGACGGGGCTACTGCGTGTTGTTCAGACGGGATTACAGGATTGACAGGATGTGGTTGAAACATGTCTGCCAACATCCTGCCCATCCTGTAATCCCGTCTTGTCGTCCTTCCTTCCGTCTCTGCCCGTTGCCAGAGCGCTTCTCGTCGGCCGCCGCGTCGAAGACCAGCACGTCGAACGGGGCCAATTCAAACGTGTGCTCCTCTCCCGCGCGCAGCGTCACGGCCGGCCGATCGGCCTCGTTCCTCCAGGGGCTGCGCAGCGTGTATTGCCGTGGGGCGCCGGCGGGAAGCTCGAAGGCCCCGCCGACGTCGATCGCAATCTTGGCCGGCTGGTCGCTCGGATTGCGCAGGGCCAAAATGCCTTTGCGACGCGACCAGGAGGCCCAGCCGTAAGGCTCGGGCTTGCCGGGGTCGCCGCCGGTCCAGTGGGTGTCGACCAACACGTCGGCGTTGGCGTGCGACCAGCGGACCGCCTCGGCCAGGTCGTCCCAGTTCTCTTCGGTCATCATCTGCGGCGTGATGTAAAGCTCCTGCAAACAGGTGCCGCTGGCGAAGAAGGAGCGAAACTCGCGGCGGATCTCTTCCGGGTCGTCGCCTAAGGCCGTGGGGAAGCCGCGTTGGGCATGGACGACGCCCTGAGTCATCAGCGAGTTGATCGGATAGAGCGGCCCGCGCAGCACGACGCCGTGGTAGGTGTGCAGGTCGCGGTAGGTGATCCACTGCTGGCGCTTCGAGCCGGCGCCGTGGAAGCCCATGTCGCCGGCGCCGCGCCAGGTCGAGTCGCCCAGCCAGAGCCAATAGGCCGACGGCCAGGTGCCGGTGGTCTCGCTGATGAACACGTCCGGCGCGGCACGCCGCAGTTCGCGAGTCAATCGGATCAGGGCGTCGGTTTCGTTGATGTCACCGGCGCTCATGCCGTCGTATTTGAAGAAGTTCACGCCGTTCTCTCGGATCATCCCCAGCGACGTTTCCAGGAAGCGGCCAAAATACTTCTCGCCGGCCATCGAGAAGCCGGACGCGTTGATCTCGAAGCCTTGTTCGCGGCCGTATTGCAGGCGTTGTTCCTTCTTCCGGCCGTACCCGCCCCACGGCGAGAACCAGGTGCCCAACGTGCTATCGTAACGCCGGGCGGCCGCCAACAACGGAGCGAAACCGCGGGGGAAGTTCTGCTTGTCGATCTTCCAGAGCGTTTTGGGATCGTCCCAGCCGTCGTCGAAAACGAACGACGCCAGCCGCACGCCCCGCTCTTCGGTCAGCTCGCGGCCGAAGACCTCGATCGCCTCGACGCACTCGCCCTCGCTCATGAACCGGTTGACCCAGGCCACGTCGTACCACGAATTGTAGTGCAGAAAGGGCCGATAGGGATGGGCCCGCTCGCGCTCGACGTAATAGAGAAACCCACGTCGAAGCTGGCCCTTGGGCACCACGCCGATGACCGAGGTTTCCGTAACCGGTCGATCGACCAGCAGCGGCACGTCGCGGGCAAGAGAACATCGAATCCGCTTGCCTTCGTCCTTTTGCCGCGCCACATCCTCGGCCGTTTCGTGGAAGACCTCGAGCTCGACGATATGCCCGCCGAATTGATTGCCTTCGGAGTTGTTCAAGATCGTAACCTTGACGAAACGCGCCTTGCGCGGCTCGAAACGATGCACGTCGCCGGCGGCGGTGGCGGCCTTCGTGTTCTTCGAGGCGTCGACCGCCACCGTCCAAGGGCCGTCCTTGGCGGCGGCGGTCTCAATCCGATATTGATAGACCCGGGCGTTGTTGTGCCAGGTCACCAGGCGGATCTTGTTGATCTCGACCGGCGCTTCCAGATCGACTTGCAGCCAAACCGGCGCGTCGGTCGCGCCCCAGTAGCTATGGACCGAGTAGTCGCCGTCGACGGCCAGCATGGCTTTGCAGGTCTGCCATTCGGCACTGGCGGTGACGGGGCATCCTAGGGCAAGGTTGTTCCGCGCGTCACCGTCCAACGCCGCACTGACCGACTTGGGATGTTCCAGGGCGAAGAACAGATTGCCCGAAACGGCCGGCGAGCCGGCCACCGATCCGACCACTGCGGCTTTCGGCAACGAGAGATCAATCAGCGATACCTGCCCCAACGGAACGTCTTGCCCGAGAGCCCGCAACGTAAACGCCTGGCGCACGGCGTTGCCCTGGTCGCGGAGCTCGGCCCGCCAGTGAACCTCCAGGTTTTCGTCCGGGCGCCGCAACACGGCCGAAAGCTGCTTGCCCGGGAAACGCTCGGCCAGTTTCGGCGAGTCGGCCCGGGCGTCGAGATCTTGCAGTTGCGGCTTCCCGGCCAGAGCGAAAGCTGAAGCCGCGAGACGGCCCTTGCCCGGCACGGCGATCTCGAAGACCTCGGCGTCGTCGAAGGTAACGGCCCTGCCGGCCCGTCTGTCGGTCACGCTGACCAGTCGCAACGAGCCGCCGTCGGAAGACCACACGCAGCGAATCACCGCGTTCTCCAGGATCAGTCCATCGCCGTCGATCCGGGCCTGTGCCACGCCGGGCGGTGTTCCCGGGTACTCGACAACCTGAGGCGGCATCGCCCGGCAAGGGGAGGACGCAAGCAGTAGTGCCAGCGCGGCTAGGACCGGTGTGATCGCGAGGCGGTTTGTCGCACTTGTCATAGGATCGGCCTTTCAGCAACGAACGAGAACTCGTCAGAGGTTATGCCCAAGTCGGAGCACGTCAATTCTCGAATGTCGCAACGGCCTTGTCAAATGATGCGGCTCATCCGCGGCCCGCCCTCTCCGCCACGTGCTTGGCGTAGGCCGTGTCCGCCTTGGCGATGTGATCGACCAGCCAGGTTTGGACCATTTCTCCGATGCGCTCGGCCAGGGCCTGGCTGGGGCCCACTTGCTTGAACTCGCCGATCAACTCCAAGTACCGCTCGAGGAACTCGACGTGGAGTTTGCGGTGCCCTTCGATGTGCGGGTATTCGTGCTCCAGCATGAACGCCTCTTCGGCCTGGAAATGGCCACGGACGTAGTTTTCCAGGAACACCAGCGTCTCCAGGACGGCCTGCTCTCCTTCGTTCGCCACACACTCCTTGTGGAGCCGGTGCACGGCGTCGAAGAAGAACTTGTGTTGCTCGTCGATTCTGGGGATGCCGATGCAGTATTTTGGCGACCAGTCGATCAACATGAGGGCGAGCCTTTCATGATCCGTTGTGAATGCGTTTCACTTCCTGTTGCAGCAACATGCAATCGGCCAGCACGATCGCCGTGGCCGCTTCCAGCACGGGCGGCACTCGCAAGGCGATGCACTTGTCGTGCCGGCCCTCGATCGTGAGGTCTTCCAGCTTGCCGGTTTGCATGTTCATCGTACGTTGCGCCCTGGAGATACTCGACGGCGGCTTGACGGCAATGCGGAAGACGATTTCGTTGCCGTTGGAGATGCCGCCGTTGATGCCGCCGGCGTGGTTGGTTTCGGTGGTGCCGTCGACGTCGACGATGTTGTCGTTGTGCTGCGAGCCGAACATGCTCGCCGCGCGGAAACCGGTCCCGAATTCCAGCCCACGAATGGCCGGGATGGCGAACACGATATGGGCGAGTTGAGACTCCAAACTGTCGAAGAACGGTTCGCCGAGACCGGCCGGTACGTTGTTCACCCGACATTCGATGATGCCGCCGACCGAGTCGTTCTCGGCCTCGCCCCTATCGACGGCCCGATCGATATCCTCTGAGCCGCCGGCCTCGATCAGTCTGGCTTGGATATCCATCTCGCCGAGCAACTTCTTGGCGATGACCCCGGCGGCCACCAGTCCGACGGTAACGCGGCCGGAAAAATGCCCGCCGCCGCGTCGATCCGCGAATCCGCCGAATTTGACCCTGGCCACGAAGTCGGCGTGACCGGGCCGGGGGACGTCCTTCAACTTGGCGTAATCCGCCGAGCGAACGTTCTGGTTGCGAAAGATGATCGTCAGCGGTGCCCCGGTGGTCGTCTCGTTAGCAACGCCGCTGAGCAACTCCGGCGCGTCGGCCTCTTGCCGGGGCGTCGTGCCCTTGGCGCCGCTGCGACGCCTGCCCAGATCCGGCTCGAAATCCTCGAGCGTGAGCGGCACTCCGGCCGGGCAGCCGTCGACGACGATGCCCAGCGCCTCGCCGTGCGATTCGCCGAAGATGCTGACGCGGAGGACTCTTCCAAAACTGTTCACGATTTGCCGTCTTATGGTAATGGTCTCGGGAAACGCCAACTCCGAGTATACTCCCGAGCCACTGCCCGCGGGAGTGCCCCCACTCGGGGTGGAGGCCAGCGCGACCCGATTTCAACCGCTCTACGGGCGCTGGCGACGCCAACGGCCGAACTTCAGCGCCAGGGGAATGCCAATACCCAACAGCATCACCGTCGACGGCTCCGGCACCGCGTACTCCACGTAGTAGCCGGAGTTGGTCGACTCGAAGTCTTCCTGATCCGACCAGCCGAACGAGTCGGGAGAACTGGCCGCCCGGTCGATCTCCAGGAAGTTTTCGCCGCGGCGGAATTCGTTCGGCTCGGGCGACGCCCAGTGGGTGTAATCCCGCGGTTCCCTGGTGACCCAACTCCAGCCGCCGCGGGGCTCGGAGTAGTCAGGCGCGGAGGTGTCCTGGAATCCGCCGATCCACGCCCGATAGCTCGGTTTGGGGACCTCGGTTCGCATGAACTCCTTTTCGGCCTCCGAGGTGATCGTGGCCAGGTGTCCCGGCACGCCCATGAACGTCGAAGCCTCGGCTGCCGCCCGGGCCTCGCTCCATCGCAGCCGGCCGGCGACGTAGTCGTAGTAGTGTCCGTTACCGCCGTCGGCAACCTGCCAAGAGACGGGCTCCGCCGACGTGGCGGCCGCGAAGATCAACGCGCACACGACGGCCCACGACGCCTTCTCGACGAACATGATGGTGCCTCTTTGCCGGTTGAGGTTCTGAACGTGTCCGAAGCCGATTGCTTCATGCCCGCTTCCGCCGCCGAACGAAGTACGCGCCGAACGCAAAACCGCCCGCCGCCAGCAGCACGAGCGTCGACGGCTCGGGTACGGCTGCGTTACGAAGGATGTAGACGGTGTCGTCGGTGTTGAATGCCAGGCCGTCGGTGCCGAAGCGAACCAGTTGCTTGCCGTCGCCGCCGAAGCCGGGTACGTCGATTTCTCCCATCGCCAAGAACGTCGGTTGATGGAAGATGTTGATCTTGCCGCCGTAAACGAAGAACGTCTTGTCGTTGGCCGAGTCCGGCACGAACGCACGGCCGCCGAAGGGGATGCCGGCGAAACTGCCCAATGGCGAGTGGTTCACCGGGTCGACCACGTGACCGCGGCTGGTGTAAACGCGCCCGTCGTCGTACTGGATATCACCGGACACTAGCCCGCCGGTCGTCTTGGTGATCCGCACGCCGCCGTCGGCCGGATTCAAGTCGACGTCGAGCGTCAGCAGAGTCGTGTGGGGGCTGATCCCACTCATGTGGCCGTAGAGCACGTCGGCCGAATCGGAGAACGTGATCAGATCGCACGAGGCCATGCCGGTGGCCGTGGGCAGCATTTCACCGTCGACGAAAATGGCGGCGCCCTGGTTGTAAGGGCTGCCGCTGGTGTGCCGTCGGGCGATGGCCAACGCCTCGGGATGGCCGGGCACGACCTCCATATCCTGGACGCGGTAGTTGGCCGGGCCCATCTCGAAGTCGGCGCCCATCGTCTGCGTCGGCACGTTGAATCGCCCCACGCGATTGGTCGGGCCCAGCGCCACGTATAACAGCGAGCCGTCGTCGGCCAAGGCAAGCTGGCCCGGTTCACTGCCGGCGAACACCGACGTACCGATCGCCCCCGTGTGCGGATCGATCGGTGTGATGCTGTTGCCACGCGGGAACCCGGCGCTGCTGGGCACGGAGGCATAGAGCATGTCGGAAACGGGATCATAAACGATGTCGTTGGTCGGCAGGTCGACCTGGAGCAGCGACTCCGCGGCCGCCCGATCGACGGCAGCGAAGGACAGAAGCAATAGCGACACAGCCACAAAGCAAGCGAGTCTGGGGGATTGGTGATCGCAAAACATGGCGCAACCTCATTTCATTCGTACAGACGGAAAACAAACAACGCGTCGAACGAGGATCACCGCGCACAGCGCCGCAATCGCGTTTCCCAGAAGAGGCTCTCGCGTGCGTTGTGCGAGAGGTCCCCGGCAGAAACTCGACGGCAGCTAGTCGGGCGGCTCCTCAGGAACCGACGGCAGACTCGGCCTCTGAGCCGAAATCCGCCGAAACGACCGTGTCGCTGCCTCCGTCAAGTGTTGGGGAGAATGATATTCGTGGAGCGTCCGCTCCGAGGACGAAACAACCGAGGACGAAACAAGGGGCCAGAAACCTCATCGCAAGAGCGCAAGGTCGCTGGCCCCTTGTTTCTCCTTTCGGATAAACGTCTGTTACGCGGACGCCCGTTCTGCCTCAATGCAAAAATGGCTTCATCATCCGAGATCGAAGTGTCAGTTCAACGGCAACTAATATAGACAAATGCCGGCCCGTTGTCAAACGGCCGGAGAACTGCACAGTCGATTCGCGGGAGTGGAAAAAGGGGACTGGCTCCGAGCCAGGATCAACGCGGAACCTGCCGACGAACTTCCCGGCTCGGTGCCTGTCCCCGTTTTCCACGGTGCCCCAGTGTCGCCGCCCGAAGAAAGGGGACAGGCACCGTCGGCACTGCGAATCCCTACAGCCACATCGATCGTCGACGGAGCCAGTCCCCTTTTTCGGGCTCCCGCACACTTTGCAGTTCTCCTGGTCAAACGGCCGACCGCCTGTTTGGGTGGCACTGCACGCCCCAACGGCGACCTAGTATGGCGTCTCCAGCACGAATTCCGGGTGCGCCGCCAGGAATTGCTGCACGCGGTCGGTCCGCGAAAAGGCCGTCGGCAGGAATTCGATCGCCTGACGGAGCCGTTCGTTGGGCTCGGCACAACTGAATCGCAGGAAACCGTGCCCGGCGTCGCCAAAACACTCGCCGCCCAAGCAGGCCACGCCCAGGGCGCCGTCGGCCCCTTCCAGCAAGTACATCGCCAAACCGTGCGAGGTGATGCCCAGCCGGTTGCAGATCTCGGCCACCGACGGAAAGACGTAGAACGTGCCGCCCGGGTCGAGGCATTTGACGCCCTCGATCGCGTTGAGCCCGGCCACCAGGATCTCGACCTTCTCGCGGAACTTCGCCATCGAGAGGCGGCTTTCCTTGTCGTCCTGCTGCATGGCCGCGATTCCCGCCAATTGCACCAGAGGCGGCGTGCAGGAGAGGCACGTGTTGATCAGCTTGCCGAACATCGTGGCCGTCTCCGGCGAGGTCACCGCGTATCCCAATCGCCAGCCGCTCATGCTGTACGACTTGCTGAAGGTGTAGGCCGCCACGCACTGCTCGAGCATGCCGGGCTGCGCGTTGATCGTGTGGTGCCGGCCACGCCAGACCATCCGGTCGTACGGCTCGTCGCTGAAGACGGCCACGTCGCGCCCGCGGATCAGATCGGCCAGCCCGCGCAGGTCCTCTTCGGTGGCCACGCCGCCGGTCGGGTTGTGGGGGCTGTTGATGAAGATCGCCTTGGGGCGGGAGTCCTCGGCAAGGAACCGCTCGACGTCGGCCAGATTCGGGCGGAACTCGTGCTCCTGCGTCAGATCGGAAAGCCACACCCGGGCCGAGCGCCGGCCGATGTTCGGCACGTAGGTCGGGAAGTACGGGCTGAAGACCAGCACGCCGTCGCCGGGGTCGAGGAACGTCTCGCAGAACAGCAACTCGAAGATCTTCGCCCCGGGGCCCACCACGATGTTGTCAGCGGTCGTTTCCAGGCCGTATTCCCGGTTGACGAACTCCGAAGCGGCCTCGCGCATCGGGGGCAAACCAATCGACGGGCAGTAGTGCGTTTGATCGCCCCGGATCGCGTCGAGCCCGGCCTGCTTGGCCGACGACGTGCTGGGAAACGGGCTGTCGCCGATTTCCAACTCGATCACTTCCTTGCCGCCGGCAATCAACTCCTTGGCCCGGGCCAAAACACTGAAGGCCGTTTCGACGGTCACGTTGCGGGCAAACTCGCTCAGGCTTACAGGCATGGTTTCTCTCGTTTGCAGGATCGGCGGACGTTCTGCCGCGATTGTACGTCAACGGGCGAGGCGTGCAAGTTGCCGCTGCAAGGCTGGGCGGAGCACTTTTCTCTGGGGGCTCGATACTCTGGGGGCTCCGCACTCGTTCCTCGTGCGTCGACCCCAGGCACCCTTCCCTTGCAACGGCGACTTTCCCGCCACGCCTAACTCAACGGAACCGTCATCCCGTCGTACGCCAACTCCACTGCCGGCGGCAGCGCGGCCGCGGTGGCTTCGTGCTCCAAACGATGCGACATGTGGGTAAACAACGTCCGCCGCGGGGCCAGACGTTGGGCCATCTCGATCGCGCCGGAGAGGCTGAAATGGCTCACGTGCGGCTCGGGCCGCAGGCAATCGAGCACCAGCACGTCGAGCCCCTGGAGCTTCCGCATGCTCTGAGGCGGAATTTCGTTGGTGTCGGTGCAGTAGGCGATGTTGCCGAAACGGTAGCCCAGCGTTTGGAAGCGGCCGTGGCCCAGGCGGATCGGGATCACCCGCATGCCGAGCACGTCGAACGGCTCGTCGCCGATCGGCCGCAACTCGAGACGCGGCACGCCGCCGGCCGGATAGTCGCGGGTGATCGGGTCGAACGCGTAATCGAATGCCTTGTGGATCCGGTTGCGCACCGGCTCGTTGCAGTAGACCGGCAGGTCAGTGCCCAGGTAGCGGGAGAAGATCCGCAGGTCGTCGAGCCCGAAGAGGTGGTCGACGTGCTCGTGCGTGTAGATGACCGCGTGGATTAGCCCGATGCCCTCGCGGAGAAGCTGAAACCGCATATCCGGCGGCGTGTCGACCAGCAGATTGCCCTGGGGCAATCCGAGCGCGACGCTGCACCGTGTGCGGCGGTTCTTCTCGTTTGGGCTTCGGCACGTGGCACACCCACAACCGATCGCCGGCACGCCGTGCGAGGTGCCGGTGCCTAAGAACACCAACTGGCCATCGATGGAACGCGTAACTGGGGAGTGGGGCAAGAGAGGACCTTCGGCAGCCAGTGTCACAGGTGGGGGCGGTCTTTTCGGGGTTACTTGGAAGTCGAGCGTTAGCCGGGGGCGGAAGCCCCCGGAGGATGTGTATATACAATGCGTGTTCAATTTGCGATAGACGACGAGAGGCATCATACGTGCTTCGATTCGGATGGACCAGCCGACCGTACTGCCGCACGTCCACAGGCTTCCGCCAGCGGCTATTAGCAGTCCACAGTGGGTGCATACGCCATCAAGTAGAGGGGACTTTGGCTCACGGCCCTTCCGTTCTCGCCTATCCCGCCCTACAAGATCCCTTGCCTGCCATCGAATACACCCAATAGGGGTGGAGTACCCCGATAACCCCGCTTGACTGGGTATATCGCAGCCTATACATTGCCCAACTGGACCTATTTGCGCCCACCCGTAGAATACCCCGAGGGCAACACTTGGGGGAAACGCGTTGTTTCGGGTGGTATGAATTGCCTCTTTTGCCGTAGTTTTCTAACTCACGGTTCTCAATAGCCATGGAAGAATTCCTTTCTCGCGTAGCCGAGATATTCGGCAGCATATTCGGCGGTTTCGGCCGGACGGTGGAGCGGTTCGTCACGGGGCTGTTCGGCTCGTCGAACGCCCGGTTCCTGAAGAAGCTCCAGCCGCAGGTCGAGGCGATCAACGCCCTGGAGTCGACCTACCAGGAGATGACCGACGAGGAACTGAAGGCGCAGACGGCCAAGTTTCGCAAGCGACTGGCCGCCGGTGAGACGCTCGACGACTTGCTCAATGAGGCCTTCGCCGTCTGTCGCGAGGCGGGCCGCCGCGTGTTGGCCATGCGCCACTACGACGTGCAGTTGATGGGCGGCATCGTGCTGCACGGCGGGGCCATCGCGGAGATGGTCACCGGTGAGGGCAAGACCCTGGTGGCAACGTTGCCGACGTATCTCAACGCTCTGGCAGGCCACGTCCACGTGGTTACGGTGAACGACTATCTGGCCCGCCGCGACATGGAATGGATGGGTCCGCTTTACATGTCGCTGGGGCTTACGGTCGGCGCCATCCAGAGCAACATGGACGCCTCCGACCGGCAGAAGGCCTACGCCTGCGACATCACCTACGGTACGAACAACGAATTCGGTTTCGATTATCTTCGCGACAACATGCGCCGGGCCGCCCAGGCCGACGACAACTACCCGCTACACTCCCAGCAGGTGCAAGGCCCGCTGCAATTCGCGGTGATCGACGAGGTCGACAACATCCTCATCGACGAAGCCCGGACGCCGCTGATCATTTCCGGCCCGGCCCACGACGACGTTCGCCGCTACGCCAAGGCCGACCAGATCTCTCGGCAGTTGAAGAAGGGCCAGCATTTCGAGGTCGACGAGAAGCAGCACTCGGCCCACCTGACCGACGACGGTGTGCGGGCGGCCGAGAAGATCGCCGGCGTGGAGAGCTTCTATACGGCCGGCAACATGGAATGGCCGCACTTGATCGACAACTCGCTCAAAGCCCATCACCTCTACAAGCGCGACGTCAACTACGTGGTCAAAGACGGCGAGATCGTGATCGTCGACGAATTCACCGGCCGCCTGATGCCCGGGCGAAACTGGAGCGACGGGCTGCACCAGGCCGTCGAGGCCAAAGAGAACGTGCCGATCAAGAAGGAGAACCAGACGCTGGCCACGATCACCTTGCAGAACTTCTTCAAGCTCTACGTGAAGATCTGCGGCATGACCGGTACGGCGATGACCGAGGCCTCGGAGTTCTGGAAGATCTACAAGCTCGACGTGGTGGCTATTCCCACCAACCGCGAGCTTCGGCGGACGAACAACCCGGACGTGATCTACTGCACCGGGAAGGAGAAATACACGGCCGTTGCCGACGAGATCGAACGCATACACAAGTGGGACGTGCTCGAGATGGACAACCACGAGGAGTGGTTCGGGACGATCACGCGCGAGGACGACGATTCGATCGAGTTCAACCCCAAGGGCCGCAAAGGAAAAGAGACCATTGCACGGGAGAGGATCCGCGGGATCGAGCGTCGGGGCCGGCCGATGCTGGTGGGTACGATCTCGATCGAACGGAGCGAGCAGATCTCGGCCGACCTCGATCAGCGCGGCGTGAAGCACGAGGTGCTCAACGCCAAGCATCACAAGCGCGAGGCCGAGATCGTGGCCCAAGCGGGGCGCAAAGGGGCCGTCACGATCGCCACGAACATGGCCGGCCGCGGTACCGATATCATCCTCGGCGGCAACCCCGAGGCGATGGCCTGGGCCCAACTGCAAGAAAAGTACCCCACGCGGCTGGAAGTCCCGCCCGACGAATGGGACACGCTGGTCAACGAGATCGAGCAGCGCGAACAGATGATCGCCGAGGGACGCGAAGTGGTCGAGATGGGCGGGCTGCACATCATCGGCACCGAACGCCACGAAGCACGCCGGATCGACCTTCAGCTTCGCGGCCGATGTGGACGGCAGGGCGACCCGGGCAGCAGCCGTTTCTTCCTCTCGCTGGAAGACGACCTGATGCGGATCTTTGCCGGCGAATGGGTCAAGGGCATCCTCCAACGGCTGGGGATGAAGGAAGGCGAGGCGATCGAAAGCCGCATGGTCAGCCGGCGGATCGAGGCCGCCCAGAAGAAGGTCGAGGAACGCCACTTCGAGGCCCGTAAGAGCCTGCTCGAATACGACGAGGTGATGGACGAGCAGCGCAAGCGGGTCTACACCTACCGCCAAAATATCCTCGACGGCGGCAACTGCCGGTTGTTGGTCCTGGAGATGATGGATCGGCAGATCGACCGCTACTTAGGCGAGTTCCTCGACCGCGAGTACGGCGTCGAGTCGTTCGTCCGCTGGGCCAGCAAGGAACTGGCGGTCGAGCTCGAGGCCCGCGATTTCCGCGGCATGGACTTCGCCACGGCCGACGACTACGCCAAAGACGTGGCCGAGCGGCAGGTCGAAGGCCACGTGATCGAAGCCGTCGACGAAAACCTCCCCGACGACGTCGATCCGCGCGACTGGAACTGGGAAGCCCTGGCCAAGATGGGCAACACCCGCTGGCGGTTGGGCATTCGCGACCGCGACCTCAAACGGGTGGGCCGCGATGAGGTGGGCGACTTCCTCATCGAAAAGGGCCAGGCCGCGGTGATGAAGATCGATCTTAGCGACGGCGCCCGCTTCCTCGAAGCCGATTTTGGCCTCCGCATGGCCTGTGGCTGGGTAGGGCAGAAGTTCCGCATCGAATTGACTCCCGACGAGGTCCGCGATCTGGAGCCGGCGGAGATCAGGAAGCGGGTCCACGATCGGGCAGAGGCCGCCTACAACGAGAAGGAGGTCGAGTGTCCGGTGATGGCCGGGCTATACCACTTCACCACCCGCGACGGCGGCGGCCACAAGCGCTACGACCGCGAGGCGCTGGCCGATTGGGCCCGCGACCGATTCGAAGTCGAACTGAGCATCAGCGATCTGCGCAATCGGCAGCGGGACGAGATCCGGGCGTTGCTGCTGGACCACAGCCGCAAGTTTGCCGCGGCGGCGAGCGATCTCAAGGCGGAGGCCGAGAGCCAACTCGCGCAACTACTCGAACATCGCGACTCGCCCGAAGAGCCGCTCCGCAACACCGGCGAGAACGGCCGCTTGAAGTCGCTCTCCGAGTGGCTGGCGACGAACCTTCAATGCGATCTCTCTCCGGAGGAGATGGCCGGCCTTTCCGCCGACGAACTGCGCAGCCGCGTGACCGACGCGTTGGAGATGCGCTTCCGGCCGGAAATGCGGAAGATGGAACGAGACCTGTTGCTCGAACTGCTCGACACGGCCTGGAAAGAGCACCTGCTGGTGATGGACCACCTGCGCAGCAGCGTGGGGCTGCGGGGATACGCCCAGGTCGACCCGAAGGTCGAGTACAAGCGCGAGGGCATGAAGACCTTCGACGCGATGTGGGACTCGATCGGCGAGCGCGTGACCGGACTGGTCTTCCGCCTGGAACAACTCGACGAGGGGTTCATCGGTTCCACCTGGAGCGAAGCCCGGGCGGTCCACGAAGAGGCGGCTTCGGTCAGCGAGATCGCCGAACAGCAAAAAGCGGCCATCGACGGCACCCAAAGCGACGGCAAGCCCGAGCCGATCCGCACGCGAGGGCAGCGCGTGGGGCGTAACGATCCGTGTCCATGTGGGAGCGGGAAGAAGTTCAAGAATTGTTGCATGCGGAAGCGGTAAGGGGCGCGAGAAAGGCGAATCGTGCAACGGCCGAAAGTCTACATCGAAACGACGATCCCCAGTTTCTACTACTCAGCCCGATCGGACGCCGAAATGGTCGCGAGGGCAAACTGGACACGGCACTGGTGGGATTTCAAGAGGCACGTCTATGACTTGTTTACCAGTGAAGCAGTGCTCAGCGAGTTGGAGCGCGGGGAGTACCCGCGCAAAGGAGAGGCGTTAGCACTGATAGACAACGTGCCTCTGTTGGCGATTGACGTACCGGTCGTGGAAATCGTAGAGACCTACATCAACCGATCGGTTATGCCCGCAGATCCGGCCGGTGATGCACTCCACTTGGCGCTCGCCTCCTACTACAAGTGTGACTTCCTGTTGACGTGGAATTGCCAACACCTGGCGAACGCCAACAAGTTTGGCCATATCCGTCGCGTCAATGGCGTCCTGAACCTATTCGTTCCAGCTCTGGTGACTCCCTTGGAGTTGCTCGCAGAGGAGGATTGAGATGGACTCCGATTCGCCGCTAGCTCGGATTCGCGAAGCTCGTCATAGCATCTCGGAAGAGTGTGGCCACGATCCGAAGCGACTCGTGGAATACTACATGCAGCTTCAGCAGCGCCATGCCGACCGCCTTGTCCGATCGGTAGATACTCCTTCAAAGGAAACGTCGCCGGACTCCGAACCAACGGACCGGCCCTGACGGTTCTCATCGAACGCTTCACGTGTTCGGGGAAAGGAATCCCACGTGCCTTATCTCCTGAATCTGATCTACATGCTGCTGATCCTCGCCGCCTTGCCGTGGCTGGTGTTGGCGTCGATGCGCAAGGGCAAGTATCGCGAAGGATACGCGGCGAAATTCCTCGGACGCGTGCCGCGGCGGGAATCAGAAGGCAAGTGCATCTGGCTGCATGCCGTGAGCGTGGGCGAGGTCAATCTGTTGGCCCCGCTGCTGCGCGAGATCCGCCGGCGGCGGCCCGACTGGGAGTGCGTCGTCTCGACCACCACCATGACCGGTATGGCGCTGGCGAGGAAGAAATACTCGGACCTGTCGGTCTTCTATTGCCCGTTGGATTTCTCCTGGGCCGTGCGGGCGGCCATGCGGCGGATTCGGCCCGACGTGTTGGTGTTGGCCGAGTTGGAACTGTGGCCGAACCTGATTCGCGCGGCGCGGCAGAGCGGCGCGGCGGTGGCCGTGATCAACGGCCGGCTGAGCGAGTCGAGCCATCGCGGCTACCGGCGGATCCGGCCGCTGGTCGGCCGCGTATTGCGGCAGATCGATTTGCTGGCCGTGCAGAATGAAACGTATGCCGAGCGGTTCCGCTCGTTAGGCGCCCCCACGGAAACCGTCCACGTAACCGGCTCGATGAAGTACGACGGCGCCCAAACCGACCGCGACAACCCCACCACCCGTCGGCTGGCCGAACTGGCCGGGTTCGCCGATTCCGACACCGTGCTGCTGGCCGGCAGCACGCAAGAGCCGGAAGAAGCGATGGCGATCGACGTCTACCGACGTTTGGTGACGGAATTCCCGCACTTACGTCTGGTGCTCGTGCCGCGTCATCCCGATCGTTTCGCGGCGGTCGGGCGCTTGCTCGACGATAGCGGCGTCGCTTGGCAGCGGCGGACGGAGTTGGATACGCAAGGTGCAAATCCGGCAGCCCGCGTGTTGTTGGTCGACGTGGTCGGCGAGTTGGGTGCCTGGTGGGGCACCGCGCAGATCGCCTTCGTCGGCGGCAGCCTTGGCAACCGCGGCGGGCAGAACATGATCGAGCCGGCCGCGTATGGCGCGGCGGTGTCGTTCGGCCCGAATACGAAGAACTTTCGTGATGTGGTCACGGCGATGCTGTCGCGTGACGCGGCCGTCGTCATCCACGATGCCGACGAGTTGGCCCGCTTCGCCCGGCGTTGCTTGCAGGATCCCGACTACGCTGCGGTGCTCGGCGGCCGAGCTCAAGAGTTGGTGCTGGAGCAACTCGGGGCGACGGAGGAGACGCTTGACCTATTAGAGAGTCTGGCAGACGACGGCGAGGGGCAACGGCAGATGGGGCGCGCTGCGGCGTGAATCGAGGACGCTCGTGGTGGAGACACTGTCTGGTAGGTACCTCTCGTGCCCAACTCCCAGTTCTCGCTGAAATCACTCTTGTCAGTCACCGGCCTCGTCGCCGCACTGCTTGGGCTGGGCAGTGCGTTCCGATTCTTGGACGTCGTTCAGTGGATGGAACACTCGTTCTTCTACGGGCTCCGCGATTCCTTCTACATCCTGCTCGTTGCGATATCGGGGCTGTTCATCAGATCGAGCAAGTGGTTCATCGTATCCCTGGCCTTCTCGGCGGCCGCGCTGATCGTCAACTGCGGTGTTATCGATGGATTCTGGCGAACCGGCACGGCGCACTGGTGGATGTTCCAACCCGCGTTCGGATTCGGGCTTGCCGCGATTCTCAACAGGCTGGCCGACATTGCCCGTGCCAAGGACCACGATTGGCTGATCAAAACTGGCACGCTCTGCCTTGGGCTGGGCACGGCCCTCGTGGCTCTATGTGCAGTCTTCGCCTCAATGGGGTTCAGTGGTTCGTCAGCGCACGGACAGTGGCCGGAGCACCTCGAATTCACGAGGGTCTTCGCCGGCTGCCTGGCCTACACGGTCTTCTTGACCGTCGTCTGGGAATTCACGGCCAAGAATGTGGCGGCCCTCGACGAATAACACGGGGGCCGGACCTTCCATCCGTTTCGCCCAATCAGCCAGTCTTCGGAGGAGCCCATCATGTCCGAATCGTTCGATGAACCTCAACTTTCCCCGCAGCGGTCGATCTTGGATCTGCTGTTCGTCGGCTTCAACTCCCGGGTGGCGGCGTTGGACCGGCAGACGGGCCAGATCGTCTGGCAGTGGAAGTCGCCCAAGGGGCGGTCGCCGCATGTGGCCGTGTTGCTCGACGGCGATCGGCTGATGGTCTCGGTACACGGCTACACGTATTGCCTCGACACGGCCACCGGGGAGCAGATCTGGTCGAATTCGTTCGAAGGGTTCGGTTTCGGCTTGCCGTCGCTGGCGTCGATCCACGGCAACAGCGGCTCCGCCGCGGCCGCCGCCATCATCGCCCAGCAACAGGCCGCCGCTGCGGGCGGGGCTTGAGCTTGAGCACCTTCCGCTCGTTCCCAAACTGGAGTTTGGGAACGAGCCTGAAAGCTGGCGCCCGCCAACAAGCCGCAAACCCAGAAATCTCCCAAAATCCTCCCCGTGTATCTAGGAATTTCTGGGATTTGGGCTCTTCCGTTTCTAGGTGCAAACTCCTGGAAACCTGCGAGCCAGCGTGACCT